>NZ_JAKUDH010000024.1:0-89749 GCF_031570495.1 Pseudomonas sp. JL2
CCCTATCTGCTGATGCAGGTAGGGGTTTTGTTTTGCCCGCAATAAAATTGCGCCGAGGCTCGGAATAAATTTGCACAGTTATTTTCAAGCCAGCGCACTAGAATAGCCTCCACCTTAGTTGAGCCAGAGCTCTTTATGCCCGATCCGTTTGACGCCCCTCGGTTGTCAGATCTGCCGTTGGATGACTTGGTGGCGTGCCATGAGTGCGACCTGTTGATGCGCAAGCCCCAGCTGGCCCATGGCGAAAAAGCCGAATGCCCTCGCTGTGGGTATGAGCTCTACGCTCACCGACACAATGTGGTCGAACGCAGCCTTGCATTGGTCATTGCCGCTCTGCTGTTGTATGTGCCGGCGAACTTTTTACCCATCATGCAGCTCAATTTGCTCGGCCAATCCTCCCAGGACACCGTTTGGAGTGGTGTGGTCGGCCTGTTCAATACCGGCATGCAGGGTGTATCGGTGGTGGTTTTCCTGTGCAGCATGGGCATCCCGCTGCTTAAACTGCTTTGCCAATTGGCCGTGCTACTGACCATTCGCTGGAATATCGGCCGTAGCTACGGCTTATTGCTCTATCGCATTTATCACCATTTACGCGACTGGGGCATGCTGGAGGTTTACCTCATGGGTGTGCTGGTGGCCATTGTCAAGTTGGCAGACATGGCGGCCATTACCGTGGGGCTTGGTCTGGCGTGTTTTATCAGTTTGTTGCTCGTCCAGGTCTGGCTGGAGGTGGTGATGTCGCCGCATCAGATCTGGCAAGCGTTATCAGGAGAGGACGCTCATGCGGGCGATTGATGCGGGTATTTTGATCTGCACAGAATGCCACGAGCTAAACCGGCAGGAAGCTGACGTCGATACACAAACCTGTACCCGCTGCGGCGCCCTGGTTCATCCTCGTCGCCCGAACAGCTTGATGCGGACCTGGGCGTTATTGGTCACTGCCGCGATTCTCTACATTCCGGCCAACATGCTACCGATCATGACCATCAACTCGTTGGGGCAAGGGGCACCGAGCACCATCATGGCCGGGGTCATCGAGCTGGTTCAGCACGGGATGATTCCGATTGCCGCCGTGGTGTTCATCGCCAGTATCGTCGTTCCGACTTTCAAGTTGGTAGGCATCGCCTTGCTGCTGTTTTCCGTGCAACGGCACCAGCCCATGTCTGCGCGGCAACGCATCCTTATGTACCGTTTTATCGAGTTCATTGGGCGCTGGTCGATGCTGGATATTTTTGTGATCGCCATATTGGTGGCGGTAGTGAATTTCGGTCGACTCGCGAGTGTCGAAGCCGGTCTTGGTGCAATTGCTTTTGCCAGCGTAGTGATTTTGACAATGATTGCCGCAGTAACCTTCGATCCCCGACTGATTTGGGATAACACGGAGTCGGATGACGACCATGACTGATTTGCCTACCGCTAAAACCCGACCGGCTTCGAACTGGTCCGCGATTTGGGTCTTGCCGCTGATTGCCTTGATTATCGGCGGCTGGCTCGGCTGGCGGGCCTATAACGAAACCGGCATCGAGATCAACGTGCGCTTTGAAAGCGGCGAGGGTATTCAGGTCAACAAGACTGAAGTCGTCTACAAGGGTATGCCGGTCGGCAAAGTGAAGTCCCTCAAGCTCGATGACGAAGGCAGCTCGAAAGGCGTGGTCGCGACCATTGAGATGAACAAGGACGTCGAGCAATACCTCAAGACCGGGACACGCTTCTGGTTGGTCAAGCCGAGCGTGACCCTGGCCGGCATCACCGGCCTGGAAACCCTGGTTTCCGGTAACTACGTGGCTATCAGCCCGGGGGAAGGGGAGCCGATCCGTAAATTCAAGGCCCTGGCCGAAGAGCCGCCGCTCTCGGACGCCAAGCCTGGTTTGCACCTGACCCTCAAGGCCGAGCGGCTGGGCTCGCTGAACCGTGGCAGCCCGGTGTTCTATAAACAGATTCAGGTCGGACAGGTGAAAAGCTACCTGCTATCGGAGGATCAGAGCACGGTCGAAATCAAAATCTACATCGAACCGACTTATGCCGGCCTGGTGCGTAAACATACGCGTTTCTGGAATGCCAGCGGCATCAGCATCGATGCCAATCTGTCGGGCGTCAAAGTGCGCAGCGAATCCCTGGCGAGCATCGTGGCCGGTGGTATCGCGTTCGCCACGCCGGAGAGTCGCAAAGACAGTCCGCCCACAGACCCGAGCCTGCCGTTTCGTCTTTATGAAGACTTCGACGCTGCCGCTGCCGGCATCCGCGTGAAGGTCAAGCTCAGCGACTTCGAAGGGTTACAGTCCGGTCGTACTCCGGTGATGTACAAAGGCATTCAGGTCGGCAGCCTGAAGAACCTCAAGGTCGATCCGGATCTGTCCAGTGCTACCGCTGAATTGACCCTAGACCCACTGGCCGAAGATTACCTGGTGACCGGCACCCAGTTCTGGGTGGTCAAGCCGTCGATCTCGCTGGCGGGGATTACGGGCCTTGAGGCGTTGGTCAAAGGTAACTACATCGCCATACGTCCCGGCGACAAGGGAGGCGCGCCGCAGCGCGAATTTGAAGCCAGGCCGAAGGCGCCACCGCTGGACTTGCGTTCGCCCGGGCTGCACCTGGTCCTGCTCACTGAAAACCTGGGTTCGCTGGAGGTCGGCAGTCCGATTCTCTACAAACAGGTCAAGGTTGGATCGGTGCAGAGCTACCAGTTCTCCCGCAAGAAAAAGCAGTTGATCATTGGTGTGCACATCGAGAAGGAATACGAAGGTCTGGTCAACGGATCGACCCGGTTCTGGAATGCCAGTGGGATTACGCTCACGGGTGGTTTGACGGGGGGGATCCAGGTCAAGAGCGAATCCCTGCAAAGCCTGATGGCCGGCGGCATTTCTTTCGATACGCCGGAACCCAATGTGCCGTTGAAAAGGCGCATCCCACGGTTCCGTCTGCATGCAGACCGCGAAGCCGCGCAACAGAAAGGCACAATGGTGACGATCAAGGTCGATCGCGCCGACGGTTTGCGCAGCGGCACGCCGATTCGTTTCAAAGGGCTGGATGTGGGCAAGATCGAAGACGTGGACCTCAGCGCCGACATGCAATCGATCCTGCTTACCGCACGTATCACCGAAGTGCCGGAGCGTATTGCTCGGGTCGGCTCTCAGTTCTGGGTGGTCAAGCCCGAACTGGGGCTGATGAAGACCTCGAACCTGGAGACGCTGGTGACCGGGCAGTACATCGAAGTACAGCCACCGGTGAAAAACCTGGGGCCGCAGAAAAACTTCGTGGCCCTCGCCAGCCCACCGCAAAACGCCGTCCCTGAAGCCGGTCTGAGCCTGGTGTTGAGCGCCGCTCGCCGTGGTTCGTTGAAGACCGGCGTGCCGGTGACGTATCGCGAGATTACTGTGGGCAAGGTTACTGGCTATGAATTGGGCCAGACGGCGGACCGTGTGCTGGTTCATATCCTGATCGAGCCCAAGTACGCGCCATTGGTGCGCAGCGGCACGCGATTCTGGAATACCAGTGGCTTCGGCATGGACTTCGGGTTGTTCAAAGGCGCGACAGTGCGGACTGAGTCGCTGGAGACGCTGATTCAGGGCGGCATCGCTTTTGCCACCCCGGATGGCGAGCGGATGGGCAACCCGGCGCGAGCGGAGCAGACCTTCCCCTTGTTCGATCAGTTTGAAGAGGAGTGGCTGACCTGGGCGCCGAAGATCAAGCTGGGTAAGTGATTAGGGGGCAATCAGTCTGTTCTGACGCCATCGCGAGCAGGCTCGCTCCCACTAAGTGTCGTACCTGATTGCGACGCTAAACCTGTGGGAGCGAGCCAGCTCGCGACAATCCTAAAAAGCCCGCCGCAATGAAAAAGGCCGCGATCCATTGGATCGCGGCCTTTTTTGTGTCCGGCTATTCACCTCAAACCGGATCCAGCTCCGGCTCGTCGGCCTGCACGTTCACCGTAGCTTTCACCGCATCGTGACGGCGGATGTACTTCCAGTCCGCCTCGTCGATGTAGATGCCGTTGGGGCCGCTGCCGCCTTCCAGGTCGATGGCGACGCTGGCGCAGACTTGCGGTTTCACACTGGCCAGGATCGGCACAAAACCCAGCTGCAAGCTGGTTTCCAGCAGCGCGGCCTGGTTTTTCTCGTCGATGTCTGCCGCTTCGTCAAGGTAGTACGGCAGACGCACGCGACCGGCCTGTTCGCGGTCCATCAGGTGCAGCAACAAATACATGTTGGTCAACGCCTTGATAGTCATCGTTGTGCCGTTGGACGCCGCGCCATCGATATCGGTGTGGATCACGGGCTGGCCGTTGACCTTGGTGATCTCGAAGGCGAGTTCGAACAGGTCCTTGAGGCCGAGTTGGTTGTGGTTGGCCGCCACCAGGCGGGCCAGGTATTCCTTGGCCTCTTCGTTCTTGTTGTCCTGCTCGGCGCTCTGGCTGAGGTCGAACACCGACAGGGTCTCGCCTTCCTCGTACTGGCCGGCGCTGTGGATGATCTGGTCGATGTGCTTGAGCGCTTCCTTGTTCGGCGCCAGGACGATCCGGAAGCTCTGCAGGTTGGACACCTGACGCTTGTTGATCTCGCGGTTGAACAGCGCCAGTTGATGCTCGAGGCTGTCGTAGTCGCTACGGATGTTGCGCAGGGTCCGGGCAATGTCAGTCACCGCCGCACGCCGTGCCTTGCCCAGGGTCAGTGCTTCGTCGGTACGGTGGGCATAGGCGTTGATCAACAGTTGCAGGCGGCGCTCCATGTCGTCTTCGCTGTCGAACTTGGCCACGCCCTTGAGGCGCACCTGGGCGTACAGCGCTTCGATCTGGCCATCGACCCGCAACAGCCCCTGCCAGCTGTCCTGGTAGTCATTGAGCAGCGGCAGCAGGTTATCCATGGAGTCGTCGACCGGGTCCATGAACGGTGTGCCGAACGGCAGGTCCGCTGGCAACAATTGACGACGGCGCAGGGCGTCGTCGAGGGTACGTTGCTTGGCTTCCATGTCGGCGATCTGCCGGCCCACCAGTTGCAACTTGGCGGACAACTGCTGGACACGTTCGGTGAAGGCATCGCTGGAGCGCTTGAGTTCGTCCTGGGCGGCTTCCATCTGCGCCAGTTGCTCAAGCTTTTCGCCTTCCTCGGCACTCAGGGTCTGGGTGCGGCGGAAGTCTTCCAGGGCTTTCTGCGCATCCAGAACCTGCTGGTACAGCGCCTCGGTCTGGGTCTTGCTCGCGGCGCGGTCGGCGGCCACCGCTTGCTGGGTCTTGAGCTGCTTGAGTTCTTTTTCCAGGCGTTCTTTCTGGTCTCGCAGTGCGGCGCGGTCGGCCAGGGCTTGCAGGGCCGGCGGTTCGATGTGGGACAGGTCGATGGACAGGCCCGGTACTTCGAAACGCTCACCTTTGAAGCCGTCGAGGATCAGCTCCATGGATTTGACCCACTCGCCGTTCTCGTCCAGTGCAATGCCGTGCTCGCCCAGCGGCAGGCTGAACAGCGCACTGTTGAACAGGCGCATCAGGCGTTCAACGTCCTGTTGCGAGAATTCTTCCCGCAGGCGGGCGTAGCTGTTGTTGTCGGCATGATCGAGTTGCTGCTTGACCGACTTCAGGCGTTTTTCCAGATCCCGCAGGCGCTCATCCAGGTCTTCGGCGCTGAACTGCCGGGACTGGGCCAGGGCACCGGCCAGTTCGTCGTGGGCATCCTTGGCCGCGAGTAGTTGTTGCTCCAGGACCTTGACGTCATCCACCAGGGCAAAGCGGTTCTTGAGCACCGACAGTTCGCCAATCCAGCGCTGGATGCCGCTGATTTCCCGTTCCAGGCGCATCAACTCCTGAGTGCCGCCGCGCTGGTCGTTCTGCAGCGAATCCTGCTCGTTGCGGTAGTGTTCGGCCTGGATGGTCAGCTCTTCCTTGCGCGCACTGGCGTAGTCCGACCAAGTGCCGAGCAGCGAGTCGAGCAACGGTGACAGACGATGCAGTTTGCCGCGCAGTACATCGCGCTGCTTCACGCCATTGGCCAGGGCCTCCACCAGCGGACCGGCAGCCACCAGGGAGTTGTAGTCCTGCTCCATGCGTCGTACATCACGGAAGGCTTCTTCACACGCGGCGATGTAATCCACGCTACCGGAACGCAGGCTGTGCTCGAACGCGTCGAGGAACAGTTGCTTGAGCTTGGCCGCAGTAATTTCGCGCATGTGCAACAGGTTGATGAACAGCGCGCGGAAAGTCTTGAGGCTTTGCTCGCTGGTGGAGCGCAGCGGGATCAGCGTCAGGTCCAGCGGAATCGAGGTATGACCGCCCACCAGCAGGCGCCGCAGTTCATCAGGCTTGAGTTCGTAGGCTTTGAGGCCTTCGCGCTCCAGGTTGGTGAACAGCTCTTTCTGACGCAGGCAGGTGTCGTCTTTCTGATAATGGGCCAGGTCCAGCTTGCCGGCGTAGGCAAAGAACTGGTGGCCGAAACCGCCGCCGGGGCCGCGCCCGACCACGCCGATCACGTGCGGGCCATGGGGCAGGGCGACTTCCACCAGGATGTAGCTGGTGTCCGAGGCAAAGTAGAAACGCCGGGATTGCTCCAGGCTGTACTTGCCGAAACTCATGTCCGACATGCGCGCCAGGATCGGGAACTGCAAGGCGTTGATCGACGCGGATTTACCGAGGTTGTTTGCGCCGTACACCGACAGCGGTTCTTCCAGCGGGAACAGGCCCAGGCTGTAGCCGGCGGTGTTCAAAAGGGCAAAGCGGCGGATGCCGTAGCGTTCCTTGCTCATGCGTCGGTCTCCTGTTCTTCGGCAATGGCACGGGCCAGTGCGTCTTCTTCGCTTTCACCTTCGAATTCGCTCAGATCCAGCGGATCATCGGTTTGCAGCAACTTTTCGTCGCTGTCTTCGTCGATCAGTACCGGTGCAGGCAACGGCAGCACGCTGTGCAGGCTGGCGGCCAGGTCGCGGTCCTGCTGGACCGACAGGCAGACGTCGAGGAAACGGTGCATCGGTGGCAGGAAGCGGTAGACACCGTTCTCTTCGCCGGCAAAACCCAGTTGGGTCATGCGGCGCATGATTTTTTCTTCCAGCTCTTCCTGGGTCTGCACTTCGGCCTGAAGGAACAGGTCGCGGTACTTTTCCAGAAGCGAGGGCAGCTCATCGCGGCCCAGGCTACCACCGTCGAGCACGGCAATCGGGTCGCGGCCCTGGTCGGCCAGGTGCTCGACGAGGATGAAGGTGAACAGCGCCAGGCGTTGGGCGGTCTTGTTCACCGCAGCGGCGGCGAGGTCCGGCACGAAGTAGTAGAAACCACGGGTATCGCACACCAGTTCGAAACCCAGGGCCTTGAACAGCGTGCGGTACTGGTCCTGGAAGTTCGACAGTTGCGCGTACAGCTCCGGGTCGCGGCGGCTGACGTGGTAACCCTTGAACAGCTCGCGAAAAATCGGCGCCAGTTGGGACAGTTCGGATAGATCAAGATGCATGGGGGATGCTCGCAGAATCCTCGGCGGCGGTGTCGCGGGCCGAGAGCAGGGCGAAGGAGCGCAGGCTGACCTGATGCTCGTGAGTGTGGTAGTCGCGGCGTTCCAGACGCTCGCGCTTGAAACGTTTTTCCCGCGACAGGCGCGAGAACCAGTACAGCAATTCGTCGGTGGCGCCGTCCGGCTCCTGCTCCAGCAACCAGGTCATCAGGTCCGGCATTGGCAGCGCGTCTTCGCAACGCTCGACCATCTCGCGTACGGTGCGCGGCGCGCGAGGAGCCTCGCCGCCCTTGTGGGTCTTGTGGGACTTGGGGAAGCGCGCCGGTTTCGGTTCGAAACGGGCCAGGGCGTATACGTAGGCTTCGACCTGACTGGCGCTGCCCAAGAAGGTGCTTTGCGGGCGGGTGAACAGCGGCATGGCGGCTTGGGGCACGGCATCGAGGCCTTTGCGCCGAATGGCGGCCAGGGCCAGGGCGGCGCCACGGGTCACCGCGTTGTGACGGCGGGCCTCTTCGCGTAGCGGCAGGAGCAATTCGCGGGCATGGCGCAGGGTTAACTGGGCGCTGGTCTGCATCTCGAGGATGCGCGCGTGGGTGCGCAGCAGCATGTCATCGTCCACCAGGTGGCCGAGGCGCTGCTGTTCGGTGAGCATGCGCAACAGCACATTCTCGACCTTGCGCACGCCTTGCTCGAACGCGCCGTCGGCGTTCACCAACTGGATCATCGGTTCGACGTATTCATCCCAGGTCGCCAGTACTTCGGCGTAGCGCTGGCGCAACGGAATCTGCCGGTCGCTGGTCTTGGCCCGTTCGGCCACCGCTACCAGGGCCTGTTCGTCGTTGGCGAGTTTCTTGAGTACGTCGCGCACGCGCATGTCCAGCAGACGCAACTGGCGGGCCAGATCGTTGCCGTCGCGAATGTCGAACGCGTCCTGGATATAACCGGCCAGGCGCTCGAGGTGGCGCAGGTAGGCTTCGATTTCCAGGCACAGGCCGAGGCGGTGTTCGCGGCGCAGGTAGGCGAGGAAGTCATGGATCTGGGCGTTGAGCTCGAAACGGTTCGGGCTTTTCGCCACCGGTACGAGGATGTCCAGGCGGATCCACACGTCCAGCAGGTTGGTGATGTCCTGGGGCGTGCTGTCCAGTTGTTGGGCGGCCAATTGTGAACGCAATTCGTTGAGGCTCAGGGTGCCCTGGTCGAAGTGCTCGCACAAAGGTTCCAGCAATGCCCAGTGTTCAGCGAGGGCGCGCAAGACGCGCTTGGGTTCGATCATCGCAATGGCCGTCGGGTTGGCAATTAAAAGGGGCGATTGTACTGCATCAGGCCGGTTGCGATTCACCCCTGAGACGGACTGTCGGTTGAATCGCTCAACTATTGATTCAACAGGGAAGCGATCTGTCTCGAAGGGCGGTAGAATCCCTTCCACTTTCAGTTATCCACAAGTGGCCGACCCTTGCTTATCGAGTCCCGCCGCCGCGCCTATCTGACCGCCATGCAGGTGGTCAACTGGCTGCCGCGTACCGAATTGCCGTTTGCCGCCCCGTCGCGGCCCGAGCTGCTGGAAACGCCCGAGCCGCTGGATATCGAGCCGGTCGTGAGCGCGCCCGTGGCCAAGACGGTTGCCGAGCCGGTGGCGCCCGTGGTCGAACGGCCGAAGATCGAGGTTCCGCGCCCGAGCCTGGCTTCGACCCGCACCAACGCCAAACCGGTAGAGGCCGCCGATGAGACCCCGCCCCCGGTCAAGGCCCCTTACGTCGCACCGCCGCGTTTCGCGCTGCAACTGCTACGGGCAGGACGTTGCCTGCTACTGGTGGAACTGCCCACGGGCGAACCGTTTCAAAGCCGCGATCCGGCGTATCTGTTGCTCAAGGACATGCTGCGCGCCGCCGGTCTGCCGGACAGCCCACAGATCGTTGGCGAGCCAGTGCGCTGGCCGTTGCTGTCACGCGGGACCATGGACCAGGGACCAGAAGCGGCGCGGGATTTTGTCCAGGGTTTTGTCTCGGCGCGGCTTGAGGATGAGCCCTGCGTGTGCCTTTGGCTGATCGGCCTGCCGGCGGTGAAATTTGCTGGTGAGGTGGATGCTCAAGCGTTCAATCGCGAACTGCAGGTCGAAGGCCTGGGCTCGGCCTGGGCGTTGCCCGGCCTGGAATTGTTAATGGAGACGCCACAGCGCAAGGCTGATGTCTGGCAAGCCATGCGCCGGCTGATGGCGCGTTGGAAAGAATCGAATGAGTGACGCTGTATCGTTCCGCCCGATGACCGAGGCGGACCTCGACGCTGTGCTGAAAATCGAATATGCGGCCTACAGCCACCCCTGGACCCGAGGGATCTTTCTCGACGGGCTGGGCAAGTACCAGATCTGGCTGATGTTCGAAGGCCAGCAGCAAGTGGGCCACGGCGTGGTGCAGATCATCCTGGATGAAGCGCACTTGCTCAACATCACCGTCAAACCGGAAAACCAGGGGCGCGGCTTGGGTTTGCGGCTGCTGGAGCATCTTATGTCCATTGCCTACAAGGCCGAGGCTCGGGAGTGCTTCCTGGAAGTGCGTGACAGCAACCGCACAGCGTTCCGGCTGTATGAGCGCTATGGCTTCAATGAAGTCGGCCGTCGCCGCGATTACTACCCTGCGGTGGGCGGACGCGAAGATGCGGTGGTCATGGCGTGTACCTTGGTGGACTGAACTTGCCACATCGAGGTTAACCGCAACGCCGTCATCGCGAGCAAGCTCGCTCCCACAGAGAGCTTGGCGATGTGCATCAAATTTGCGCTCGAACACAAAACCCTGTGGGAGCGAGCTTGCTCGCGATGACGGCGGCACATTCAACCCCAGTGCAACCTGATCCTCCGCTATCGCGAGCAGGCTGGCTCCCACAGGTTCTGCGTCATAACCCAATGTCTCGAGCGATGCAGATCCAATGTGGGAGCGAGCGTGCTCGCGATGACGGCGGCACATTCAACCCCAGTGCAAACTGATCCACCGCTATCGCGAGCAGGCTCGCTCCCACATTGGATCTGCATCGCTCAAGACATTGGGTTATGACGCAGAACCTGTGGGAGCGAGCCTGCTCGCGATGGCGTCAGCTCTATCGACACTTACCGCTTGCCATCCAACGGATCGATATCGGCCATTTCCGCTTCGTCGAGCCCGTCACCCCCGCCTATGTCATTTTCATCCACCACGCTCAGGTCCCAGTCCGCCCGTTTGTCGTCACCGGCTTCATGGGCGTCCCGGGCACCGTCTTCGCGGATCAGTGTTTCCGGGCTCATGTCGTCGTCGGTGGGGTCGTGATCATCCGTTGAAGCCCCTGTCAGCCCGGCTTCACGCACGCGTTCACGCGGCATCAACTGTTCGCGTTCATTTTCCGGCAGTTCGTCGCCGATTTTCGCACTGGGCTCTTGTTCGTCGAATTCCAGTTCATGCATCGAGCCCATGCGGTCTTCGTTATCGTCGATGGGTTCCGGCTGGACCGCGTCGAAAGGACGTCGTGAATCATTCATGGCAATTCCTCATACTGTGGGGCTTACTGGGGGTGGACCCACAGCCGTGGCGAGAATTCCAACGGCATTCTGGACGTGACCTCGACGGGCGGTCGTCTGTCAAAGTTGCGCACTATTCTCGAGGGCTAGATAGCATGAACGAATTACAAGATCTGATTGATAACAACGCGCGCTGGGCCGATGCGATCAAGCAGGAAGATCCTGATTTCTTTTCCAAGCTGGCCCGTCAGCAAACCCCTGAGTATCTGTGGATCGGCTGTTCCGATGCGCGGGTGCCGGCCAACGAGATCGTCGGCATGCTGCCCGGCGATCTGTTTGTGCACCGTAACGTGGCCAACGTGGTGCTGCACACCGACCTCAACTGCCTGTCGGTGATCCAGTACGCGGTGGACGTGCTCAAGGTCAAACATATCCTGGTCACCGGGCATTACGGCTGTGGCGGCGTGCGTGCCTCGATGCAGGATCGTCAACTGGGTCTGATCGACGGCTGGCTGCGTTCGATTCGCGACCTGTACTACGAGCATCGCGAAACGTTGGCCCAATTGCCGACCGAAGAAGAGCGCGTGGATCGCTTGTGCGAGCTCAATGTGATCCAGCAGGTGGCCAATGTCGGCCACACCAGCATTGTGCAGAACGCTTGGCATCGCGGGCAGAAACTGTCGATTCACGGCTGTATCTACGGGATCAAGGACGGCCGCTGGAAAAGCCTGGACACGACGATCAGCGGTTTCGAGCAGTTGCCGCCGCAGTATCGGCTACGTCCGGTCGGCGCGCCCTGATTCGGCTCATTCAGTCGCGATGACAGCGGCGACGCCAGTGCCGTAGAAATTTCATCCCTCGCTCGTTGGGCGGTTCGTCATAGCCTGTGATCCAGCCATGACAGTTGGACGAACCGCACCGGCAGGCGAACTGTCGATACAATTTCTGTTCGGTACTGGCGTAATCCATCGTCAAGCAGTCACCTTCCTCGATGATGGTCAACGCCCATAACCACAGTTCGCTCATGTCCAGGAAAACGTTCGGGCTGCAGGAGTGCTGCAGCAATCCGGCGAAGCGCGGGTCATACATGTGGATGTCCGGCAGGATCTGCAGTGTATGCAGGCGTCGTCGGCTGACGATCAGTCCCGATACCCTGCACATCCTTTCCAACGGCGCAAACCGCTTGCGGGCGACGATGCCATTGCCGCGGCCGTTAGTCGTCTGGCGCACTTCGAAATCGCGCCTGGATGGATAACCCATGCGCGTGCTGAGTTGTTTCTCGGGGTAGATGCCGTCCCCGTTCGGTGAGGATGCGCTGTCTGCAAGGAAGGTGGTCATGACGGTCCCTGTCGCGTAGGACGCTCGGCCTTCTGGCGCTGGCGATCCTGCCAGCGATCATTGAAACCTGCCTAGCTTCGCGCAACCTTGAAACGACATCTACTGTCGACTCTGACAGGAGCCAAAGGCGCTTTCCCGCGTGAGCCCAGGCTTACGCAGGAAAGTCCTTGGGGTTTACACCGCGTCAGGCAGCGCTGGCATGGGGACTTTCAATTGTGGAAGTTGTGATTTGATTGCCGGCTCCGCGCATTTTTTCGCCGCTTCGTCCGCAGACAGCTTGCGGATCGAGGTATAGAACAGCTCACAGGTTTCTTCCTTTTGCGTGACCTGCCAGGTCTGTGTGCATTGATTCAATTGCGCACTCGGATCGGTGCCCGGTTTGCTGCCCATGCCGGCTTGCCAGCATGCAGCGCTGAGGTCCTGCCCCATGACTTTCAAACCTGCCGCATCCGCCTTGGCCTGATCACCGTTGTAGCTGTCAGGGTCGGCGGCATACCAGATGTAGCTCGGGTGGTTGGAGCCCAGGACCGGAACCTTGACACCCGCAGTCGGCGTAATGGTCGCCAGACCCAGCACGTCCACGGTCTGGCCGTACTGTGTCTTGATCCAGTTCCGCACGGGAGCACCGAAGGCCACCATCGGCAGGGCGTCGCCGCTGGCGTTCTGGCTGACTTGCTTGACCATGGTGGTCTGGTAGTCATTGAAATAGTCGTAGACCCCGCCCAGCGCCTGGCCGGCATTGGATGGCGCCGCAATCGGTGCGATGTCGACAATGGTCTGGAAGGCCGGGGTCTGTTCGGCGGCGATGCCGTTGGCGGTCAGCAGCGTGGCCCAGCGATCGGTGGTGGCCGATTCCAGGTAGTCCTGCGCCTGGGTCAGGGAGTAATCCGGCGGGAAGTGCAGCAACTCAATGCTCTTGCGGTTCTCCAGGGCCATGCCCAGCGGCAGGAACAGGTACCAGTCGTAGGCCCATTTGTTATCGCTGTTGAGTTTGGTGGCGCCCTTGTATGCCAGGTCACCGGCATCCAGCAGCGCAGTCAACGGTTTGCCGTAGTCTTGCGGCACGCCGCTAATACTGGCGTAGACCTTATCGTTGTCGCTTTTGACGCTGACCTTGGCCGCGCTGTAGCCGTCACGCTGCACGCTTTGGGTCAGGTAATGCTCAACGGTCTGCTCCAGCGTCCAGTTGCGAAAACAAATGACATTGCAGTTGTTGGGATAGGCGAAGAGACGGGTGACGCGTTCGGTACTGCCCAACTGAACATCGATGTCGGCATGGGCGGCGGCACTGAAGGCCAGGGTGGCAAGAGAAAGTACGGCGAGTTTGGACATGCTCAGATCCTTTTCAGCGTGTGGACCCCTCGAACAGGGTGTAGCCATACTGAAACAGACCGGAGCGAAGAAAAAGTGGGCCGACGAAAATATCGGCCCTTTTTTATGGCTTTATGGCATCACGGGCGGCAGATAAGACAATGTCGTCCCCAGCGCCCACAGCAGCACCAGCACCAATGGCGTGTGAACCAGTAATTGCACGAAGGAGAAACCGATCAGGTCCCGGGCCTTGAGCCCCAACACTCCCAGCAGCGGCAGCATGTAGAACGGATTGATCAGGTTTGGCAGCGCTTCGGCGGCGTTATAGATCTGCACCGCCCACCCCAGGTGATAGTTCAGATCATTGGCCACCTGCATGACATAGGGGGCTTCGATGATCCATTTGCCGCCTCCCGAAGGAATGAAAAAGCCCAGCACCGCCGAGTAGGCGCCCATCAACACGGCGTAGGTATCGTGGGATGCGATCTGTACGAAAAAGGTGGATATGTGATGGGCGAGCGTCTGGGCGTCGCTACCCTTGACCGTGGTCAGCAGCGCGGCAATCGAGCCGTACAGCGGAAACTGGATCAGCACGCCGGTGGTGGTCGGCACCGCGCGCGCCACGGCATCGAGAAAGCTGCGCGGCCGCCAGTGCAGCAACGCGCCAAGCATCAGGAACAGGAAGTTATAGGTGTTGAGCCCGGAGATGGCGCTTATCGCAGGTTTGGTCGAGAACTCGTGGAACAGCCAGCCGGCGGCCAGCAGCGCCAGGGCAATGGTCAGCAGCGGGCTATGTTCCAGCCATTCTCCCGGGCGGGTGCGAGGCTGCAATGCCGGCATGCTGAAGCTGGGATCAATCCCGCAGGCGGCGGCGTCACGGGCACTGTTCGGGCCGGGAGCGGTGGCATAGGCCACGATCAGCGAGATCACGATCAACGCCAGCAACATCACTCCCGATTGCCAGAGAAAAATGGTCTGGGTGAACGGAATGACCCCGGTGATCGACAGGATCGACGGTGGCAGGCTGGCCGGGTTGGCCTGCAATTGCGCCGCCGAGGAAGACAAACCCAGTGCCCAAACCGCGCCCAGGCCCAGGTAAGCGGCGGCGCCCGCGGCGCGGTAGTCCATTTTCAGATCGGTGCGACGGGCCAGGGCACGTACCAATAAACCGCCAAATACCAGGGAAAGCCCCCAGTTGAGCAGCGACGCGACCATGGAGATCAATGCGACCCAGGCCACCGCGGAGCGACCGTTTTTCGGGATGCGTGCCAGGCGATCGATCAGTTTGACGGCGGGTGGCGAGCTGGCGACCACGTAACCGCCGATCACCACGAAGGCCATCTGCATGGTGAACGGTATCAGGCTCCAGAAGCCATCGCCGAACGCCATGGCGGCGGCCGTGGGCTTGGCGCCGATGAACAGTGTCGCCACCGCGACTACCAATACTGCCAGGGCGGCAAATACCCAGGAGTCAGGGAACCAGCGCTCGGCAAAACTGGAACAGCGCAAGGCGAAGCGGGCGGAACGGCTGTCTTGTATGTCGGTGGTCACGGCAATTACCTCGATTTTTATGGTTATGGGTATTGGGTGCGGCAGGGTCTTGGCGTCAGGCGCCAACACTGGAACATTCCAGTGACCATGGGAGGCTAATCGGGGTTCGCGAGCGCGCAGGATTATTTTCAGAAGCGGCCCGGGGCGCTCTTTAGAAAAAAATCGGCGAGCCGATGGCAAGAGAACAGGCCACCTAACTCTCCTGCTCTCGGAGCATGCCATGTTCAATAAACGCTTGAAGCAGGAGCTTTCGGCTCTTCGCCAGGAACTGTCCAGCCTTGTGCAGGTGAAGGAGAGTTTGGACCGCGAGATGCTGGCCCTCACTCTGGATGCCGAAGGGCGGGTGCAGACGGTCAATCAGAATTTTCTCGACGAAATGCACTACAAGACCCAGGACCTCATCGGCCGGTCTGTCGAAGAGCTGGTGCCGGCTTACCTGAAATCCAATGAGTTCCAGTTGCGTTTCAAGACGGCGCTGACTAGAGGCGAGCATTTCTCCGGCGCCGTACGGCTGCTCCGGGGCAACGGTAAGGAAGCCTGGTTGCGTTCGATTCTCCAACCGGTTCGGGCGACTGATGGCCGAATCCGCTATTTCTCGATGTACTCCAGCGACCTGACCCGTACCATCGAGGCGTCGCGCGAGCATGAAAACCTCATTGGTGCGCTGGTGCGCTCAACGGCGGTGATCGAATTCGACCTGGGCGGTCACGTACTGACAGCCAATGATCGCTTCCTCAATGCCATGGGTTACAGCCTGGCGCAGATCAAGGGCAAGCATCACCGCATGTTTTGCGAACCGGAGGAGTACAACAGCGCCACCTACCAGCAGTTCTGGCAGCGTCTCAACAGCGGCGAGTTCGTCGCCGGTCGCTTCAAACGCTTGGACAGCAACGGCCGTGAAGTCTGGCTGGAAGCCTCTTACAACCCGGTGCTTGATGCCAACGAGCGACTGTACAAAGTGGTCAAGTTCGCCACGAACATCACTGATCAGGTCAACCAGGAAAAAGCCGTCTCCGAGGCGGCCGGCATTGCCTACAGCACCTCGTTGCAAACCGACAACAGCGCCCAGCGCGGCACCACCGTGGTGACCCAGGCCGTGGGCGTGATGCGTGACCTGGCCCGGCACATGCAAACCGCCGGCGAAGGCATCGAGGCCCTGAATGAGCAATCCCTGGTGATCGGCACCATCGTCAAGACCATCAGCGGCATTGCCGAACAGACCAACCTGCTGGCGCTCAACGCGGCCATCGAAGCCGCCCGGGCGGGTGAGCAGGGCCGGGGCTTTGCGGTGGTGGCCGATGAAGTGCGGCAACTGGCGTCGCGTACCAGTCAGGCCACTGATGAGATCGTCGGCGTGGTTCGCCAGAACCAGGACATGGCCCGCAACGCCGTGGCACTGATGACCGACGGCCAGCACCAGGCCGAACAGGGCCTGGCCCTGGCAGCGGAGGCGGGGACGGTGATCGTCGAGATTCAGGATGGCGCGAAGAAGGTGGTCGATGCCGTGAGCCAGTTTGCCAATCAGTTGTCGACTTGAGTTTGATGTTATCGTTTTTTACATATTAATTATTGTTATGCGATAATTTCGCCGCTATGGTTTGCGCTTCCTTTGTTCTGTGGAGCCTTCCATGTCCTCGAATCGTCTCGCCCTGTACAGCCAGCGCATGGCTGTCATCACACTTGTCTTCATTATCACGATGATGGTCCTCAACGCCGGGGTCTGGCTGTTTCCTGACGTTGCTTCAGAATACGGTCTGGGCTTTGCCCTGACCGAGCGACAGCTGTCGAGCTTGTCAGCAGAGGCTATGCGCTTGACTGGTTGGCAATGCCTTGGCGCAATGCTGTTGTCGAGCATACCGCTGCTGGCCCTGGCGTTCGGGCTGGGCCATTTACGGCAGTTGTTCCAGCGATATGCCCAAGGCGAGTATTTTTCCAGCGAAGCAGCCGTTTGCCTGGGGAAGGTAGGTCGCGCTGTGGCGCTGTGGGTGCTGCTGGATTTCCTGTGTGAGCCGTTTCTCAGCCTGCTGGTGACGATCAATGCACCGGTCGGTCAGCGTCTGCTTACCCTCAGCGTTACCGCCCCGTCGTTTGTCGCGTTGTTTCTTGCAGCCTGCATTGCAATCATTGCCCGGATATTGTCCCGGGCCAGTGAAGTCGATTCAGAAAACCGGACTTTTGTTTGAGAGCCCTATGCCTATCGTTATTCAACTTGATGTGATGCTGGCGACGCGCAAGGTTAAATCCAAGGACCTTGCCGCCGCGATAGGCATTACGGAAGCCAACCTTTCCTTGTTGAAGCAAGGAAAGGTCAAGGGTATTCGCCTGGCTACCCTCGAAGCCATTTGCAGCCATCTGCAATGTCAGCCCGCCGATCTGCTGATTTACCAACCGCAGAGCGATCCCCCCAAGGCTTGACCCCTTGGGGGAGCGAGCCTGCCTGCGATGGGCGGCGACGCGACTTCGCAGACCGGTCGGATGGCCGCGACGCTCAATCCCCCAGCGCCTGCCCCTCACGCCGCGGGTCCGCTCCACCGGCCAGTGAGGTTTTGCCTTGGGCATCACGGACTCGGACGATTGCCTGGGTCCCGCTGGTCATGTCGATTTCACTCACGGCATGGCCTTTGTTTTTCAACGCCTGGATCAGCGTCGGGCTGAACTGACCTTGTTCCAGTTCGGTGGGGCCGTTGCGGCTGCCGAAGTTGGGAAGATTGATGGCGGCTTGCGCGTCGAGGTCCCAGTCCAGCAGGCCGATCACTGACTTGGCGACGTATTCGATGATTTGGGAGCCTCCCGGTGAGCCAACAGCGGCCAGCAGTTCACCGCTCTGGCGATCGAAGATCAGGGTCGGCGCCATGGACGAGCGGGGGCGTTTGCCGGGTTCGACGCGGTTGGCGACCTTTTGCCCATTTTCTTCGGGTATGAACGAGAAGTCGGTCATCTGGTTGTTGAGCATGAAACCCCGGACCATCAGGTGTGAGCCGAACGCCGACTCCACCGTGGTGGTCATCGACACGGCGCCACCCTGATCATCCACTGCCACCACTTGCGAGGTGGAGATGCGCAGGGGCGAACGGTCCGGGGCGTAGGCCACCTGGACGCCCGGTGGTGTGCCGGGTTTGGCGATGCCCATGCTGCGTGGACCGATCAGGCTCGCGCGGCTGGCCAGATAACCGGGATCGACCAGGCCTTTGACCGGCACGGGGACGAAGTCCGAGTCAGCGACATACAGGGCGCGGTCGGCGTAGGTCAGGCGTTCGGCTTCGGCGATCAGGTGCACTGCTTCGGGCGTCGGCTCAATGCCGGCGGGTTTATCGGTCTTGACGGGTTTCATGGGGGCCAGGGCCGTGCGGCGGTCGCGCTGTTCCAATGCCTGCAAGGTTCCGAGAATCTGTGCCACGGCGATCCCGCCCGAAGACGGGGGCGCCATGCCACAGACTTGCCAGCGCTTGTAGTCAGTGCAAAGCGGCGCACGTTCCCGGGCGGCGTAGCCCTGGAGGTCATTCAATGACAGGCTGCCGGGGTTGGCATGCTTCTGCACCTTGGCGACGATTTCTTCGGCAATCGGCCCTTTGTACAAGGCGTCGGGACCTTCGCGGGCAATGCGCTTGAGCACGTCGGCCAAAGCGGGGTTTTTCAGCAGGGTGCCGACCGCCTTCGGGCTGCCGTCGGCGTTCAGGAAATAGGCGGCCATGTCCGGCGACCCCGGCAGGGACGCATCGGCCGCAATCATCGAGTGCAACCTGGGCGAGATCGCAAAACCCTGTTCGGCCAATGCGATGGCCGGCTCGAACAGCGTGGCCCATTCAAGTCGGCCATGTTTGCGATGGGCCAGTTCCAGTGCCCGCAACACGCCCGGTGTGCCCACGGAACGGCCGCCTATCTGTGCGGCGGTAAACGGCATGGGTTTGCCATCTGCTTGCAGGAAAAGTCTCTCGGTGGCGCCGGCCGGTGCCGTTTCGCGACCGTCGTAAGTACGTACTGCCTTGCCGTCCCACAACACGATGAATGCACCGCCACCGATCCCGGAGGACTGCGGCTCCACGAGGGTCAGCACCGCCTGCATGGCAATCGCCGCGTCGATGGCCGAGCCGCCGCGCCGCAACATCTGCCGCCCGGCTTCGGCCGCCAGCGGGTTGGCCGCCGCGGCCATGTGCTTGTCGGCGTGGCGGGTCTGCAGGTCGGTGCGATAGCCGGAGGCGATCTCCGGTGCGACGGGCAATGCTGGGGTTGTGGAGGAGGACGGGGCCTTACAGGCAACGAGTGCCAGGGCTACAGCCAGCAGCGAAACGGCTGACAGGCGATGAAGATTCGGTTTCAGATCTGCAAGCATGTGTCGCTCCATCCGTGGGCCAGGGGATAGGGATCGACTGTAGCGATGCGAGGCGTCGGGCGCAAATCAGCGCGGACTTGGGGGACGGCTTTTATCGAGGCATAAAAAAACGGCTTATCTTTCGATAAGCCGTTTTTAGTACTTGGTGGCTACACAGGGACTTGAACCCCGGACCCCAGCATTATGAATGCTATGCTCTAACCAACTGAGCTATGTAGCCAAGTGGCGCGCATTATTCGCCGGTAACGAAGATGTGTCAAGCGTAAATCTGAAATATTTCTCAGCGCTTTCAACCGCTTATCAATCCTCGCCGCAAATACCCGTCAACCGAGTTGAAATCTCCCTGTGTTGGCGCTCAGGGCCTGGCTGCCCTGGCTCAAAGTATCCGCCGCGAGGTTCACGGCGCGTGCCCCTTCAAGCAATCGCATGGCCGCCTGGTCGACCTGCTGGATATTGCCGCTGACCTCGTCGGCGGTGCTGGCTTGTTCGTCCACCGCGGTGGCGATTTGCGCCAGGGTATCGGTGACGCTCTGCACGGCGCTGGCAATTTCTCCCAGCCGCTCGCCAAGGCCGGTAACGGCTTGCGCGTCGGTCTGGGCCTGGCCGCATGCGGCTTCCATCAGGCTGACCGCTTCGTTGACCGTAGCGCGCAGGCTGTCGACGGTGCCAGCAATCTGTTGGGTGGAGGACTGGGTGCGTTGCGACAGGCTGCGTACCTCATCGGCCACCACCGCGAAACCACGGCCCTGTTCCCCAGCGCGAGCGGCTTCGATGGCGGCATTGAGGGCCAGCAGGTTGGTCTGCTCGGCCACGCCGCGGATGGTGTCGACCACCATCTGGATCTGTTGCCCCTGTTCGCTGACCCGGCCCAATGCGGCGGCGGTTTCGTTGAGGCGCTGGTTGAGTTGCTGGATGCTCGCCGTAGTGCGTTGACTGTCGCGGCTGCTGTCGGCGGCGATACGCCGGGTCTGCTGGGCGCTGTCGGAGGCCTGCTCACAGCTTCTGGCGACCCCTTGAGAGGTGGCGGCCAGTTGCGTGGCGGCCGCGGCGATCTGGCTGATCTGCATCTGTTGGGCTTCGACTTCGCCCAGGGCGCCGCTGGAGTGCGTGTTGAGGGTGCGAACGGCATTACTCAACTGCAATGTTTCGTGGTCCACGCCCAACAGGCTGTTGCGCAACTGCACCACTGCAACGTTGAGAGCGGTACTGATGGCCGCCAGTTCGTCGCGTCCTTGTACCGGCACTTGCAGACTGAGGTTGCCGTCACGCAGGGCTTCGGCCAGTAATGTGATGCCACTGGCGCTGCGGCGGATGGACGCTTGCAGGCAGATGAAGAGGTAAAGCGCGGCCAACAGCAGACAACCCAGCACCGTGGCCACCAGGGTGAATTGGCGGATGGCCGAGGAGTGGTAGTGGTCCAGTCGCGCATCCAGAGCCATCAGAGACTGCTGGCGCAAGGTCGCCAAGTCCGCCAGGAGCGCATCCATGTGTTTCTCGAATTCTTCCGGCTTGAGGCTGATGGAGCCGGCGAAGACCCCTTCATCCAGGACTTTCAGGCCGGAATCCAGATGCTTGAGGCTGTCTTGGAATTGTCCGGCCCAGGCTTGCAGTTCGTTCGGCAGGCGCGCTTGCAGTACTCCACCGGTTTTGACCAGTTGATCCCGGGCATCGCCGATCCGGCTGCGCAGGTCGCGCAATTGCAGGCGGCTTTGCAGGGTGAACTGACCCGACACAACGGAGGCCTGGCCAACGCTGGCCAGGCGACCGACCCGCTCGATCAGGTCCGGTGTCTGCTGGGTCGAGATCTGGATCAGCAGGTAGGTTTCCAGCCAGGAGGCGAGGGTCAGGCGATTGTCCATGACGATCTGCTCGCGCAAGGCTTGCAGGGCACTCAAGGCCGCAGTGAAGCGGTCATAACCGTCCGGCCACCAACCGACGGTGCCCAGGCTTTTCGAATCAAGACCATTGAGACTGGTTTGCAACGTTTGGAAGCGAGCCAGGGTGTCGGCTTCGGCACCTTCGGTTTGCAAGGTGCTGCCCAGATCATTGGCGGCCTGGTTGAGGGCCGGCTGCACGGCATCGAAAGCCGCCATCGCGGCAAGCGTTGCGGGTGTTGCCTGGCGATTGGTTTCCGTGGCTCGCCAACGGGCCGCGCGGTTGCGCTGGGCGGCGAGCAGGTTGTCCAGGTTATCCAGGGCCAGCAACTGGCGAACCCCGGCGCGTTCTTCGGAAATCAGGCTGAGTTTGTCGCGATAGTCCTGGCCGATGATCCACAGGCTGCCCATGAGTGGCAGGATGAAAAGCAGGAACAGCAACTGAAATTTGCGGGCAAAGCCGAAACGCCCCAGCAACCTGATTCCCGGTGATAGAAAAGCCTGCATGCCCATACTCCCCTGAACACCTTTGCACTATTTTTGTGCGTTTCGACACAGTGCCGAAACAGGTGCCCTTTTAAAAGGCCTCGAAAGTTTGTCCAGGCCCGCTCTGTAGGCTGGCTCTGTAGCGAAACTTCCCATTCTCGGTCCCCTTTGTAAGGGGCCGCGTTGTAGACCGTTAACAAGGCAAGATTCAGACCATGGCTTTGCGCTATTACCGAGCTCGCTGACAATATTTCAAGTCGATAGCAAGCTAAGGGGATAGCCTTGCTGCACCGAAAAATGGCACATTGATGAATCCGCTTCCTGTGCAAACCCCGTATGGAAACTCCCATGGCTATCAGCGATACCCAGGTCGATACCGCGTCTATCCCTGCCACACCTCAAAGCAGCCCTTTGGTCATGCGCATCATCGGTGCCGTGGCGTTGGCGCATTTGATCAACGACCTGATCCAGGCGGTACTACCGTCTATTTACCCGATGCTCAAGGCCAGTTATGGGCTGACCTTCACCCAGGTTGGCTTGATTACGCTGACCTTCCAGTTGACGGCATCGCTGCTGCAGCCCTGGGTGGGTTATCACACGGACCGGCACCCCAAGCCCTGGCTGCTGCCGGCCGGTACGGTCTGCACGCTGATCGGGATCGTGATGATGTCCATGGTTGGCAGTTTTGCCATGATCCTGCTGGCCGCCGGTCTGATCGGTATTGGCTCCTCGACCTTTCACCCTGAAGCATCGCGAGTCGCACGCCTGGCGTCGGGCGGGCGTTATGGGTTGGCGCAGTCGACGTTCCAGGTCGGCGGTAACGCCGGCTCTGCTTTCGGCCCGTTGCTGGCGGCGGCGATCATCGTTCCTTACGGGCAAGGTAATGTGGCCTGGTTCGGCCTGTTCGCACTGTTTGCGCTGTTCGTGCTGTACCGCATCAGCCGCTGGTACGCCAATCACCTGAACCTGTTCAAGCTCAAGCAAGGCCAGGCGGCTACTCACGGTCTGTCCAGGGGCCGGGTCTTGAGTGCATTGGCGGTGCTGGGTTTGCTGGTGTTCTCCAAGTATTTCTACATGGCCAGTTTCACCAGCTACTTCACCTTCTACCTGATCGAGAAGTTCGACCTGTCGGTGGCGTCGTCGCAGTTGTATCTGTTCCTGTTCCTCGGCGCTGTGGCGGCGGGGACCTTCTTTGGCGGTCCGATAGGCGACAGGATCGGACGTAAGGCGGTGATCTGGTTCTCGATCCTTGGCGTGGCACCGTTCACGCTGATCCTGCCTTACGTTGATCTGCTGTGGACCAGCATTCTCAGCGTGGTCATCGGCTTCATCCTGGCTTCGGCATTCTCGGCCATCGTGGTGTATGCCCAGGAACTGGTGCCGGGTAACGTCGGCATGATTGCCGGCGTGTTCTTTGGCTTGATGTTTGGCTTCGGCGGGATTGGCGCCGCGCTGCTGGGGCATCTGGCCGACATCCGCGGCATCGAGTATGTGTATTGGTTGTGCTCGTTTTTGCCGTTGTTTGGAGCCCTGGCGATTTTTCTGCCCAGAAGCAGAAAAAACTGACGTGTACTCAACCGGCGGAGGCGAGTGGGCCCCGCCGGGCCTTGCAAACAACTGAATTGCAAAGCGTTGAAAAAATACCCGCCAACCAGAGCGATTTGATTAGTTGCTTGGAGTCGCTACTAAAGTACCGTTTTGTATAAGTCTTAAGTTTGATTTTGTATAAAGGTCGGCCATGTTAATTTGCTGCTGTGGTTGATGGATTGAATGGACGCAGCGGCAATCTTCAAGGGAGTCCGCTGGGGTGACCGGAAAGCAGCTTTCCACATTCTTTCCACCCGCCGCTCTTATTGTCTTCGGACATAAGGCCTTCGGCTCTTGATCTGAATACCTTCACCTCTCGGGTGAGGTGACTCACGCCCCTACCTGCCACAAATACTTATAAAGCAGCTGTATCGCCGCGTCCGTTCAAGGCGATTGCCTCGTGGACAGCGTAAACAGCCGTGAGCGATTGTTATTTGCCGTGTTGTGCACAAGTTTGAGGCTGTCGTCTTAAACGTTGGCAATAAAAATAATCAGGCAGGGGATGATATGAAGTTCAAGTCGTTGCAGGCACGCATTTGTGTCACGGCAGGCGTATGTCTGTTTGTTTCATCAATTAGCCTGGTTATTTACGGGCTCTTTACCGCCAGGGCTAATGAACAATACGTGGCGACCGAAGTCTCGGCGCTGGTTGAAAAATCAACGATCCGGGAAATTCAGAACCTGGCCGAGTCCCGTGCCAATGCCATTCAGGCCAAGTTGCAAAATGCTCTGGATGCGGCCCGCACCATGGCCAATACCTTTGCCTCCAGCAAGGCTTCGCAGAGCCCTTTGGCGTTGGGACGTGAGCAGATCAACACGGTATTGCTCAGTGTTCTAAAAGATAACCCGGACTTCAATGGCACTTACTCCTGCTGGGAACCGGACGCGTTGGATGGTCAGGATCTTGTGTTGCGCAACGCACAGGACGGCAGTAATCCGTTGACCGGGCGCTTCACGCCTTACTGGACGCGCAGCGCTGGCGGACATGTGGCAGTACAGCCATTGGTCGAGTATGACTCCCCGGATCGCCACCCGAACGGTGTACCCAAAGGGGGTTGGTACAGCGGCCCACGCGACACTCTGAAGGAAAGCGTGCTGGACCCCATTCCTTATGTGGTTCAGGGCAAAAACGTATGGCTGACCACTTTGTCGGTGCCGATCGTATCCGATGGCAAGTTCTACGGCGTGGTCGGCGCTGACTTCGATATCGACTTTATCCAGAAACTCAGCGAGCAGATGTCGGCCGATCTCTACGGTGGCAAGGGCACGGTGTCGATTCTGAGTAACCAGGGGCTGGTAGTCGCGGACAGTCAGCGTACCGACCTGATTGGCCAGCCCATCAAGGCCTTGTTGCCTGACTCTTGGGAGAAAGTGCTGCGCGATATCCAGAGTGGTCGTGGTGACGGTCTGCTCAATCCGCACACCCAGCATATCGAAGTGCTGATGCCCATTGAGCTGGGGCGCACAGGTAAACCCTGGGCGGTGCTGATTCGCCTGCCAAAGGCAGTGGTCATGACTCAGGCCATTGCCCTGGAGCAGGAGCTACAGGCGCGCAGTATCAGCAACAGCATCTGGCAGGTGTCGGTTGGCCTGGGCGTTTCGCTGTTGGCGCTGGTCGCCCTGTGGTTTGCCGCCGCAAAAATCGTTGGGCCGATTCGCGAAGCCGCCGCCTTGGCAGCCAACATCAGCCTGGGGGATTTCTCGCGTCGCCTGGTGCAAAAAACCGAGGACGAAGTGGGCCAGTTGTCTGTCGCGCTCAACGATATGTCTGAAAGCCTGCAACGGCAGGTCAGGGTGGCCGAGCGCATTAGCGAAGGTGATCTGGACCTGGAGGTCCGGTTGTCTTCGCCCCACGATACCCTTGGCAGGTCACTGGAGAAGATGGTGGGTAATCTGAACCAACTGATTGGCGAAGTTCAGGCCAGCGCCACCCAGATCACCGGCAGCTCGGCGCAGGTTACCGACCTGAGCCAGTCATTGTCCGATGGGGCGTCCAATTCCGCGTCGTCCATCACTGAAATCAGCGCGGTGATGACACAAATGGCCGCACAGACCCGGGACAACGCCGCCAATGCCAAAAAGGCCGATGAGCAGTCCCAGGCATCACGGGCCGATGCCGGGGAAAGCGACAAATTGATGAGTGAGCTGATTGCCGCCATGGCCGAAATCGACAATTCGGGCAAAGACATTACCGCGATCATCACCACCATCGACAACATCGCCGCGCAAACCAACCTGTTGGCGTTGAACGCGGCTATCGAAGCCGCCAGGGCAGGTGAGTTGGGGCGTGGTTTTGCTGTGGTGGCGGATGAGGTGCGTAGCCTGGCCGCCCGCAGCGCCGAGGCCGCCCAGCAGACGGCTGCATTGATTGCTGACTCCTCGAGCAAAACGCAACGCGGCATGATCATCGCAGGCCGGACCGCCGAATCGCTGAAAAACATCGTCAGCGGAACCAGTGCTGTTTCCAACCTGGTTTCATTGATCTATCAAGCTTCCAGCGAGCAAGCCTCAGGCCTGCAACAGGCCAGCATCGGGTTGGAGCAGATCGATGAAGTGACGCAGAAAAACCAGTCCAACTCACAAGAGTGCGCGGTGGCGGCCAAGGATCTTTCGGAGCGAGCATCTTTGATGCAGCGCGTGCTGGGGCGCTTCAAAGTCAAAAGGGGGTAGTGGGTTTTCTGGCCACGCGTGACTCAAGATTTATTGTGCGAGGGACCAAACTCCCTCGCCACAGTTCAATCCAGTTCTTGAATGAGCGCAATTGCATTGCGTTATCCAATAGGGTCTCGGTAACGCCCTTGAGGGTGTACTATCGATACTCGCCCATCGGATACCAGTTAGCCATGTCCACGCTAAGCGAAGAGAGCCGTCAGATCGTAGCTTCTCTGGCGCACCGCGTTGGCCCCAACGCTGACATTGCAAAGACCGCCCACGCGATCGTTTCCATCTTGCAGGATATAGAGGCGACCCTGACGCCCGTCATTGGTCAGCAAGGGGTTGTCGCGTTGTATCGCCGTAGCCTGCATCTGTGTGGCTCCGCTCATCCGCGCCTGACCAGCACCTGCAACAAGGTGCCGTCCGGCATGGTTCTGACCGCCCTGAATTCAGTGCTTGTTGAGCAAAGCGAAGCCGATGCGCGGTTTTTCGGTGAAATGTTGCTGACCACTTTCTATGAGTTGCTGACCACGCTGATCGGACCCTCGCTTACCGCACGTTTGCTTCGTGACGTGTGGGATTCTTCTTTGAGCGACACCCCTTCGCAGGAAAATTCGCCATGAGCAGCAAAGTGACTATCAACCGCTTGGCCACCGGCGTGCCAGGACTGGACGAGGTCTTGGGCGGAGGATTGCCGGAGTTTTCGTTCAATCTGATCGCCGGCCCACCCGGTTGCGGCAAGACCACCCTCGCGCACCAGATGATGTTTGCCCTGGCGACCCCCTCACGTCCGGCGCTGTTTTTTACCGTGCTGGGTGAGCCGCCACTGAAGATGCTGCGCTATCAGCAGCAGTTCGATTTCTTCGACAGCGACGCGATCAATCATTCGATCCGCTACGTCAACCTGGCTGACGACACCCTGGCTGGGGATCTGGACGAAGTGCTGCGGCGCATTGTCAGCGAGGTGGAGGCGCACTCCCCGGCGCTGGTGTTCGTTGACTCGTTCCGCTCGGTGGTGCTGGCCAGCCAGACCCAGGACAACCCGAATAACAACTTGCCGCAGTTCGTCCAGCAACTGGGCATGTTGATGACCACTTGGCAGGCCACGACTTTCCTGATTGGTGAGTACTTTACCGAAACCGATACCAACCCGATTTTCACCGTGGCCGACGGACTGATCTGGCTGCGCCAGAGCGTTCAGCGCAATTCCATGGTGCGCAAGATGGAAATCATGAAGATGCGTGGCCAGCCAACGCTGCCGGGTCTGCACACTTTCCGTATCGCCCCATCGGGAATCAAGGTATTTGCCCCTGCGCCCTACAATCCGGTCGAAGCCCCGCTGGAGTTCCCCATCAAACGCTTGGGAATGGGTGTGCCACAGCTCGACGAAATGCTCGGCGGTGGCCTGCCGCGCGGTTACTCCCTGTTGGTTGCTGGCCCGTCGGGTTCTGGAAAAAGCATTCTCGCGGCATCGTTTCTCGCTGAAGGCGCGCGAAACGGTGAAAACGGCGTGATCGCCGTGTTCGAGCAGCGCCCGAATCACTCCCAGAACGCCACCCTCTCAAACTTGATTAAAAGCGGCAAAGTCGGGCTGGTGGATAGCCGTGCTCCAGATCTGTCCATCGACGAGATCGTGCAGTTGCTGTTGAGCGAGATTGCTCGCCTGAACGCCACACGGGTGGTGATTGACTCGCTGTCGGGGTTCGAACTGGCCCTGGCGCCGACCTTTCGCGAAGACTTTCGCGAGTCGCTGTCGCGCATGGTCACCGCGTTGACCAGCGCCGGTGTCAGTGTATTGCTGACCTCGGAGTTGGAGGATCGCTACACGGATCTGCGTTTCAGTCCTTACGGCACGGCTTTTCTCACCGATGCAATCATCGTTCAGCGCTACATTGAAGTGCAAAGCCGTTTATTGCGCATCATGGCCGTGGTCAAGGTGCGGGCCAGCGCTCACTCCGATGAGTTACGCCTTTACAGCATTGACGATAGCGGTTTGCAGATCGGTGACATGTTGCCGGATCAGGAAGGTTTGCTCGGAGGCCGGCCTACCCGGCAGCTGTCTGGCAAAGGTACTGGATGAGGCATCATCATGAATGAGGCCAATGGCGGGAATGAGCAGGCGAAGGCGATGGCCGCTCGCGAGCTGTTCCTGCTCGGCCAGAAAACTGTCGAGGCGCGTGCGGTGCTGGCCGCGCTGCGCAAGGAGCTGAACGACGCCAACACCCAACTTGCCGACAAGCAACATGTCGAGCAACTGATCGAGGCCAATCAGCAACTGGTCCTGGCGATCCTGTCGGCCCAGTCCGAGGCTGAAAAGCCACCTTCCACGCAGGCAGAACAACAACTGTATCGGCAGATGCGCGAGGCCAATGAGCAATTGGTCATTGCCGCCCTTAGCGCGCAGCATCTGCAAGACGCGGCCGAACGGGCGCTGGAGCGCCAGCGTAGCGTTCTCGCTTTGGTTGCCCACGAACTGCGTCATCCGCTGACGCCCATCAGCATGATTGCCGGCCGACTGGTGCGGGTGCCCAGTGAGGAGTTGCCGCGCATGCAGAAGCTGATCGAAGGTCAGGTCCGGCACATGTCTCGATTAGTGGAGGACTTGCTCGATGTCTCCCGCGTCAGCACCGGCAAGTTTCGCCTCGATTGTCAGATTGTCGATATGGTGCAGATCGTTCGCGAGGCCATCGATATCTGTAAACCGGCCATGGTCAGCGGCAAGTTGATGTTCAGCGCCACACTGCCCGAGTGTGCCCAGCTGGTGTACGGCGATCCGGTACGGCTTGCTCAGATTCTCGGAAACCTGCTGGGTAATGCGGTCAAATACACCCCTGTGGGCGGCACCGTCGAATTGTCGGTTACCGTCGAAGGGAGTGTCTTGCAGGTCAGCATCCGTGATACCGGCATAGGTATTTCGGCCAAGGCGCTGCCGTTTATTTTTGAACCCTTTGTGCAGGATGTTCACGCCATCGGCTTCAACGGCGTTGGCCTGGGCATTGGTTTGACGGTGGTGCGCGAGTTGGTCGAAAGCCACGGTGGCACAGTGGTCGGCAAGAGTGAGGGGGATGGCAAGGGGAGCGAGTTCGTGGTGAGGTTGCCGTTGGCAAATCCATGAAGCTGCGCAGTCGTCCCATCTGCCGCCGCGTGCGGGGATGTCAGATTCTGTAATAATTCGATGCGTATGACGCGTTCGGAAACATTATAGGATCACTTCCCCAATTATTTTCAGGTCTATATGAACACCCTTCTGGAGCCTCCCAGTCGTTTTTTTCAATCCGCGCCCTCTACAAGTCCGCTCTGCGTTACCGAACGTATATCCGGTTTTTCTGGATCGCTGGACATCCAAATCCCATCCATAGGCTTCTCATCGATTTCTCCCAGTGAGACCAACGGTGTCGCCTCCCAAGTCATGCCTTGCTCTATCCGCTCGATAAAGCTTCTTTCCCTGGCACCTTTCGCCCCGACTCTACGAGAGGTTGAATAACCCTTATGGAATGGATTGCTGATCCGACGGCATGGCTTGGCCTGCTGACCCTGATCGTGCTGGAGCTGGTGCTCGGCATTGATAACCTTGTGTTTATTGCCATCCTGGCTGACAAGCTGCCGCCGGAGCAGCGCGATCGTGCCCGTATCATTGGCCTGTCGCTGGCATTGTTGATGCGCCTTGGCCTGCTGGCCAGCATCTCCTGGATGGTGACCCTGACCGAGCCGTTGTTCGAGGTCTTCGACAAGATGTTCTCGGGCCGGGACCTGATCATGCTGTTCGGTGGTGTATTCCTGTTGTTCAAGGCCACCATGGAGTTGCATGAACGACTTGAGGGGCATGTCACCGAGCGTACAGGTAACGCCGCCTATGCGATGTTCTGGCCTATCGTTGCGCAGATTGTGGTGCTGGACGCGGTCTTCTCCCTGGACGCCGTGATCACGGCCGTGGGCATGGTGGAACACCTGTCGGTCATGATGATCGCGGTGATTTTCTCCATCGGCCTGATGATCATCGCAAGTAAGCCCCTGACCCAGTTCGTCAACAGCCACCCAACCGTCATCATGCTCTGTCTGGGCTTTCTGATGATGATCGGCTTCAGCCTCACGGCTGAGGGCCTGGGCTTCCACATTCCGAAAGGCTACCTCTATGCCGCGATCGGTTTTTCGATCCTGATCGAATTGTTCAACCAGTTGGCTCGCTCTCGTCGCAAGAAGAGCATGCAAGGGCATCGCCCTATGCGCGAACGCACTGCCCATGCGGTCATGCGTTTGCTGGGTGGGCACAAGTTGGGTGCTGATGAAGTCGGTGAAGAGATCGCTGACATGCTGTCAGGCGACGAAGCCGAACAGGTCTTCCACCGACGTGAGCGGGTCATGATCAGTGGTGTGCTGCAGTTGGCGGAGCGCCCTATACGCAGTGTCATGACGCATCGGGCGGAAATCGACCACCTCGACCTGGCCGATTCCCCAGACGAGATCCGCACCAGGCTGATGCACTCGTCGTATTCCAGGTTGCCGTTGATCCGCGACGGCCGTGTGGATGAGCCTCTGGGGTTCATCCACAAGAAGGAGTTGCTCAAGGAACTGTTGGCGGGCAACGAGCCGAATCTGGAAGCCATGGCTCGCAAGGCCATCAACCTGCTAGACAACTTCACGATTCTCAACGCGCTGGAACAGATGCGCAAAGAGTCGACCCACATCGCCTTCGTGGTGAACGAGTTCGGTGATTTCATTGGTCTTCTCACCATGACCGATATTCTCGAATCCATCGCGGGTGAACTGCCCGATGCCAGTGAAATAGAAGGTCCGAACATCGTGGCCCAGGATGACGGATTTCTGGTCAGCGGCGCGCTGAATCTCAGCCAGGTGCGCGAACACATCGGCTTCCAGGCAAAAGCGACGGATGACTATCAGACGCTCGCCGGGTTGGTCATGAGCTTGCTGGACCGCTTGCCGATCATCGGAGACAAACTCGATTGGCAAGAGTGGAGCATGACCGTTGTCGAGGTTGAAGAGCGTCGGGTGACGAGGGTGCTGTTGCGTAAAAGCTAACGTGGAATAATTGGGGCCGCATCCGCGGCCTCGTTTGTTTGAAGCGTATGGCGAGTCTCTGTCACCGGTGAAAATCCCGAGACGAAAAAAATCCCCGTATCAGTCATGATTACGGGGATTTTTTCGTCCAGGGAAGTCCGTGTGATTCCACGGGCTCTCTTAAACGTTGAAGCGGAAGTGCATCACGTCGCCATCCTTGACGATGTATTCCTTGCCTTCCAGGCGCCATTTACCGGCTTCCTTGGCGCCAGCTTCACCCTTGTACTGGATGAAGTCTGCGTAGGCGATGACTTCGGCGCGGATGAAGCCTTTTTCGAAGTCGGTGTGGATCACGCCAGCGGCTTGCGGGGCAGTGGCGCCGACGCGTACGGTCCAGGCGCGGACCTCTTCGACACCGGCAGTGAAGTAAGTCTGCAGGTGGAGCATTTCGTAACCGGCGCGGATCACGCGGTTCAGGCCGGGCTCTTCCAGGCCCAGGGCTTCGAGGAACATGTCTTTCTCTTCACCATCGTCCAGCTCGGCGATTTCCGCTTCGATCTTGTTGCAGACCGGAACGACCATGGCGCCTTCTTCTTCGGCAATGGCCCGGACCACGTCCAGGTGCGGGTTGTTCTCGAAACCGTCTTCAGCGACGTTGGCGATGTACATGACCGGCTTGGTCGTCAGCAGGTGGAAGCCCTTGATCACCAGCTTCTCATCGGTGCTCATGTTCTTCATCAGGCTGCGCGCGGGCTTGCCTTCGGTGAAGTGGGCGATCAACTGCTCCAGCAGGCCCTTCTGGACCACTGCGTCCTTGTCGCCACCCTTGGCGTTGCGAGCGACTTTCTGCAGTTGCTTCTCGCAGCTGTCGAGGTCGGCGAAGATCAGCTCAAGGTCAATGATCTCGATGTCACGCTTGGGGTCGACGCTGTTGGAGACGTGAATGACGTTCTCATCTTCAAAGCAGCGCACCACGTGGGCGATTGCATCGGTTTCACGGATGTTGGCCAGGAACTTGTTACCCAGGCCTTCACCTTTCGAGGCGCCGGCGACGAGACCGGCGATGTCGACGAATTCCATGGTGGTCGGCAGGATGCGTTTGGGATTGACGATGGCCGCCAGCGCTTCCAGGCGTGGATCGGGCATCGGCACGATGCCGCTGTTAGGCTCGATGGTGCAGAAGGGGAAGTTTTCGGCCGCGATACCGGACTTGGTCAGGGCGTTGAACAGGGTGGACTTGCCGACGTTAGGCAGGCCGACGATGCCGCAATTGAATCCCATGGTGTTTCCCCTCGGAGTAGAGTCAGGCCTTCTGGCTGTGCAGGTTTTTCATCGCGCGGTTCCATTCACCGGCGAGGATATCCGGCAGCACGCCGAGGGCAAAGTCGATGCTGGCATCGAGTTTTTCCTGTTCGGCGCGAGGCGCACGACCCAGGACAAAATTTGAAACCATGCTGGCAACGCCCGGGTGGCCGATGCCGAGCCGCAGGCGGTGAAAGGTATTCTGATTACCCAGTTGCGCGATGATGTCGCGCAACCCGTTGTGACCGCCATGGCCGCCGCCCTGCTTGAGCTTGGCGACGCCCGGAGGCAGGTCGAGTTCGTCGTGGGCCACCAGGATTTCTTCAGGTTTGATGCGAAAGAAACCGGCCAATGCCGCCACGGCCTGGCCGCTGCGGTTCATGTAGGTGGTGGGAATCAACAGACGAACATCCTGACCCTGGTGTGAGAAACGCCCGGTCAGGCCGAAATATTTGCGATCGGCCGCCAGGCTGACGCCTTGTGCGTGCGCGATGCGCTCAACAAAAAGGGCCCCTGCGTTATGCCGGGTCTGTTCGTATTCAGCGCCTGGATTTCCCAGGCCAACGATCAGTTTAATGGCAGTCACGATAGGGGCCCTTCCTGGAGTGTGGATAACAACGTCGCGCTCAAACGGTGTTGCGACAGTGAGACGAAAATGGCGGATCTACCGTTAAGTAAACTTCGCGTTCTCGCCCGCTGTCTCGCTACGTTCCAGTCCGCGATGTTTCCGGTCACTCCGGCGACAGAGTGAAATTACTCTGCAGCTTCTTCTTCAGTCGCTTCTGGAGCAACACGTGGAGCGTGGACGTTGGCAACAGCCTTGTCATCGCCGTGCGCCAGGGCAACAAACTCAACGCCTTTAGGAGCCTTGAGGTCGGACAGGTGAATGATCGTGCCGATTTCGGCGTCAGCCAGGTCGACTTCGATGAATTCAGGCAGGTCTTTCGGCAGGCAGGAAACTTCCAGCTCGGAAGTTACGTGCGAGATTTCGCCGCCTTTCTTGACCGGAGCAGCTTCGTTGATGAAGTGCACTGGAACAACAGCAGTCAGCTTCTGACCGGCAACAACGCGTACGAAGTCAGCGTGCATCACGTGGCCTTTGGCCGGGTGACGCTGCAGGGCTTTGATCACGACGTTTTGCTTGGTGCCGCCAACGTTCAGCTCGATGATGTGGCTGTAGGCCGCTTCGTTTTCGAGCAGTTTGGCAACTTCTTTGGCCAGCATGCTGATGGACTCAGGGGCTTTGTCGCCACCGTAGACTACAGCTGGAACCAGGCTTGCGAGACGACGCAGGCGGCGGCTCGCACCTTTCCCCAGGTCGGAACGCACTTCAGCATTCAGGGTAAATTCGTTCATGTTGTATCTCCAAAGTAACCACATTCACCCCAGCGCTTGCGACCAGCGCTAAAGGCGATATGGGCAAAAAAGCCCCGCCCCGGCAGGTAATGTCGGGGCGGGGCGCTTTTCGTCAACGAGATGTAATGGAAAGGGCAGGGCCCTTAACGGAACATCGCACTGATCGATTCTTCATTGCTGATGCGGCGAACCGCCTCGGCAACAACCGGTGCGATATCCAGTTGGCGGATACGCGCACAGGCTTGTGCTGCAGCGGACAGCGGGATGGTGTTAGTGACCACCAGCTCGTCCAGCACGGAATTTTCAATGTTTTCGATCGCTCGGCCCGACAGCACAGGGTGTGTGCAGTAGGCAAAGACCTTGGCAGCGCCATGCTCTTTCAGGGCCTTGGCCGCGTGGCACAGGGTGCCGGCGGTATCGACCATGTCGTCGACCAGAATACAGGTACGCCCTTCGACGTCGCCGATAATATGCATCACTTCGGAGTGATTGGCTTTCTCACGGCGTTTGTCGATGATACCCAGATCAACGCCCAGGGATTTGGCAACGGCCCGTGCACGCACGACGCCGCCAATGTCCGGGGACACGATCATCAGGTTTTCGAAGCGCTGATCTTCAATGTCATCCACCAGAACCGGGGAGCCGTAGATGTTATCCACGGGAATATCGAAGAAGCCCTGAATCTGGTCAGCATGCAGATCGACCGTGAGCACACGATCGATGCCGACTACGGTAAGCATGTCAGCCACGACTTTCGCGCTGATTGCCACACGTGCGGAACGCGGACGGCGATCCTGACGGGCATAACCAAAGTAAGGAATAACAGCAGTAATACGAGTAGCCGAGGAGCGGCGGAAGGCATCAGCCATCACGACGAGTTCCATCAGGTTATCGTTGGTCGGAGCGCAAGTCGGCTGAATAATGAAGACGTCTTTACCGCGAACGTTTTCATTGATCTCGGCAGTGATCTCGCCGTCGGAGAACTTACCGACAGAAATGTCACCGAGAGGGATATGCAGCTGACGTACAACACGCCGAGCCAGATCGGGGTTAGCGTTCCCCGTAAAGACCATCATCTTGGACACGCGCAGTACCTGAAGGCTGAGGGTATACCTGGATGAGTATAGGAAAATGGCAGGGGCGGCTGGATTCGAACCAACGCATGGCAGGATCAAAACCTGCTGCCTTACCGCTTGGCGACGCCCCTGTATCTGTTGCTTCGAGTGCCCAGCACTCGATTCCGTTAGAGCAGACTTTGCAGCTTGCGATGCAACATCGAAACGTTGCTTCCTTTTGCTACAAACCCTGTAAGGGTCTCTGTCAGAAGGGCCGAGACTTTATCAGCTTCAGCTTTGCTTGGGAAGCCCCCAAACACACAACTTCCAGTTCCGGTGAGTTTTGCTTCGGTAAATTTACCTAACAAATTCAAAGCGTTACGAACATCTGGATAACGCCTTGCTACCACCGGTAAGCAGTCATTTCGACTGTTTCCCTTGGGAACGGGGCGCACTTTAATGGGAGGAGAGTTACGTGTCAACAGTGGATCTGAAAAAATTTCTGCTGTACTTACAGATACTTGCGGCACCAGCACCAAGTACCAGGGTTCCTCGGGCTCTACCGGTGTGAGTTTTTCCCCGACGCCCTCGGCAAAAGCCGCGTGGCCCCGTACGAAAACCGGCACATCGGCGCCCAGCGTAAGGCCCAATGCAGCCAGGCGATCAGCGTCCCAACCCAGCTGCCACAGGTGGTTGAGCCCCAGCAAAGTCGTTGCCGCGTTTGAGCTGCCGCCGCCGATGCCGCCGCCCATGGGCAGGATTTTTTCGATCCAGATATCAATGCCCAGCGAACACCCGGATTGCTCCTGAAGTTTTTTCGCGGCTTTGACGATCAGGTTGCTGTCGTGAGGAACGCCTTCGAATTCGGTGTGCAGGTGAATCACGCCGTCGTCCCGCACGGCAAAGGTGATTTCATCGCCGTAGTCGAGAAACTGAAAAATCGTCTGCAACTCGTGATAGCCGTCCGGGCGACGGCCCAGGATGTGCAACATCAGGTTGAGCTTGGCCGGGGAGGGCAGGGTCAGGCGCGCAGCGGTCATGTCATTGCCCCAGCTTGCGCGGCTGCCATTGCTTGATCACCAGCGTGACGTCCAGGTTGCTGCCGTGCAGTTTGATGCGCTCGGGCAACCAGTAACCGTTTTGCTCGGCGTAGCTTAAGTATTCGATCTGCCAGTCGTCCTGCTCCAGGTTGGACAGGCGACTGTCGGCATCGAGGGTCAGGCGGCTTTTGCTGTCCGGTGCCGGCAGGCCGCGAACCCACCAGGTCAGGTGGGATACGGGCAGCTTCCAGCCCAGTTGTTCTTCCAGCAAGGCTTCCGGCGAGGGAGATTCGTAGCGACCCTGATTGGCCACTTCCAGCGAAACCTGGCCTGGTCGGCCGGTCAGGCGCGCCGCGCCACGACCCAGCGGGCCGGACAGGCGAATGTCGTAGTAGTCCTGGCGTTGCAGCCAGAACAGTGTGCCGCTGCCCGAGTCTTTCGGTGCGCGTATGCCGATCTTGCCGTCGATCTGCCAGCCGTCGAGACCGCTCAGTTGTTCCTTGTGCTCTCGCCATTGAGCCGTGTTGCCGTGGCCCTGGACGGATTCTCGGGCGCCGAAGCCGGCGCAACCGGCGAGCAGGGCGATAAAGCTGAAAACGATGAAGTGGCGCAAAAGCATAATTTTAAAGGGTCTCTGATCCGGTCAGGCGTTTGATGGTGCTGCGCAGGATGGGGCTGTCGGGCTGTTCCTTGAGGAACTTGCTCCAGATCTGCCGGGCTTCGCGCTGTTTGCCGTTGGCCCACAGGACTTCGCCCAGGTGCGCGGCGACTTCCTGGTCAGGAAAGCGCTCCAGGGCCTGGCGCAGCAGGCGTTCGGCCTCGTCGAGGTTACCCAGGCGGAAATGCACCCAGCCAAGACTGTCGAGCACCGCCGGGTCTTCCGGGTTGAGCTGGTGGGCCTGTTCGATCAGCACCTTGGCTTCGGCGTATCGGGTGGTGCGATCGGACAAGGTGTAGCCCAGGGCATTGAGGGCCATTGCATTGTCGGGGTCGCGCTGGATGATCAGGCGCAGGTCTTTCTCCATCTGCGCCAGGTCATTGCGTTTCTCCGCCAGCATGGCGCGGGTATACAACAGGTTCAGGTCGTCCGGGTACTGCTTCAACGCCCGATCGAGCACAGTCCAGGCTTTGTCGCCCTGATTATTGGCCGACAGGGTTTCAGCCTCGATCAGATACAACTGGATGCCGTAGTCCGGCTGGGTGTCCCGCTGCACGGCGAGGCGACTCTGGGCCTCGGCCGTTTTGCCGTTGCTCATCAGGATATCGGCCTGGCGCAACTGGGCCGGCAGATAATCGTTGCCTGGGCCGACCTGGGCGTACTCGAGCAGTGCACTCTCGGGATCGTTGCGCTCTTCCGCGATGCGGCCCAGGTTCAAGTGGGCGGAGTCGACATGCGTTCCCCGCGCAATCAGGTCTTCCAGGTGACCCTTGGCTTCTTCCCACGCTTTGGCTTCCAGGCAGACCAACGCCAGGGAATAGCGCAATTCATCGTCTTCAGGGTACTGCTGGACCAGGCTGGAAAACTCCACCTTGGCGTCGTCCATGCGGTCGTTTTCCACCAGCATGCGCGCGTAGGTGAGACGCAGGCGCTTGTCGTCCGGGTATTGCTTGATGCTTTTTTTCAGCAGCGGCAGGGCTTCGTCGCCGCGGTTCGCGCCTTGCAGCAAGCGAGCGCGCAGCAGAATCGGCGCCACTTCGCCCGCTTGCGGCGGGTTGTCTTCCAGCAGGGAAAGGGCGCCCTGGATGTCACCATCCTGTTGCAGCAGCAGGGCCTTGCCGAAAATCAGCTGACCGTTATCGGGATGGCGCTGCAGCAGTCGGTCGAAACTCTTAGTCAGGCCGTCGCGGGTTTCCTGGTCGGTATCGGCCGCTGATAGCGCAAGGAAGTCGAAATGGGTGTCGCCCTTGCCCAGCAGGACTTTCTCCATATACACCATGGAGTCGTCGTAGCGTCCGGCCCGGGCCAGTTGCACGGCGGCGGCGCGTTGCGCTTCGAGGTCTTGCGGGGCGTTTTTGGCCCAGATCAGTGCGGTATCCAGGGCGGGCTGGTCGGCACCCAGGTATTCGGCAATGCGAAACGCCCGCTCGGAGATGCCCGGGTCCTGTGTGTTGATGGCCTGGGTGACGTAGTTGTCCAGCGCAATGTCGAAGCGATTGCGCTGGCCTGCCAGTTCGGCGCTCAACAGGCTGAAAATGGTTTCTTCGCTGAATGAGCTATAGACCTTGGGCTTTTCAGGGGCCTGGGTGCTGTCTTCGACCGGCGGCGTACCGTCTGTCGACACGGGGGCCATGGACTGACAGCCGCCGAGCAAGGCAAAAGCGAGGAGCAACGCGGAAGATCTATTCATATAGGAAAAGGACGACTAACCTGCGGTCGGATCATCATGACACAGCCTTCGGTCAAACATAACCGGCCCGTCGATTTACGGCACGGGGCAGGGCGATAGATATCGAGTGGTTGTTCTGAATCTGGCGAAGTAGGACAATTGCCGGCTTCACGTCACTATCAGCGACCTTGAATGGCCTTCCTTGCACTTGGTATTAACCACAAGACTGCTTCCGTAGACGTCCGCGAGCGCGTGGCCTTTACGCCTGAGCAACTGGTTGAGGCCCTGCAGCAGCTTTGCCGACTCACCGAGAGCCGCGAGGCTGCCATCCTCTCCACCTGCAATCGCAGCGAGCTTTATATAGAGCAGGATCACATTTCGGCCGATACCGTGCTGCGCTGGCTGGCCGAATATCACGATCTGAGTCTTGAAGAGCTGCGCGCCAGTGCCTATGTGCATGAAGACGATGCGGCCGTTCGTCACATGATGCGCGTTGCCTCCGGGCTCGATTCGCTGGTGCTGGGCGAACCGCAGATTCTCGGCCAGATGAAGTCGGCTTATGCCGTGGCCCGTGAGGCCGGCACGGTCGGGCCTCTGCTGGGGCGCTTGTTCCAGGCTACGTTCAATGCCGCCAAACAGGTGCGCACCGACACGGCCATCGGCGAAAACCCGGTGTCCGTGGCATTTGCCGCGGTCAGCCTGGCGAAACAGATTTTCAGCGATCTGCAACGCAGCCAGGCGCTGCTGATCGGCGCGGGGGAGACCATCACCCTGGTCGCGCGCCATCTGCACGACCTGGGGGTCAAGCGTATCGTGGTTGCCAACCGTACCCTGGAGCGCGCCAGTACCCTGGCCGAGCAGTTCGGCGCCCATGCTGTGCTGCTCTCGGACATCCCGGCCGAGCTGGTGCACAGTGACATCGTCATCAGCTCCACCGCCAGCCAGTTGCCGATCCTGGGCAAAGGCGCGGTGGAAAGCGCCCTGAAACTGCGCAAGCACAAGCCGATTTTCATGGTGGACATTGCCGTTCCCCGGGACATCGAGCCGGAAGTGGGCGAGCTCGACGACGTTTATCTGTACAGCGTCGACGACCTGCACGAAGTGGTCGCCGAGAACCTCAAGAGCCGGCAAGGGGCGGCCCAGGCGGCCGAAGAAATGATCACCATCGGCGCGGAGGATTTCATGGTCCGCCTGCGCGAGCTGGCGGCGGTGGATGTGCTCAAGGCTTATCGTCAGCAGAGCGAACGCCTGCGCGACGAAGAGCTGCAAAAGGCCCAGCGCCTGCTGGCCAACGGTGGCAGCGCCGAAGAGGTGCTGGTGCAACTGGCTCGCGGCCTGACCAATAAATTGCTTCACGCGCCCAGTGTCCAGCTCAAGAAGCTGACCGCCGAAGGCCGCCTCGATGCGTTGGCCATGGCCCAGGAACTCTTTGCCCTCGGTGAGGGTTCACCGGATAGTTTTTCGGATAAAAAATCGCAATGAAAGCGTCACTGCTCAATAAGCTGGACATTCTCCAGGACCGTTTCGAGGAACTGACCGCCCTGCTGGGCGATGGTGAAGTCATTTCCGACCAGAACAAGTTCCGCACGTATTCCAAGGAATACGCCGAAGTCGAGCCGATCGTCGCCACCTATAAACAGTTGCTCAAAGTGCAGGGCGACCTTGAAGGCGCCCAGGCGTTGCTCAAGGACAGCGATCCGGACATGCGCGAAATGGCGGTCGAGGAAGTCCGTGAAGCCAAGGAGCAGTTGCTCGAGCTTGAAAGCAACCTGCAACGCATGTTGTTGCCCAAGGATCCGAATGACGGTCGCAATGTGTTTCTCGAGATCCGTGCCGGCACCGGCGGCGACGAAGCGGCGATATTCTCCGGGGACCTGTTCCGCATGTATTCGCGTTACGCCGAGCGTCGCGGCTGGCGGGTGGAGATCCTCTCGGAGAACGAAGGCGAACACGGCGGCTATAAAGAAGTCATCGCCCGGGTCGAAGGTGACAACGTCTACGGCAAGCTGAAATTCGAATCCGGCGCCCACCGCGTGCAGCGTGTCCCGGCCACCGAATCCCAGGGGCGTATCCACACTTCGGCCTGTACCGTGGCGGTTTTGCCCGAGCCGGACGAGCAGGAAGCCATCGAGATCAACCCGGCGGACCTGCGGGTCGACACCTACCGCTCCTCGGGTGCGGGCGGTCAGCACGTCAACAAGACCGATTCGGCGATCCGTATCACTCACCTGCCTTCGGGCATTGTGGTCGAGTGTCAGGAAGAACGTTCCCAGCACAAGAACCGTGCGCGCGCCATGTCGTGGTTGTCGGCCAAGCTCAACGATCAACAGACCAGCGCTGCGGCCAACGCCATCGCCAGCGAACGCAAGCTGTTGGTGGGCTCGGGAGATCGCTCGGAGCGGATTCGTACCTACAACTTTGCCCAGGGCCGGGTCACCGACCATCGAGTCAACCTGACGCTGTATTCGCTCGACGAAATTCTCGCCGGCGGCGTCGACGCAGTAATCGAACCGTTGCTGGCCGAATACCAGGCCGACCAGTTGGCCGCGATTGGCGAGTAAGCACAGGTGAACATATGACCATCATCGCCAGTTTGTTACGCGCCGCCGAGCTGCCGGATTCGCCCACGTCCCGACTGGATGCCGAATTGCTGCTGGCCGCGGCACTGGGCAAGTCCCGCAGCTTCCTGCACACCTGGCCCGAGCGAATCGTGCCAAGCGAAGCGGCGCTGTTGTTCTCTGAATACCTGCGCCGCCGTCGTTCTGGCGAGCCAGTGGCTTATATCCTCGGGCAGCAAGGCTTCTGGAACCTGGACCTGGAAGTGGCGCCCCACACCTTGATTCCGCGTCCCGACACCGAACTGCTGGTGGAAACCGCGCTGGCCTTGCTGCCGGCCGCACCGGCGAGGGTTCTGGATCTGGGCACCGGCAGCGGCGCGATTGCTCTGGCATTGGCCAGCGAGCGCCCGGCCTGGACAATCACCGCGGTCGACCGTGTGCTGGAGGCGGTGGCCCTGGCCGAACGCAATCGCCAGCGCCTGGACCTGCGCAACGTCACGGTGCTGAGCAGCCACTGGTTCAGCGCTTTGGACGGTGAGCGTTTTGAGCTGATCATCAGCAACCCACCCTATATAGCCGCCACCGATCCTCATCTGGCGGAGGGCGACGTGCGGTTCGAGCCGGCCAGTGCCCTGGTGGCAGGGCACGACGGACTTGATGATTTGCGCACAATCATCGCCCAGGCCCCCGATCATCTTGAAATGGGTGGCTGGTTGATGCTCGAGCACGGTTACGATCAGGCCGACGCGGTGCGTGATCTGCTGCAAACCCAAGGGTTTACTGAAGTCCACAGCCGCCAGGACCTGGGTGGGCATGAGCGCATCAGCCTGGGGCGCCTTCCGTGCTGAACGATCAGGAGCTGTTGCGCTATAGCCGGCAGATTCTGTTGCAGCACGTCGACATCGACGGGCAACTGCGACTCAAGCACAGCCGCGTATTGATTGTCGGCCTCGGCGGACTTGGCGCTCCGGTGGCGTTGTACCTGGCCGCTGCTGGCGTCGGTGAGTTGCACCTGGCGGATTTTGACACGGTCGACCTGACCAACCTGCAACGCCAGATCATCCACGACACCGACAGTGTGGGCCTGAGCAAGGTCGATTCGGCGATGCGTCGCCTGACGGCGCTCAACCCCGACATCAGCCTGGTGCCTCACCCACAGGCCATGGACGAAGACAGTCTGTCTGCTGGCGTTGCGGCAGTGGATGTGGTGCTGGACTGTTCCGACAATTTCTCCACCCGCGAAGCGGTGAATGCGGCGTGTGTCGCTGCAGGCAAACCGCTGGTCAGCGGTGCGGCGATTCGCCTGGAAGGGCAGTTATCCGTGTTTGATCCGCGCCGCCCGGAAAGCCCCTGCTATCACTGCCTCTATGGCCACGGCAGTGAAGCCGAATTGACCTGCAGCGAAGCCGGTGTGCTCGGGCCGCTGGTGGGGTTGGTGGGCAGTCTGCAAGCCCTTGAAGCCTTGAAACTGTTGGCCGGCTTCGGCGAGCCACTGGTGGGGCGCCTGCTGTTGATCGACGCCTTGGGCAGCCGTTTTCGTGAGCTGAGGGTCAAGCGTGATCCGGGGTGCAGCGTCTGCGGTGGCAGCCAGCATGAGTGAAGCGCCGGTCGGTGTGTTCGACTCGGGTGTCGGCGGGCTGTCGGTGCTGGGGGAGATCCGTCGGCTGTTGCCCAATGAGTCACTGCTCTACGTTGCAGACTGTGGGCATATTCCCTACGGCGAGAAAACCCCGGATTTCATCCGGCAGCGCTGCGCAATCATCGCCAACTTTCTCCATCAGCAGGGCGCCAAGGCGCTGGTGGTGGCTTGCAATACCGCGACGGTCGCCGGGGTCGCCGATTTGCGTCGTGATTATCCCCACTGGCCCATTGTCGGCATGGAGCCGGCGGTCAAACCGGCGGCGGCTGCCACTCGAAGTGGCATTGTCGGTGTGCTGGCAACCACTGGCACATTACAAAGCGCCAAATTCGCCGCGTTACTTGATCGGTTCGCCACCGATGTGCAGGTGATCACCCAGCCATGCCCCGGGCTGGTAGAGCTGATTGAAGCAGGCGATCTCCAGAGCCCGGCTTTGCGTCAATTGCTGCAGGGCTATGTCGAACCTTTGCTGGCCGCCGGCTGCGACACGTTGATCCTGGGTTGCACGCACTATCCCTTCCTCAAGCCATTGCTCAAGCACATGGTCCCCGCGCACATCAGCCTGATCGACACGGGGGCCGCCGTTGCCCGGCAACTTCAACGCCTGCTCGCTGAACGCGGCCTCCTGGCCGCCGGTCCCGCCAGCGAAACGCGATTCTGGAGTAGCGCGGATCCGATACATTTAAGAAAAATCCTACCAACGCTATGGAATTCGTCCGGCGTTGTGCGAAGCTTCAGTCTGTAAAAAAAACCTGAAAAATACCTAAATCAGGCTGAACTTCTGTTTTAACGCGGATTTCTATAGCTTTGTCTGTTTGTAACAAAACTAACTAAGTCTGTTCGGAAAAGGATGTTTCTAATGAAGCGTTTATTCTGCTTGGCTGCACTTGCGGCTGCATTGTTGGGGCACACTTACTCCGCACAAGCGGCAGGTGTGGAGTTTGGGGTGGGCCAGACCGGCGAGTCGACCATGACTTACCGCTTGGGTATGCAGTTCGATTGGGACAAGAGCTGGTTGCAGAGTGATGTCGGTCGCCTGACCGGCTATTGGAGCGGCGCATACACGTATTGGGAGGGGGATGAGGCCTCCAGCAACCATAGCCTGTCGTTCTCGCCTGTCTTTGTGTATGAGTTTGCCGGTCAAAACGTAAAACCCTACATCGAGGCGGGTATCGGTGTTGCGTTGTTTGAAAATACCCAAGTGGAAAACAACCAGCTCGGTACGGCTTTTCAGTTCGAGGACCGCATTGGTTTCGGCCTGCGCTTCAACGGTGGACATGAAGTGGGTATTCGCGCCACTCATTACTCCAACGCCGGCATCAAGTCGACCAACGACGGTGTCGAAAGTTACGCGCTGCATTACACGATGCCGCTGTAACCCAAACCCGTGGGAGCGAGCCTGCTCGCGATAGCGAAGTATCAGACAACCTCATATTGACTGGTCTACCGCTATCGCGAGCAGGCTCGCTCCCACGGGCTACCGATATGCAGTCGCAATCCCTTTGCGTTCTTCAATACATTCCGGCGCGCCCATCTCGAACTCGCGGCAGATCAGCGGGCGTTTTTCGTAGATCGTGCACATCATGCTGTCGCGATCCAGCGCCGCGCACCAACCGTCATCGAGCCGCAACATCACTTCTCCACCCCATTCGTCCGTGTCGATAAAGCGTTCGGGCACGCCAGTGTCAGTGATCAGCATCACTTCCAGTTGGCAACAGCACGCCGCGCACGTCGAACAAGTGACGGCAGGCTGGGGGATCTGATGGACAGGGATGGTTTTCATGGCGCGCAGTGTAAGGCAACCGCGCCCCTCAGGGTTGGCCCTTGATCGGGCACCCATTCCCCGCTTTATCTGAGTCGACGTCAGTGAGCATCGATTCGGTCGATGAAGGTAGCGGCCAGAGTACGGTCATGGACGAAACGGGGAGCGCCACTTCATGGGGGCGCTCGGCCAGTTGTGTCAGCACGTGATGTGCCGCCGTTTCGGCCGTCCACTGGACTGGGGCCGGAAAACAGTCGTCGAGGCTGAGCGAAGGGCTATCGAAGCCTGGGTGAACCAGCGTCACGTCGATGCCCTCGGCCATCAGGTCGACGCGAGCCGACTCAAACAGAAAACGCATGCCTTTGCCGTCGGCCTCGCTATATGACGGTGGCAGGTAAGTCGCCGGGCTGGCGATGCCCACCAGATGGGACCGGTTGCCTGCACGCAGCAATGGCAGGGCAGTGTGAATGCAGAAGCTGGCCGCTATCAGATTGCTGCGCACAATGTGTTCGATGATCAAAGGGTCGGCGGGTTGGCCATCGATGTATTCGGCGGTTCCTGCATTGAGAATCACGGTGTCCAGCGAGCCCCACTGCCGGGCAATCTGTTCGCCGATCTCGCGTACGGTCTGGCTGTCGGTCAAGTTGCCGGGCACCGCCAGTACTTGTCCCGGATAACGTGCCGAAAGGTCTTCACTCGAGCGCGACGAGCGCGAGCTAACGGCCAGGTGTGCGCCGGTTTTGAGTATCGCTTCGGCCAACGAAACGCCGATTCCGTTGCCCGCACCGGTCAGCCAATATCGCTTACGAGTTTCTAGACCCATTCCATACTTCCTTCGCCGAGCAGAGTGCACGAGTTTGGTATAAGACTGTATGGCCGCAGGGTTGAAATTGCATCTTACGGTCCGTGTTTTTCTGTTCGCTGATCGCCCGATTTCTTGGTTTTACACTTATCGAGTTGGCAGGTTTCTGAACGCCTGCAATGCACGAGCCCGGGACTGACCCAGGTCGACAATCGCCGGAGGATAATCCGTCACGCCAAACAATCGGCCCTGCATGTTTGGATTATGGACCTGTTGCTTATCGAGATCGTTCAGTTCAGGTAACCAGCGTTTGATGAACAATCCTTCACGGTCGAATTTCTCCGATTGACTCAAGGGGTTGAAGATCCGGAACCAGGGCGCCGCATCCGTCCCGGTTGAGGCGCTCCACTGCCAGCCGCCGTTGTTGGCGGCCAAGTCGCCGTCGATCAGGTGTTGCATGAAAAAGCGCTCACCCTCGCGCCAGTCGATCAGCAGGTTCTTGGTCAGAAACATCGCCACCACCATCCGCAAACGGTTGTGCATCCACCCGGTTTCCAGCAACTGGCGCATGGCCGCGTCGATGATCGGCAAGCCAGTGCGTGCCTGTTTCCAGGCCTCCAGCTCTTCGGGGGCGTTGCGCCAGGCCAGCGTTTCGGTTTCCGTACGGAACGCGCGATGGCGAGACACACGTGGATAGCCCACTAGAATGTGTTTATAGAACTCACGCCAGAGCAATTCATTGATCCATGTCACAACACCGACATTTCCGCTCTCGAATTCACCCTGGTTGGCCTGCAGCGCCGCATGCAGGCATTGGCGCGGCGAGATCACACCCGCCACCAGGTACGCCGAGAGCTGGCTGGTGCCTGGTCTGGCGGGGAAGTCCCGTTCGCTCTGGTAATAATCGAGGTGTTGCTCAGCGAAGGTGTCCAAACGCCGCTGGGCTTCGTTTTCACCCGCTGGCCAGAGGGCGCGCAGCGTTTCACTCGCAGGCGAGAAGCCTTCGACTTGCGTGGGCACCGGGTCGCTGACAATGCCGGTGGGTGCCTGCCGGGCCGGTTTGGCGACCAGGCCTGGCAGCGAAAAGTGCAGGCGGCTGTAACAGACCTTGCGGAACTGGCTGAACACCTGGAAATAGGTGCCGGTTTTGGTCAGCACACTGCCGGGCTTGAACAGCAGTTGGTCGAGGTGGCTGTGAAATTCGATGCCCTGGCCCTGCAACGTTCGGGCAACTTCGGCATCTCGATGGGTTTCGTTCAAGCCGTATTCTTCATTGACATGGACGGCGTCGATTGCCAGTTCGTGGCACAGCGAGAGCAGAATCTGCGGTGCCTGATCCCAGCGTGCAGCGTGGCGGATCAGCAGCGGGATGTTCAACGCCTCCAGGGCAGTGCTCAACGAGGCGAGGTTACGCAGCCAAAAGTCGATCTTGCACGGTGCATCGTCATGCGCGCGCCATTGTTCCGGGCTCGGCAGGTACACCGCCACACAAGGTCCCCGGGCTGCTGCGGTGGCGAGGGCGGTGTTGTCGTGCAGGCGCAGGTCGCTGCGCAGCCAGATCAGTTGCGTGGGGTTTTTCATTCAAATAAGTGCTCTGCGACTCAGTTCGCGGTAAGCCGATAACGGATCTTCGGCCCACGTAAGGTTGTCGGTCGAAATGCCTGTGGATAACCGGGCGTGATGGATCGATGCGGCCGGGCCGGCGATGATGATCGGGCAATCCACCCCACTGATCAGCTTGGGCAGTTGGGACAGGTTCAGCGCGTTGCTGGAGTACAGCAGCACTCCACGGGCTTTGAGGCGTTCGACGGCCAAGGCCAGTTCGCCTGCGGGTATCGGCCCATCGAACACTTCCACGGGGCAATCGGCGCTGCTGGCCAGCCAGGCGCTAAGCCACAATTGGGGCTCCAGGGGCAGGTCCGAATGGTTGACCAGCAGCATTGGCGCACCGCGCAACTGACGATTGTTGTGGTAGATCCGACTGCCGAATTTGCTGCGCAGCCAGGAGTACAGAAACACCCGCTCCAACTGCGCACCGAACTGGCCTTGCCAGCGCAATTGCAGTTCGGCCAGCAAAGGCAGCAACAACTGCTCGCACACCGTCCAGGGCGGATAAAGCGCCATAGCCTGGTTGACCAGATCATCGACCTGACGCTCGGCCAGTTGCGTGACCGCCAGCATCAGGGCGTGGCGCTGACGCTGCCAGTCGTTTTCCAACGGTTCACTGGGCGGCTGCGGTGTGTCGAGCAGCGGTTTTATCTTGCTCACCGCCACCCCCCGATCGATCCAGGTGAGGATGCTCAAGATACGTTGCACATGATCGGCATTGAACAGTCGGTGACCCTTGGGGGTGCGGTGCGGCACGATCAGGCCATAACGGCGCTCCCAGGCTCTCAGGGTGACGGCATTGACCCCGGTTTGGCGGGCGACTTCGCGTATGGGCAGCCAGCCCTGCGCCAGGGCTTTGGCGAAGTCGGCCCCCAGGTCTTCGCTGGCGCTGGAATCAGGTTCGCTTTTCATCAAATGGCATTTCGCAGACTGAGGTTTTCCGGGTGCGGTTGCAGGTAGACCTGCTGCGCCAGATAGGGATCGGGATGCAGGCGCAAGTGATGCTTGAGCAAGGTCAGCGGAACCACCAAGGGTACGATGCCGAGGCGGTATTGCCCGATGAGGTGTTGTACTTCCTGCTTGTCTTCGGCGTTGATGGCGCGTTTGAGGTAACCGCTCAGGTGTTGCAGCACATTGGTGTGAGTGCGGCGGGTGGCGCATTTCTTCAAAGCAGCCATCAAGGCGCTGAAGTAGCGTGCGCCCAGCTCGTCAGGATCGGCCTTGCCCATGTTGCCCAACAGATTGCCCAAGGCCTTGTATTGCACAGGGTTATGGGCCATCAACAGATATTTGTAGCGCGAGTGAAAGTGGATCAGGTCGCGGCGTGTCAGGCTTTTGCGGCGCAGCGGTTGCCAGGCCGCGTAGGCAAATACCCGGGTCAGGAAATTTTCCCGCAGCACCGGGTCGTTCAGGCGACCGTCTTCCTCCACCGGCAAGTCGGGGTGGCGCTCGCAAAACGCCTGGGCATAGATGCCGCGTCCGCCGCCGTCCTGTGGCACGCTGTTGTGATCGTAGACCTTGACCCGCTCCAGTCCGCAGGACGGCGACTTCTGCATGAAGATGTAGCCGCAGATGTCATCCAGTTCCTCGGCCATCTGCTCTCCGTAAGCGGCCAATGGCCGGGTTACATTGAGGTCGTGCCTGACCGTGCCGACCGCGTCGGGTCGTTCGGGATTGCCCACCAGCCGGATCGGCTCGCGGGGAATGCCCAGGCCAATGGCGACTTCAGGGCAGACCGGGACGAAGTCGAAGTAGTCGACCAAGGTACGGCTGCATAGCTGCGATTGCTTGTGTCCGCCGTTGAAGCGAACTTCAGCGCCCATCAGGCAGGCGCTGATAGCGATTTTCGGTTTGACGACGGCATCATGGGGCATGGGCGACCTCTGATTTCAAATCTTGTACAAAATAACATTTGTGTACAATATTTTCATCATAGATCCGAACGCGCACAAGTCAACCGCTTTTGCGTGTGGGGCGATGTGGTTTTTGCGCAGACAGGCTGCTGCCTGTTTCGACAGCAGCGGGTGACGTAGGCTGGCGCGTTCTATTGCAGGCTGGCGTGCAGACGGCGTGCGGCTTCCTGACCGCTTAGCCAAGCACCTTCGACACGACCGGACAGGCACCAGTCGCCACAAACATACATACCCAGGTCGGCATCGGCCAAGGCGCCCCATTCATGGTTGCCGGCGGGGCGCGCGTAAAGCCAGCGATGGGCCACGCTGAAGCTGGGCGCAGGCATAGCACTGTGCAGCAGCTCGGCGAACGCGCCGTGCAGGTGTTCGATCACCGCCTCCTTGGCCATGTCGATATGTTGGCGACTCCAGTCGCTGGTGGCGTGCAGCACCCAGGTGTCGAGCGTGCTGTCGCGCCCCGGTTTGCTGCGGTTGCGAGCCAGCCAGTCGAGGGGGCTGTCCTGGACGAAGCAGCCTTCCATTGAGGTATCCAGCGGTGTTTCGAAGGCCAGGGCCACGGCCCAGGTGGGGTCCATCTTCACGCCCGCCGCCACTGCGGCCAGCTTTGGCACGGCCGCCAGCAATGCCGTGGCCTGGGGCGCGGGCGTGGCGATCACCACCTGGCCGAAGGGGCCGTGGGTGAAGCCTTCCGCGTCCTGCAAGTGCCAATGCTCCTGACCGCGGTACACCTCGGTAATGCGACAGGAGAACTGCACCTGCAACTCGCCAAGCAAGGCGCGGGTGATGGCGCTCATGCGCGGGGTGCCGACCCAGCGGGTCTGCTCATCCGGCGACGGGCTCAGTTGCCCATCCTTGAAATGATAAAGCTGAGGTGTCCATTCCGCCGCCCAACCCTGGGCTTGCCAACGCTGGACTTCCATCACGAAGCGGCGATCGCGGGCGGTGAAATACTGTGCGCCCATGTCCAGTGCGCCGGCATCACTGCGCTTGCTGGACATGCGTCCGCCACTGCCATGGCTTTTATCGAAGAGTTGAACGACATGCCCGGCCTCCGTCAGGGCCTGGGCGGCTGAAAGTCCGGCGATGCCGGTGCCGATGATTGCGATAGGTACAGTCATGAGGGCCTCGTTTACCTTTCTGTACAGACTACGCCGTCGTTTAAACCTGTGCAATTAGGGTTTTTGGTATAAGTTTTACCGTTCGCGTTTTGACAGGGTGACCTATTGTTAAACACAGACCCTGCCTGATACGAAAAATCCCTGCTTATAAAAATAGACTAATGGGCTGGGTAAAACGCGATGCGAGGAACACTTCATGCACATATTGCTGACCGGCGGTACTGGTTTGATCGGACGTCAGCTCTGCCGCCACTGGTTGGCGCAGGGCCATCGCTTGACGGTGTGGAGTCGTCGCCCCGAAGACGTGGCGAAGATCTGCGGCGCGCAAGTGCGGGGTGTCGCCAGGCTCGAGGAGATTGCCGAGCCGGTGGATGCGGTGGTCAACCTCGCGGGTGCACCGATTGCGGATCGCCCCTGGAGCCATAAACGCAAGAAGTTGTTGTGGAGCAGTCGCATCACCCTGACAGAAGCGTTGTTGGCTTGGCTGGAGCGTAGCGAACACAAACCCGGGGTATTGATTTCCGGTTCCGCGGTGGGGTGGTACGGCGACGGCGGCGAGCGTGAGCTGACCGAGGACTCGGGACCGGTGAGCGAGGACTTCGCCAGCCAGTTGTGCATCGCCTGGGAGGAAACCGCGCAGCGCGCCGAGGCCATGGGCATACGGGTGGTACTGGTTCGCACCGGTCTGGTCCTGTCGGCCGAGGGCGGCTTTTTGTCGCGGCTGCTGCTGCCGTTCAAACTGGGGTTGGGCGGGCGTATTGGCAATGGCCGGCAGTGGATGCCGTGGATTCACATTGCCGATCAAATCGCTCTGATTGATTTTCTTCTGCACCGCGATGAGGCCAGCGGTCCTTATAATGCCTGCGCGCCGAACCCGGTGCGTAACCGCGATTTTGCCAAGGCCCTGGGGGGCGTGTTGCATCGGCCGGCCGTGGTGCCGATGCCGGAGCTGGCGCTGAAGGTCGCATTGGGAGAATTGTCATTGCTGCTGCTGGGCGGCCAGCGCGCAACGCCGGCCCGATTGCAGGCGGCGGGTTTCACTTTCCGGTTCACTGATTTGCATGCGGCTCTCGACGATTTGTCGAACCGCCTTTGAAATAGGACGTTGCATGACCGATCACGCGTTGCTTCTGGTGAATCTGGGTTCGCCTGCTTCTACTTCGGTGGCCGATGTGCGCCGCTACCTCAATCAGTTTCTGATGGACCCCTACGTCATCGACCTGCCGTGGCCGGTGCGGCGCTTGCTGGTGTCGCTGATCCTGATCAGGCGCCCCGAGCAATCGGCCCATGCCTATGCGTCGATCTGGTGGGACGAGGGCTCGCCGCTGGTGGTGCTCAGCCGTCGCTTGCAACAAGCCATGACTGCGCAATGGACCCAGGGGCCGGTTGAGTTGGCGATGCGTTATGGCGAGCCGTCCATTGAGTCGACCCTGGTGCGCCTGGCAAGTCAGGGCCACAAGAAGATCACGCTGGCGCCGTTGTATCCGCAATTTGCCGACAGCACAGTCACCACGGTGATCGAAGAAGCCAAGCGGGTAGTGCGCGAAAAGAAGCTCAATGTGCAGTTCTCGATTCTCCAGCCGTTCTACGATCAGCCGGAATACCTCGACGCCCTGGTTGCCAGCGCCAAGCCGTATCTGATGCAGGATTACGACCACCTGCTGTTGAGCTTCCATGGTTTGCCCGAGCGGCACCTGACCAAGCTCGACCCCACGGGTTTTCATTGCTTCAAGGACGCCGACTGCTGCAAAAATGCGCCGCCTGAGGTCATGGCTACGTGTTACCGCGCGCAATGCATTCGCACCGCCGACCTGTTCGCCCAGCGCATGGGGCTCAAGGATGGCCAATGGTCGGTGTCGTTCCAGTCGCGGCTGGGGCGCGCCAAGTGGATCGAACCCTACACCGAAGCGCGCCTGGATGAACTGGCTAAAAGTGGCGTGAAGAAAGTGCTGGTGATGTGCCCGGCGTTCGTGGCCGACTGCATCGAAACCCTGGAAGAAATCGGTGATCGCGGGCGCGAGCAATTTCGTGAGGCGGGCGGGGAGGAGTTGGTGCTGGTGCCGTGTCTCAATGATGATGTGCAATGGGCGCAGGCGTTGAGCACCCTGTGCGAGCGGGCACCGATCGCTTTGTAAAATTCAAGGGCCCAATCGTGAGCAGGCTCGCTCCCACAATGGATCTCGAGTGTTCAAAGATCCGCTGATGTGGGAGCGAGCCTGCTCGCGATAGCTATTTGACTGGCAGCACAAAACTTCAAGCTTGAGTCAGATCAGCGGCTCATCCGCCTTCTTCTGCTTCCAGCCGTCATTGCCCGGCAGGATCAGGTTCAGGGCGATCGCCACCACCGCGCACAGCGCGATGCCTTTGAGGCCGAAGTCGTCCGGGCCGGTGCCGGTGCCTACCAGCACACCGCCGATACCAAACACCAGCGTCACCGAAACGATCACCAGGTTGCGCGCTTCGCTCAGGTCGATCTTGTGGCGGATCAGCGTGTTCATGCCCACCGCCGCGATCGAACCGAACAACAGGCACAGGATCCCGCCCATTACCGGCACTGGGATGCTTTGCAGCAGCGCGCCGAACTTGCCGATGAACGCCAGGCTGATGGCGAAGATCGCCGCCCAGGTCATGATTTTCGGATTGTAGTTTTTGGTCAGCATCACCGCGCCAGTGACTTCGGCGTAGGTGGTGTTGGGCGGGCCGCCGAACAGGCCGGCTGCCGTGGTGGCGATGCCATCGCCGAGCAGGGTGCGGTGCAGGCCGGGTTTTTTCAGGTAGTCGCGACCGGTCACGCTGCCCACGGCGATGACCCCACCGATGTGCTCGATGGCTGGCGCCAAAGCCACCGGTACGATGAACAGGATCGCTTGCCAGTTGAACTCCGGCGCGGTGAAGTTCGGCAGGGCGAACCATGGCGCGGCGGCGATTTTGGCGGTGTCCACTACACCAAAATAAAACGCCATGGCAAAGCCCACCAGCACGCCGGAAATGATCGGCACCAGGCGGAAAATACCTTTGCCGAACACCGCGACGATCAGGGTGGTGAGCAGCGCCGGCATCGAGATCAGCATCGCCGTCTGGTAGGCAATCAGCTCGGTGCCGTCGCCGGCCTTGCCCATGGCCATGTTGGCGGCAATCGGTGCCATGGCCAGGCCGATGGAAATGATCACCGGCCCAATCACCACCGGCGGCAGCAAGCGGTCGATAAAACCGGTGCCCTTGACCTTCACCGCCAGGCCCAGGAAGGTGTAGACGAAACCGGCCGCCATCACCCCGCCCATGGTCGCGGCCAGGCCGAACTGGCCCTTGGCGAGAATGATCGGGGTGATGAAGGCAAAGCTCGATGCCAGAAACACCGGCACCTGGCGCCCGGTGACGATCTGGAACAGGATTGTTCCCAGGCCTGCGGTGAACAGCGCTACGTTGGGGTCCAGCCCGGTGATCAGCGGCATCAGTACCAGCGCGCCGAAGGCGACGAACAGCATCTGCGCGCCAGACAATACCTGGCGCCAGAGCGGATCGTTGAACTCATCCTGCATGCTCAAGCGTCCTTCTGCTTGGTACCGAAGATCTTGTCGCCGGCATCGCCCAGGCCCGGGATGATGTAGCCATGTTCGTTGAGTTTCTGGTCGATGGAAGCGGTGTAGATGGTGACGTCGGGGTGAGCGTCTTCCACGGCCTTGATGCCTTCGGGGGCCGCCACCAGCACCATGGCGCGGATGTCACGGCAACCGGCTTTTTTCAGCAGGTCGATGGTGGCGACCATGGAGCTGCCGGTGGCGAGCATCGGATCGATGATCATTGCCAGGCGCTCGTCGATTTCCGGCACCAGTTTTTCCAGGTAGGTGTGCGCCTGCAGGGTCTGCTCGTTGCGGGCCACGCCCACGGCGCTGACTTTGGCGCCCGGGATCAGGCTCAGCACGCCTTCGAGCATGCCGATGCCGGCACGCAGGATCGGCACCACGGTGATTTTCTTGCCGGCGATTTTTTCCACCTGGACCGTGCCGGCCCAACCGTCGATTTCATAGGACTCCAGCGGCAGGTCCTTGGTGGCTTCGTAGGTGAGCAGTGCACCGACTTCCTGGGCAAGTTCGCGGAAGTTCTTCGTGCTAATGTCGGCGCGGCGCATCAGGCCGAGTTTATGTCTGATCAGCGGGTGGCGGATCTCGAGGATGGGCATGGGGAAAGCTCCGGCGGCGGGCAAAAAAACCGGCCTAGATTAATCTATCCGAGGGTGTTGTCCTATAGACAATACAGAACGTTAGTCCACAAACGCTTGATCTGGCCGGGCGGGATGCGTACCTTTGCCCGCTTTTCCGAACCCGTCCCTCCCCCAACCTCCCCTGGAGAGCGCCATGTCCGCTGATCTCGAGCATATCCGTCAAATCATGCGAGAGGCTGACTGCCTGTACACCGAAGCCGAAGTCGAAGCGGCCATCGCCCGTGTCGGCGCGCAAATCAACGACCAGTTGGCCGATTCCAACCCGGTGGTGTTCTGCGTCATGAACGGTGGGCTGATTTTCTCCGGCAAACTGCTGACCTACCTGAACTTCCCGCTGGAAGCGTCCTATCTGCACGCCACCCGTTACCGCAACGAAACCAGCGGTGGCGACCTGTTCTGGAAAGCCAAGCCGGAAGTTTCGTTCATCGACCGTGACGTGCTGATCATCGACGACATCCTCGACGAAGGTCACACCCTGGGCGCCATCATCGACTTCTGCAAACACGCCGGTGCCCGCGCTGTGCACACTGCCGTGCTGATCGACAAGGACCACGACCGCAAGGCCCGTCCGGACCTGAAAGCCGATTTCGTCGGCCTGCCGTGCATTGACCGCTACATCTTCGGCTACGGCATGGACTACAAAGGTTACTGGCGCAATGCCAACGGTATTTTCGCCGTCAAAGGAATGTAATCGATGAACCGGCCGGGCTTTCTGGATCAAGCGCTGTTCAACGAACTGGCCGAGAAAGCCACGGCCAGTCCTCGCGGGCGCCAACACCACAATTTTCATCAGATGGACGAGCCTTGCCATCGCATGGCGGTTGGCTTGCAGCCGTCCACTTACATCCCGCCGCATCGCCACCTGAGCGCCGACAAGGCTGAAACCTTGCTGGTGCTCAAGGGCCGGCTCGGTGTGTTGATCTTTGATGAAACCGGGACGGTGGTGGACAAGCGTATCCTGCAGGCCGGTGGCGATTGCCTCGGTGTCGACCTGCCGGCGGGCGTGTACCACGGTTTAGTGGTGCTGGAAGCCGACAGCCTGATGTTCGAGTGCAAGGCCGGGCCTTACCGCCCGGTGGGCGATGGCGAACTGGCCCCCTGGGCGCCCCGCGAAGGCGAGGCGGGGGTGGCGCAGTACCAGGCCTGGATGCGCGCTCAGTTCGACTGAGCGGTGCTTCTGTGGCGAGGGAGCTTGCTCCCGCTGGGCTGCGCAGCAGCCCCAATTGCAGGTGGATGCTACGCACCCAAGCGGGAGCAAGCTCCCTCGCCACAAACAGCTGCGTGGCAACAGATCAATCAGGCCGGGCTCGAGTGTGCAGCGCTACCGGCGAGCCATTTTTCGCTTTTGGCCCGTGCCTGCTCCAGGGTCTGCACATACGCCAGTTGGCGCTGCTCGCGATGGATGCCGGCGCGGCGCAACTTCAGGCGTACCCGTGGCGCGGTTGCCACCAGAATCAGGCCGATGCCCTGCTTGCGGTAGTCCTTGAGGATACTTTCAAAAGCCGCCAGCGCAGTCATGTCCAACATCGGCACGGCGCTCATTTCCACCACCATCACCCGAATCCCCGGATCAAATTTGCGCAGCACATCCAGGGCCTTTTCTGCCGCGCCGAAAAACAGCGGTCCGCGAATGGCGTAGCAGCGGACGTGCTCGGGCATCTCCAGCAGGGCCTGATGGAAATGGCGCGGCAGTTCGGCGGTGTCCGTCAGCTCACTCATGCGTTTGATGAACAGCCCGGCGGCCAGCAGCAGGCCGACGGCGACGGCCAGGACCATGTCGAACAGTACGGTCAGGCTCAGGCAGGTCAGTAGCACCAGCACGTCACTGCGTGGGGCGATACGCAAGGTGTGCAGCACGTGTCCGGCTTCGCTCATGTTCCAGGCCACCATCACCAGCAATGCCGCCAGCGCTGCCATGGGCAGATAGCTGAACAACGGCGCCAGCAGCACAATCGCCCCCAATACCACGAGGCTGTGAATGATCGCGGCCAATGGCGAAAACGCGCCGCTGCGCACATTGGTGGCGCTGCGGGCAATCGCCGCCGTGGCAGTGATGCCGCCGAACAGTGGCGCCACCAGATTGCCCAGGCCCTGGCCGATCAGTTCGGCGTTGGGGTCGTGTTTACTGCCGGTCATGCCGTCGGCCACCACCGCGCACAACAGCGACTCAATGGCACCGAGCATGGCGATGGCAAAGGCAGGCCCGAGCAATTGGCGGATCAGATCGTAGGACAGTCCCAAGGAGCGGCCCTGACTGTCCGGGAGATTCCAAGGCCAGTCGAAACTTGGCAAAAATGGCGGGATGCCGGGGTAACTGATGCCGTCGACCACGTAGCTGAAACGTTCGCCCAATGTCGCGATTTGCCAGCCGCCGCTTTCCAGCGCCAGCCCCAACAGCGCACCCACCAACAGGGCGACCAGATGTCCCGGAACACGCGGCACCCAGCGCGGCCAGACAATCAATACCGCCAGGCAGATGAGGCCGATAAGGCCGTCGCCGAGCCGGGCGCTGGGCAGCGCCGTGATCAAGGCGCCCAATTGCTCGATGTAATGCTCGGCGTTGCCGACAGTGGTCAGGCCCAACAGGTCTTTGAGTTGCAGGGTGGCAATGACCACGCCGATCCCGGCGGTAAAACCGAGAACGACCGGATAAGGAATGTACTGGATCAGCCGCCCGGCCCGCATCAGGCCCAGCGCTATCAGGATCATGCCCGCCAGCATCGTGCACAGCAGCAGGCCGCCCAGGCCGTATTGCTGGGTAATGGGCAGCAGGATCACCACGAACGCCGCTGTCGGCCCGCTCACGTTGAAGCGCGAGCCGCCGGTGAGGGCGATCAGGGGGGCGGCTACCAGCACCGTGTACAAGCCATGCTGCGGCGGCACGCCCACGGCGATTGCCAGGGCCATGGCCAAGGGGATGGCAATGATGCCGACGGTCAGCCCGGCCACCAGATCGCCACGCAGGCGCTCAAGGGTGTAACCGGCGCGCCAGGTTTGGCGCCAAGCGGCGAATATCGGTGGGGCGGAGAAGGACATGGGCACTCCACGCATGAAAGAAAGGGATACATCCTGAGCTTTGCCAAACACAAAATTCGTGGCGAGGGAGCTTGCTCCCGCTCGAGTGCGTAGCGCTCGCAAAATATCTTGGGGCCGCTGCGCAACCCAGCGGGAGCAAGCTCCCTCGCCACAAAGGCATACACCGGCAGGCCGGGGCTGATGGCTCTTTGAGTATGCCGTGCTCGTGGCGCGGATGTATTGACCTGGATCGTTATTTTTACCGCCTGGGCTCATGCTAGAGTGCCGGGCCAAGACCCTGGAGCCTGTCATGAGTGTACTGACCCGCCGCTGCGCCGCTCTGCTGCTGATGTCCAGCCTGTCGTGGGCGGCCGTTGGCGCGCCGATGCACAGTCAATTTCTGCCCCCCGACGATCTGGCGGTACGTCAGGAACAACCCGAACACCAGCAATTGCTCCAGGTCACCGAGTATTCGGTGGTGCTGGGCAATCAGCGTCAGTCCAACCAGCAACCGATACCGGTTACATCGCCGTTGCTGGTGCGCCTCAAAGGTAAACCCCTGAACAAAGGCGCCACCCTCAACCAGGTGATCCTGAACTTCGATGGCGAAAGCAAAAGCCTGAAAAAGCCTGCCTTCGACGAGGCGAGCAAGACCCTGACCCTGTCTTATCCACAGGCCCAGTATCAAGTGGTGATCGATCTGCTGCGCAACGACACGGTGTACGTGCAGTTCCTCAGCTACGCCAATGGCCATATCTGGGCCGACCTGCACACCGGTGCTGTACGCCCGCGTTGAGCCCCGAGGCCTGCCGGGGGTAAACTGCCCGCCCCCGTGAACTGTGCGAGCTGGAGCCCGGCAATGCGTAAAGACAAGAAACAAGTGATTGGTGACGAGATTGGCGATGAGCAGATCAAGCTGTTCCTCAATTTCGATCCGGTCGATGCCACTTCGCCGTCGCTGCACAAACTGATCAAGGCCTACCGTGGCCTGCGGGTCGACGACTTCGAGCGCTTTCTGACGTTTTTCGTCGAGGCCGGCTACGACCTCAATGGCAAGGATGAGCATGGCAACGATTTCGTGGCGCTGATCCAGGACCAGCGCAATGCCGAGGAATACATCGAGTTGATCAACAAGGCTCGTGGCTGATTACTAAGCGGCCTGCCTCGCAGGCCAGCGGGAGCAAGCCCCCTCGCCACGACAGCTTCTCCCATAAAAAAACGCCCCGTTCTCAGAAAGAACGGGGCGTTTTTTTATCCGGCAGAATCAAGCGAAGCTGGGTGTCTCGCTGCTTTCTTCAACCAGTTCCAGGGCGACGTTGTTCTGCGCATTGACCTTGCGATACAGCGCTGCGTCGGTTTCCAGCACCTTTTCCCGCGCCGGGAAGATCTCAGCGAGTTTGCTCGCCCATTCTCCCTTGGCTTTGTCCGGGAAGCAGCGCTCGATCAGGTCCAGCATGATCGAGACGGTCACCGAAGCACCGGGCGAGGCGCCGAGCAAGGCGGCGAGGGTGCCGTCCTTGGCCGCTACCAGTTCGGTGCCGAACTGCAGGACACCGCCTTTCTTCGGGTCCTTCTTGATGATCTGAACCCGTTGGCCGGCCACTTCCAGGCGCCAGTCCTCGGCTTTCGCCTCGGGATAGAAGCGACGCAGGGATTCCAGGCGCTGCTCCATGGACTGCATCACTTCGCTGATCAGGTACTTGGTCAGGTCCATGTTGTCCCGGGCCACGGCCAGCATCGGGCCGATGTTGCCGGCACGTACCGACAGCGGCAGATCCATGAGCGAACCATGCTTGAGGAACTTGGTGGTGAAACCGGCGTATGGCCCGAACAGCAGGGATTTCTTGCCATCGACTACGCGGGTGTCCAGATGCGGCACGGACATCGGTGGCGAGCCCACGGCGGCCTGGCTGTAGACTTTGGCCTGGTGATGTTTGACCACTTCCGGGTTGTCGCAACGCAGCCACTGGCCGCTGACCGGGAAGCCACCGAAGCCTTTGCTTTCTTCGATGCCCGACGCTTGCAGCAGCGGCAATGCCGCCCCACCGGCGCCCAGGAAGACAAACTTGGCATCGACGTCACGGCTGCTGCCGGAATTGACGTCCTTGATGCTGACGGTCCAGCCCGCGCCGTTGCGCTTGAGGCCGGTGACGCGCTTGCAATATTTGACCTGGGTGTCCGGGGCGCTGGTCAGGTGCTTGAGCAACTGGTTGGTCAGGGCGCCGAAGTTGACGTCGGTGCCGTTCATGACGCGGGTGGCGGCGATGACTTCGTCAGCTGGCCGGCCCGGCATCATCAGCGGCATCCACTCGGCCATCACGGCCTTGTCCTCGGTGTATTCCATGTCAGCGAAGGCGTGATGCTGGCGCATCAGTTCAAAGCGCTTTTTCAGGAACGACACGCCTTTTTCACCCTGCACGAAGCTCAGGTGCGGGACGGGGGCAATGAAGGATTTGGATGAGCCGAACGTGCCTTTTTTGGTCAGGTACGTCCAGAACTGCTTCGACACCTCGAACTGGGTGTTGATGTGCACGGCTTTCTTGATGTCGACACTGCCATCGGCCGCCTGGGGCGTGTAGTTCAGCTCACACAGCCCGGCGTGGCCGGTGCCGGCGTTGTTCCACGGGTTGGAACTCTCCGCGGCACCGGAATCCATCAACTCGACGACTTCCAGCGAGATCGCGGGGTCGAGTTCCTTGAGCAGCACGGCCAGGGTGGCACTCATGATGCCGGCCCCTACCAGAACTACATCGACTGCTTCGTTATGCGCCATTTAACGCGTCTCCAAAATCTGCAGCACCAAATTGTCGGCATGGCGGCCAGGAGTGGCGGGGCAGGTCAGTTGCGCCCCAGGTATCCATGGCCAGGATCGCCATGTCCGAATCTTCGCAATTTTTCGCAACTACTGCGGATGCATGCAGCCTGGCCTCAGAGTCCCATGAACTCATTTAAGCGCCGGGCAGGCAATTCGACTTATGGCCGAGACATCCGTTCGTGCAACCAAATCCGTAGCGGACAGGCTTCAGGCGCCGGTTCTTGAACGATAGGCGGTCCTGTGTCGTTGGGCTGTTTCAGACGCTAATGGTGCTTGTTCAGACGCAAAACTATTCATTTGCTCGCCACACTCTCGTGAAGTTGTGAAAACCCGTTTTTTCACGCTCTTTTGAAGACGTGAACCTCAAAAAAGGGCTGTCCCAGCCTGGCACCGCGCCCGGTTTGGTTTGCCCCCATGTAATACATGACAGGCAAAACGGGCAGACAGCTCAGTGACCGAGCGTAATGACAGCTCTGCAGATTCGCGAAAAGTGGTGATTTGCTTGAAAAACAGCAAGCGCGCCAGCTTCACTCGATCTGTGTGGGCGGCTCTCTGTGGGCGGTGCGGGGTGCCAATACAAGCGCATTAGCGGTGTTGCGAGGCCCGATCAGGAGACGTCCTTATAATCGGGGGCAGATTGTATCGAAGAAACGCAGGGAAATGGTCGTGTTTAATGACTTTTATTAGCCATCCGGTCAGACGGCCAACAGTTGACGGTTGCGTGGGCGAGCGCCAAGGGTTTGCACGCGGGCGCTGGCGGGCAATGGCTGGTGCAGCCAGTTCAAGCGAATCTCTTCGATTTCCACCCAACCTTCACCCATGGGCTGCAGGCTGCATTGCTTGAATGCCTGGCAACGGCCGTTGCGGTCCAGCAGGGCGAAGCAGCGGTGCTGTGGGCGCGGGGTGAACAGGGAAATGAGAAAACGCATGGTCGGACACCGTGTCGGGGAGCTTGTGCCAAGGCTGACAGGAGGCCATGACATGCCGGTGTAAGGATCATGACAATGGCATGACACGAACCGGTTTTCCCATGGGGTGTCAGACATTTGAGTATTCATCGTGCAGCGCTAGTTCACCGCCATGGCGCACCGCTATACTGCGGGCCTGTTTGTGCCCGATTCTGGAGAGAAGAGCATGTTGCAACGCCTGTTGTTCGGTTTGATCGCTGTGACCAGTCTGGCCCTCGTCGGCTGCGCCCACAGCCCGCAACAACTTAACCCGGAGCCCAAGCTCAACGCCCAGCTGGCGCCCGTGGGCCGCGGCCAGCCGGTGGTGGTACGGGTGGTGGACGGTCGTCCGTCGCCGACCCTCGGCACCCGCGGCGGGCTGTACCCGGAAACCAGTGTGATCACGGTGCAGGGCGCGCAGATTTTGCCCAAGCTGCAGGCCCAGGCCGAAGCGGCGGTACGTTTGCTGGGCTTCACCCCTACCGCCAACGCGATGAATGCACCGCAACTGACCGTCACCCTGGCCGAGTTGAAGTACCAGTCGCCCAAGGAAGGTATGTATGTGACCGAAGCCACCATCGGCGCGACCTTCCGCTCCGAGGTGCAGAACGCCAATCGTCGTTACAGCGGTCGTTACGGTGCCTCGCTGGACCAGCGCTTCGGCATGGCGCCTAACCAGGACACCAACACCAAGCTGGTCAGCGACGTGTTGAGCGATGCCCTGACACGCCTGTTCAAGGACCCGACCATTGGTCAGGTGCTGGCTGAGTAAGTAGGACGTTCCGTAACCCCTGTGGGAGCGAGCCTGCTCGCGATGGCGGATCAGTCAACATTGAGGTGACTGACACTCCGCTATCGCGAGCAGGCTCGCTCCCACAGTTTTTTTGCAAGCAAGAAACCTTCATGCAGCCTGGGAATACAGCTCCAGCACGCTGATCCCAGTCAGCAGATCGGTCTCCGGAAGGTCAGCGTGTTGATGGCCGCCAAGGGCGCAATACACCAGCCAATGCCGATCCTGTACGTTGAAGGACAGGCTGCCGACGAGGTTCTGTTGTTCGTCGCTCGGGCTGATGAGATAGAGACGATCCTGGTTTTCGGCGTGGAGCATGGTGGGTTCCGGGCAGGTTTGAAGGGCGACAGGGTGGCCTATTCAGATGACGAAACCGTGACGTGAAAAATTAACCCAGGGCTTGCTGACGGATTCTGTGGCGAGGGAGCTTGCTCCCGCTGGGCTGCACAGCAGCCCCAAACTTGTCGCTGCGGTGTCTGAGGTTGATTGCCTCAGCTTCATTGGGGGCGCTTCGCACCCCAGCGGGAGCAAGCTCCCTCGCCACAAAGGAATATGGCATGCAGGGCAAGGGGATCGTTATTGGTCGGAAAAAGTGCAGTAGGCGAGGGCGCTTTCGGTAGAATTCACGCCGTTCGTAGGTCCCGGGCGCGTCCTGTCCGTTTATTGCTTGAGGTTTGTGATGTCGCTGCATTTGTTTTCGTTGTTCGCTGCTCACCCCGCCAAACTGATCAACCTGCTCGCATTGTTGTTTGCCTGCCCGGGCGGTTGGGTGCTGCATGCCACGCGTCGCCGTGAACAACGGGCGCGGGCCTGCCTTGAGGCGCGCAAGAGCGACGGCGACGAGCGATTCGAAGCCTTGCTGGACCTGGCGACCCAGCGCATGAACCGGTTTTTCTACCGTTTCGGCTTTGCCTGCCTGGGCCTGGCACTGCTGGTGTCGTGGGTCAGCACCCAGTTCTGATGGATAAAAAAAGATCGCAGCCTTCGCCAGCGCCTACAAGATGAACAATCGATTCATGTAGGCGCTGGCGAAGGCTGCGATCTTTTTGACAGGCGTCGCTTAAAGCGCCAATCCCGCCTTGACCCGATACTGATTACGCACCGGTGTCGCGTATTGCAGCACCAGGAATGGGCGGTGCTCCGGCGGGCAAGCGTCCAGCCGGCGCTGCCATTCTTCCTGGGCCTTGGCCAGTTCATCGGCGCCGAATACCTGGGCCGCTGTCGGCACCTGCAACTGCGGGTCGGCGTCGGCCCATTGGGCGTAAGCCAGGTAATGCACCGGGAACAGGCGGTAGCCGCCGAGAATCTGCCGGTCCATTTCCTGGGCCAGTTGCTTGGTGTCCTCGAACAGCTCGGTGATCGGCGCGGCGAAGTTCACGTGGACCCGACCCTTGTAGCCGGTAATGCCCTTGGCGATGCTCACGTCGTCTTCGCCCGGTGCCTTGGTGTAGGTGCCGGTGGTGGCGCGGATGTACAGCTCGCGGGCCTTGGCCTGGTCGCACGGGTCGTATTCGTAGCTGATGGACACCGGCGTGAGGTTCAGCGACTGGATGACCTCGCCGAAGGGTTCGTCCTTGCGGCTCATGTGGAACATCTTGAGGATCGCCGATTCGGTGCGGTCGTCACCGTCCTTGGCCCGACCCTCGGCCTGGGCAATCCAGATCGAGGCGCAGTCGTTGCGGATCGAGTGATTGATATAGGCCGAGAGCAACTGGTACGCGGCCATTTTTTCCCGCCGTCCGGTGATGGAGCGGTGCACGATGAAGCTTTTGTTCAGACGCATCAGATCGCTGACAAAGGGCTTCTGCAGCAGGTTGTCGCCGATGGCGATGCGTGGCGTCGGCAAGCCGGCGTGGTACACGGCGTAGTTGACGAAGGCCGGGTCCATCACGATGTCGCGGTGGTTGGCGATGAACAGGTACGCGCTACCGGATTTGAATTGCTCCACCCCGGTGTAGGTCACGCCATCGGTGGCACGCTCGATCGTGTGGTCGACATAGAACTCCACTTTGTCCTGCAAAGTGGCGACCGATGTCACGCCGGCGAACTCACGACGCAACCTTTGCGCTATAAGAGGCTTGAGCATCCAGCCGAAAGCCCCGGCCAGGCGTGGGAAGCGGAAGTGGGTGAGGATATCTAGAAACGCCTTGTCGCCGAGCAGCCGTGCCAGCACCGCTGGGACTTCGCTGTCGTCGTAAGGTCGGATGGCATCGAATTCGCCCATCATGCTCTCTTGTAGGAAACGGCTAGGGTAAGTAAAGGTTCGATCGAAAAACCGACAGGGCACGGCCTGGAAGATCCGCCAGACAAAAATAGCCCTGCAAATAGACCGGCGATTATACGCACAAGTCACCTGGGAGACCGCGATGCTGGAAACCGCTCCGTATGAATGTCCGTATTGTGGTGAGGAAGTGGAAACGCTGGTGGACCTGTCCGGCGGTGATCAGACCTATATCGAGGACTGTCAGGTCTGTTGCCGACCGATAACATTTGTCCTGCAGGTCCATGATGAAGAGTGGCATCTGGAAGTCTTCAGTGAAAACGAATGATGGGGGACGTCCATGCAGCGAATCTACGAGCTGGAAAACCTGATGGAAGGGGAACTGCTCCAGGGCATGCTCGCCAGCGAAGGCATCACCGCCCACCTGGTGGGCCGTGACCTGGTGGGCGGCGCCGGCGAGTTGCCGATGTATGGCCTGCTGGGACTGGCGGTGGAGGACGACCAGGCGCAATACGCCCGGGAGCTGATCGCCGCCTACAATGCCGCGCTGCCATTGCCCGGCGATGAGCCGGACAGTTACCCCGGCACATTGGTCTGTTAGGCTGGCGACCGTTTGATCAAGAGTCGTGTTGCCCCATGTGTGGACGTTATGCCCTGTTTCGCTGGAACCCCGCCTTTGCGGCCTTGCCCGGCTTCCCTGCCGACCAGAAGGCCCAGTGGAATATTTCGCCCAACGATTCGGTGCTGATGCTGCGCGCCGGCGCTGCGGGGCAGCGCGAACTGGCCCGGGCCCGCTGGGGCCTCACGCCGCCCTGGCTGACCGACCTGTCCCGTACCCCGGCCCACGCCCGGGCCGAAACCGTGGCCGAGCAGCCGATGTTTCGTGAGGCCCTGCGCCTGCGCCGCTGCCTGCTGCCGGCCAACGGCTTCTATGAATGGCGCGGTGGCACGCGCAAACGCCCTTACTGGTTGACGCCGGGTGAGGGCTCTTCGTTGTTTTTCGCCGCGATCTGGGAAGCCTATCCCGTGCAGGAACAGGTGTGGCTGAGCACCGCAGTCATCACCCAGCCGGCGGCAGGGCAGCGTCGGCCGTTGATCCTGGATGAAGAGGGCCAGCGCCTGTGGCTCGATCCCGAGACGCCCTTGCATGTATTGCAAGGCTTGCTGGCCAGTGAGCCGGCGGCACTGCGCGAGCGGGTACTGGCCAACATGGTCAATGATCCGAAGCTCAACGGGCCGGAGTGCCTGACTCCGGCTTGAGTGTTGAGGCGCCTGTGCTGGCCCCATCGCGAGCAGGCTCGCTCCCACATTAGAGATAGTGTTCGCCACCAACCCTTTGTGGGAGCGAGCCTGCTCGCGATGGGGCCCGAGGATCAAACCTTGAACTGATTGATCAACCGCCGCTGCTGCTCCGCCAGTTTGGTCAGATCCGCACTGGCCGCGCTGGATTCGTCCGCGCCACCGGCCACTTCATTTGCCACTTGCCCGATGTTGATCACGTTACGGTTGATGTCATCGGCCACCGCGCTTTGTTCCTCGGCGGCGCTGGCGATCTGGGTGTTCATGTCGTTGATCACCGATACCGCCTGGGTGATGATCTCCAGGGCCTGGGCCGCTTTCGCTGCGTGTTGCACGCTTTCATCGGTGCGGTGCTGGCTGTCTTCCATCACCCGCACCACATCCCGGGTGCCTTGTTGCAACTGTTGGATCATCGTCTGGATTTCTTCAGTGGCCTGCTGCGTTTTCTGCGCCAGGTTGCGCACCTCATCGGCCACCACCGCAAATCCACGCCCTTGTTCACCGGCGCGAGCCGCTTCGATGGCCGCGTTGAGAGCCAGCAGGTTGGTCTGTTCGGCGATCCCGCGGATGGCGGTGAGAATCGCGTTGATGTTCTCGCTGTCCTTGGCCAGAGCCTGCACCACGCCCACGGCCTTGCCGATTTCCACGGCCAGGGCGCCGATGGAGGTGGAAGTGTCCCGCACGATCTGCATGCCCTGGCTGGCAGCCTGGTCTGCGTGACCAGCGGCTTGGGCGGCCTGGGTCGCGTTGCGGGCCACGTCCTGGGCGGTGGCGGTCATCTCGTGCACGGCGGTGGCGACCTGATCGATCTCCACCATTTGCTTGTGCACGCCCTGGTTGGTGCGGATGGCGATGTCGGCAGTGTGCTCCGAGGAATCGCTGACGCTCTGCACCGAGGTGACGACCTGGGTGATCATCCCTTGCAACTTGCTCAGGAAGGTATTGAAGCCCTTGGCGATCGCACCCAGTTCATCCGCGCGGTCGCTCACCAGGCGACGGGTCAGGTCGCCTTCGCCCTGGGCGATGTCATCGAGCATCGCCACCATTTGCTTGAGGGGACGGGCGATGCCGTGGGCCACCAGCCAGATCACCAGCAGGCCGATGCCGGCAATCACCAGGCCCACCATGGCCATGCCGAAGATGTCGGTCTGGCGTTGCGCATCCAGGTCTTTTTGCAACGCTTGCAGTTCGGCCATCACCGCATCCAGTGGCAGTTGCAGCATCAGCGTCCAACGGGCTTGGGTTTCACCGATGCCGAACGGCATGTACACCTCGATGTGCCCATGGGCTTCATCGACGTCGTAACGTACCTGGCCGACGCTGAGCTTGGACAGGTTGTCCAGTTCATTGGCGTCCAGCAGGTCGCTGGCCTTTTCTCCCAGTTTGGACGGGTCCTTCGTGAAGGCCACCAAGCGGTTGTTGCTGGAGAGCAACGCCATTTCCCCGGCGCCCTCATACAGGTCACGGTCGGCAGCGACGAGCATGTCCTGGATGAAGTTCACCGACAGGTCGGCGCCGACGATGCCCTGGAACTTGCCATCGACCATGATCGGCTCGATGAACGAGGCGAGCATGGTCATGGTATCGCCAACGCGATAAGGCGCCGGGTCGATCACACAGGCTTTCTTGCTGTCCCGGGAGCACAGGTAATACTCACTGGCGCGAATACCGGTGGACAGCAGTTTCTGGTCCGCCACATCGGCGAGCTTTTCCAGGCCCAGGGTGCCGTCCTGGTTGCGAAACCACCACGGCAGGAAGCGCCCGTCGGTTTCCATGCCCAGCACCGGGCTGTTCACGTAATTGGCGTCGTCGTGGTCAATGGCGTTTGGTTCCCAGGCGATGTAGGCGCCGAGAATCTTCGGGTTGCGCACCACGGTTTCGCGCAGCAGGCTGATCATCTGCTCGCGGGGCACCTTCAGTTGTGCGTTGCCGTCCGGGCCGTTCATGCCCATCAAGGCATTGGTGGTCGCCAGGCCCCGGGCAAGCAACAGCGGTGCCTCCAGTTCTCGCTGGATCAGGCTGGCCTGGGTGCGGGCGAGCGCGTCGAGGCGTTGTTCGATCAGATGCTCGAACTGCGCCTTGGTCCGCTGTTGCACCATGTCCTGGGTGCGGGCGCCGGCAAACAGCGCGTACAGCACCAGGGCGCCGACCACACTGAGGATGATGGCGCCGGCCAGAGCGGCCACGGAAAACTGTATCGATTTGAATTTCATAAAGGCTCCGGACGCGGGAATGACGTCTGAAGCCTGTATCGGCGATTCTTTGGCCCAGCATGAGGCGCTGTTCGTCGGATGACTGTTTTGGCTTTGTGGGTGTCGTAAATGGACTGGAGTAGGGTCTGTCTGAAAAAACTGTAATCCCACGCTATGTATCTGGCGCCGATACAAATCAGCGCCTAGGATACGCCCACGTTTCCAGGGAGCTTCTTACATGAACAAGATATTGATGGTGAGTGCACTGAGTGTGGGCTTGCTGCTTGCCGGTTGCCAGTCGGTCAACACCACCAGCGGCGGAGCCGTGGGCGTGGAGCGCAAGCAATACATGTTCAGCATGCTGTCCACCGACCAGGTCAATCAGATGTATGCCCAGTCCTACCAAAAGACCATGGGCGAAGCGAGCGCCAAGGGTGTATTGGACAAGACGAGTAGCGATGCCAAGCGCGTCCAGGCCATCTCCAGTCGGCTGATCGCTCAGGCACCTGTGTTCCGCCCGGATTCGGCGCAATGGAACTGGGAAGTGAACCTGATCAAGAGCGATGAGCTCAACGCCAGTTGCGGCCCCGGCGGCAAAATCATTTTCTATACCGGCTTGATCAACAAGCTCAAGCTCACTGACGATGAAATCGCCGCGATCATCGGCCACGAAATCGCCCACGCCTTGCGCGAGCACGGCCGCGAAGCGATGTCCAAGGCCTACGGCATCGAAATGGCCAAGCAGGGCGCCGGTGCATTGTTCGGTCTGGGTCAGGACAGCCTGGCGTTGGCCGATACTGTGGCCAACTACGGCATGACCCTGCCCAACAGTCGCGGCAATGAGAACGAAGCCGACCTGATCGGCCTGGAACTGGCCGCTCGCGCCGGCTACGACCCGAATGCCGCGATCACGTTGTGGAACAAGATGGCCAAGGCTTCGGAAGGCGCGCCGCCGGAATTCATGAGCACCCACCCGTCCTCCAGCAGCCGGATCGCGTCGCTGCAGGCGGCGATTCCGAAGGTGATGCCGCTGTATCAGCAGGCTAGAAAGTAATCATCGTTGTGGGAGCAAAGCTTGCTCGCGACAGAGGCGACGCAGACTTCAATCAGACCGCGTCATCGTTCATCGCGGGCAGGCTCGCTCCCACAAGAGATTGGCCGTGTTCGATATTCTTGTGAACACCCGCAGCCAGTGTGGGAGCGAGCCTGCTCGCGATGAACGATAACGCGGTATTACTCACCTACCCGATCAAACCCACCCACTGCTCTGCATCGCCTTGTACACCGCCACGATCGCCAGGACCAAGAACGCCGAGGCGGCCAGGCGGCGGATCAGTGTCAGGGGCAGCTTCTCGGCGGCGAAATTGCCCGCCAGGACCACCGGCACGTTGGCAATCAGCATGCCCACGGTGGTGCCGATGATCACCAGCCACAGTTCCGGGTACTGCGCGGCGAGCATCACGGTGGCGATCTGGGTCTTGTCGCCGATTTCCGCCAGGAAGAACGCGATCAGCGTGGTCAGGAAAGGCCCGAACTTGCGGGCCGTACTGGCTTCGTCATCGTCCAGTTTGTCCGGCACCAACGTCCACAGCGCCGTGGCGGCAAAGCTCACCGCCAGGATCCAGTGCAGGACCGCGTCCGAGAAAATACTACCGACCCAGGCCCCCACCGCGCCGGCTGCCGCATGGTTGGCCAAGGTGGCGGCAACGATGCCGGCAATGATGGGCCAGGGTTTGCGAAAGCGAGCCGCGAGAATAAGCGCGAGCAGTTGCGTCTTGTCGCCGATTTCGGCCAGCGCAACGATAGCGGTAGGTACGAGGAAAGAGTCCAGCATCAGGTGATTCCTAGAGGGGCGGGTCGACACGGCTATGACACGTACAGCCTTCCCGCCCCGGGTAAGGTGTGCGTGTCATAGGTCTTGTCAAACCCAGCGACCATCTGCGTGGACGCTTGGGCCGCATACGCCATGGTCTGCTGACCAAGTATGTTGACGTATGCCGGGCGAGCATGGCGCTCGCGGGAGACTACTCCCCTAGGACGGAGCGGATTCTGCCTAGGCAAATCCGATTGGGCAAGTGCTGTTTCTTAAATTTGCTTCAGCCGCGCTTGGCCCGATAGATGCGAAAACCCTGGCCTTCGGCCTTGATCGCGCACACGCCCAGATGCTCTTCGATCAACGGCTGATACTTGAGGAAACTGTTCGCCACCAAGCGCAGTTCGCCGCCGTTTTTCAGATGTTTCGCTGCTTTTCGCAGCAGATTTTCCGTGGCGTGATAGTCGGTGTGCACGCCGACATGGAACGGCGGGTTGCTCAGAATCGCACTTAATCCCATGGGCGCGGCGTCGATACCGTCGCCGGTCAGCACCTCGGCCTCCAGACCATTGGCGGCCAGGGTCAGGCGGCTGCTGGCGGCAGCGAACGCATCCACGTCCAGCAGCGTGACGGTGTTGTGCGGATAGCGACGCTTGACCACTGCCCCCAGCACCCCGGCGCCACAACCGAAGTCCAGCAGGTGGCCGCTGGGCAGTTTATCCAGGTGTTCCAGCAACAGCGCACTGCCGCGATCCAGGCGACCGTGGCTGAACACCCCCGGCAGGCTGATGACCTTCAGTGCGCCTTCGGCCAGGGGCAGCTCGTAGGTCTGGGCGAGGCTTTCCAAAGGCTTGGCCTCGGGGACGTCGGCCACGGTGACCTGCCATAGCTGACAATGGCGCGCGCTGTCGAGCTTGCGCGGCTTGCCGAAGGCATTGAGCTGCTTGGACGCGCCTTCGATGCCGCTGCGCTTTTCCCCCACCAGATACACCTCGCGACCGGCCAGGCGCGAGGCCACGGCGTTGAGGATGTAGTCGGTCAGGTCCTTGGCCTTGGGCAGGAACACCACGGCGGTCTCGAACTCACGGGCCGGCACGTTCACGCCAAAGTGGCTGCGCTCGGGGAAACGGGCATCCAGCGCGGCCTGATCACCGGCGTGCCAGCACCAGCCGTGGGCTTGGGGCAAGCGGCCGAGCAGATCATCGGCGGGCAGGCCGGCCAGCAGGACCGAACCCTGAAATAACTCGGCCTGACGAAGCAGTACTTCACTGCGCGGATCCATGGTCTGCTCCTTGAAAAAAAGTGCGGCAGTTTATCAACTGACGACTCGCAGCGCTGTACCGCTGAAAAAACCCAAGGCGTTTTCCGTCAGTTGGCTAACGATCCGTTGCCGCGCCTCGCGGCTGCCCCAGGCGTTATGGGGCGTGACGATCAACCGCGGAATGTCGGCGGCCAGCAGCGGATTGCCCTGGGTCGGTGGCTCCACGCTCAGTACATCGGTGGCCGCGCCGCCCAAATGGCCGCTGCGCAAGGCATCGGCCAGGGCCTGTTCGTCGATCAGGCCGCCGCGGGCGGTGTTGAGCACAAAGGCGCCGGGTTTGAGCTGCGCCAGTTGCCGGGCGCCGATGAAGTTGCGCGTGTGTTCGTTGAGAGGACAGTGCAAGGTCAGGGCATCGATCTGCGGCAACAGTTGATCCAGAGGCAAGCGGTCGGGACGAGCAGGGCGTCCGGGGATCTGCCCCAACAGCACGCGCATGCCAAAGGCCTCGGCCAGTCGTCCGACGGCGCTGCCCAGTTCACCATGACCCAACAGCCCGAGGGTTTTGCCTTCCAGTTCGACAATGGGATAGTCCAGCAGGCAAAACTGCGAAGCCTGCTGCCACCGACCTGCGCCGACTGCTTTTTGGTAATCACCCAGGCGCGTCGCCAGATTCAAGAGCAGCATGATCGTATGCTGGGCCACCGACGGCGTACCGTAGCCCTGACAGTTGCACACTGTGATGCCGTGTTGGCGCGCGGCTTCCAGGTCGACGTTATTGGTGCCGGTGGCGCTGATCAGGATCAGTTTCAGTTCGGGGTTGGCGGCCATGGCGGTCGCATCGATCACGACCTTGTTGGTGATCGCCACCGTGGCGCCCTTGAGCCGCTCGCTCACTTCATCCCGGCTCGTGCGGGCGAACAGTTGCAGTTCACTGAAGCAGTTGCGCAGTGGTCCCAGGTCCAAATCGCCGAGGTCCAGGGAAGGGTGGTCGAGGAAAACTGCGCGGCCGTTGTTCGTCATCAGCTGTACCTTTTATCGCAGGAATCGAAGGCGTAATGTGGCGAGCCTATCAGATGTGTGTGGGAGCAAGCTTTGCTCCCACACAGCCCCTCACTCACAGTTGATGTTTGTCTTGAGATTGAGCTAGCCAAGGAGTCCCCATGTACCTCACCGAATTCCTCACCGTCGCCCTGATCCACCTGTTGGCCGTGGCCAGCCCCGGGCCGGATTTTGCCGTGGTGGTGCGCGAGAGCGTGACCCATGGTCGCCGCGCCGGAACCTGGACAGCGCTGGGCGTGGGCACGGCGATTTTCCTGCATGTGGGGTATTCGCTGCTGGGCATTGGCCTGATCGTGTCGCAATCGATCGTGCTGTTCAACGCGCTGAAATGGGCCGCCGCCGTCTACCTGCTGTACATCGGCTTCAAGGCGTTGCGTGCGCAACCGGTCAAGCCGACGGCGGGCAACCTGCACAAAGAGGCCGGCGAACGTACCGCCCGTGGCGCTTTCACCTCGGGCTTCGTCACCAACGGACTGAACCCCAAGGCGACGCTGTTTTTCCTGTCGCTGTTCACCGTGGTCATCAACCCTCATACCCCCCTGGCAATCCAGGCCGGTTACGGCGTTTACCTGGCGGCGGCGACGGCAGTGTGGTTCTGTCTGGTGGCCATGCTGTTCAGCCAACAGCGAGTGCGCGCCGGGTTCGCCCGCATGGGCCACTGGTTCGACCGGACCATGGGCGCGGTACTCGTTGCCATTGGCGTCAAATTGGCGTTTACCGAGATGCGTTGATCGCCCCGACTCCTGACTGCAGGTGACGGTATATGGCTCAAGGCTAGTATTTGCGGGCGGATCAAATCATTCCTTTGGCTGATTTGATCCGCGTACCGGCGCTCTACAGTGCTTACTTCCAGCCAAGACCGTGCAGTCAGAAAAGGGACTCTTATGTTGCAGACTCGCGTTATTCCTCCAGCCGAAGGCGCTTATCAATACCCGCTGCTGATCAAGCGGCTGCTGATGTCCGGTGCGCGTTATGAGAAAACCCGCGAGATCATTTACCGCGACCAGTTTCGCTACAGCTATCCGACCCTGATCGAACGCGTCGCGCGGCTGGCCAATGTGCTGACCGAGGCCGGGGTCAAGGCCGGGGATACCGTGGCGGTGATGGACTGGGACAGCCATCGTTATCTGGAGTGCATGTTTGCGATCCCGATGATCGGCGCGGTGATCCACACCATCAACGTGCGCCTGTCACCGGAACAGATCCTCTACACCATGAATCACGCTGAAGACCGCTTCGTGCTGGTCAACAGCGAGTTCGTCGGTTTGTACCAGGCGATTGCCGGACACCTGACAACCGTAGAAAAAACCCTCCTGCTAACCGACCTGCCTGAAAAAACCGCCGACCTGCCGAACCTGGTGGGCGAATACGAACAACTGCTCGCCGCTGCCAGCCCCGCCTACGATTTCCAGGACTTCGACGAAAACTCGGTCGCCACCACGTTCTATACCACCGGCACCACCGGCAACCCCAAGGGCGTGTATTTCACCCATCGGCAACTGGTGCTGCACACCATGGGCGTGTCGACCATCATGGGCGCCATTGACAGTGTGCGGTTGCTGGGTACCAACGACGTGTACATGCCGATTACGCCGATGTTCCATGTCCATGCCTGGGGCCTGCCGTACGTGGCGACCATGCTCGGGCTCAAGCAGGTCTACCCCGGTCGTTATGACCCCGAATTCCTGGTCCAGTTGTGGCGCAAGGAGAAAGTCACCTTTTCCCACTGCGTGCCGACCATCCTGCAAATGGTCCTCAATGCCAAGGGCGCCCAGGACACCGATTTCGCTGGCTGGAAAATCGTCATCGGCGGCAGCGCCCTGAACCGCAGCCTGTATGAAGCGGCCAAGGCCAGGGGCATCCAGCTCACCGCCGCCTATGGCATGTCGGAAACCGGGCCGCTGGTGTCCTGCGCCCACCTCAACGACGAATTGATGGCCGGCAGCGAAGACGAACGCATCACCTACCGGATCAAGGCCGGTGTACCAGGGCCATTGGTGGAAGCGGCGATTGTCGACGCCGAGGGGCATTTCCTGCCCGCTGACGGCGAGACCCAGGGCGAGCTGGTGCTGCGCGCACCGTGGCTCACCGAGGGTTATTTCAACGAGCCGCAGAAGGGCGCCGAGCTCTGGGCCGGCGGCTGGCTGCACACCGGCGATGTCGCCACGCTGGACAGCATGGGCGTGATCGATATTCGCGACCGCATCAAGGACGTGATCAAGACTGGCGGTGAATGGATCTCGTCCCTGGACCTGGAAGACCTCATCAGCCGTCACGTCGCGGTACGCGAAGTAGCAGTGGTGGGGATTCCCGATCCGCAGTGGGGCGAGCGCCCATTTGCCTTGCTGGTCATCCGCGAAGGGCATCAGATCGGGGCTCGCGAGCTCAAGGAACATCTCAAGCCGTTCGTCGAATTGGGGCACCTGAGCAAGTGGGCGATCCCGAGCCAGATCGCCCTTGTTACGGAAATTCCCAAGACCAGCGTCGGCAAGCTCGACAAGAAGCGTATCCGCATCGACGTCACCGAATGGCAGAGCAATAACAGCACCTTCCTGTCGACGCTTTAAACGTTTTTGCCGTGTCCAAAAGGGCACGGCAGCCCCACCAAGCAAGCGCTTGCCTTGTCAAACCGAAAATTTCAGCCATCCTTGCCGTGCCGACATCTGTCGGCCTGGCGAAAGGACTGTTCCAGAGTGGTCGCGGGCTGCAAATCACACTTTAGAGGGATCAAGCCGTACTACCTGCTGGCTATAGTCCGTTTAAGGATTTTCAAGAACGGGGCGCACGCACTAAACGGGCGATGCGACTTTGAACGGGGTGGAACGTTGCCATTCCCAGCCGTTGAAAGTGTTCTTGGAAAATACTGACTGCCATAAAAATAAAAGCACATGGAGTAGCGTCGATGACCTCAGCAAACACGTTCTGGCGCCGGGCAAAACTGCCTCTGGCGGTCAGTCTCGCCTCTTCGCTCGCCGGGCCAGCATTCGGCGTCAGTTTCAACATCGGTGAAATCGAGGGCCAGTTCGACTCGTCCCTGTCGGTCGGCGCAAGCTGGTCCACGGCCAAGGCCAACAGGGACCTGATCGGCGTCAACAACGGCGGCAAGGGCCTGTCCCAGACCTCCGACGACGGTCACCTGAACTTCAAGCGTGGGGAAACCTTTTCGAAGATCTTCAAGGGTATCCACGACCTGGAACTCAAGTACGGCGATACCGGCGTGTTTGTGCGCGGCAAGTACTGGTACGACTTCGAACTCAAGGACGAACATCGCCTGTACAAGGACATCAGCGACAGCAACCGCAAGGAAGGCGCCAAGTCGTCCGGCGGGCAGATCCTCGATGCCTTCATCTACCACAACTACGCCATTGGCGATCAGCCTGGCTCGGTCCGCCTGGGTAAACAGGTGGTCAGCTGGGGTGAAAGCACCTTCATCCAGGGCGGGATCAACTCGATCAACCCGGTCGACGTGTCGGCGTTCCGTCGTCCTGGTGCCGAGATCAAGGAAGGCCTGATTCCGGTCAACATGTTCTATGTGTCCCAGAGCCTGACCGACAACCTGTCGGCCGAGGCGTTCTACCAGTTGGAGTGGGACCAGACGGTCGTCGATAACTGCGGCACGTTCTTCTCCCAGCCGGACGTGGTTGCCGATGGTTGCAGCGACAACCTGCGAGTGCTGAACAAACGCTCTACGCTCCCGGCGGCCGCCCTGGGCCCAGCGGAGGCGCTTGGCGTCAACGTCAACGAAGAAGGCGTGCTGGTGCGTCGCGGTCCGGATCGTGATGCTCGCGACAGTGGCCAGTGGGGCGTGTCGTTCAAGTACATGTTCGAGCCGCTGGACACCGAGTTTGGTGCCTACTTCATGAACTACCACAGCCGTGCGCCGATTTTCAGTGCCACCGGTGCTCCACAGTCCGTTTTTGACCTGGCAGCAGGACTGCCGCCTGCGTTCGCCGCGCTGTCGCCTCTGCTGGTGGCGGGTAACTCGAACTATTTCATCGAGTACCCTGAAGATATCCGTCTCTACGGTTTGAGTTTCTCCACCACCTTGCCTACCGGTACGGCGTGGAGCGGTGAACTGAGCTATCGTCCGAACGCCCCGGTGCAACTGAGCACCACGGACATTCTTTTCGCCGGTGTGACCCCGCTTCCCGGTCTTGGCAATGCTTCGATCCTCCCTGGCTCGCCGGGTCAGGACCTGCATGGCTATAACCGTAAGGAAATCACTCAGTTCCAGACCACGTTCACCCACTTCCTGGATCAGGTCATGGGCGCCAGCCGTCTGACCCTGGTGGGCGAAGTCGGCGTGACCTACGTGGGCGGCCTGGAAAGCAAATCCGACGCTCGTTATGGCCGTGACCCGGTGTTTGGCCCGGGAGAACTGCCCAACGGTTTCTGTAACGTGCTCAATGGCTCGACTGCGGCCGGTGGTGGCCAGACCAGTGCCGATGTGAACAGCAACTGCAACAACGACGGCTTCACCACCTCCACTTCCTGGGGCTACCGTGCCCGCGCCATCTGGGAGTATCCGGATGTGTTCGCCGGCGTGAACCTCAAGCCCAACGTGGCCTGGTCCCATGACGTCAAAGGCTACTCGCCAGGCCCGGGCGCCAACTTTGAAGAAGGCCGCAAAGCCGTCAGCCTCGGACTGGATGCCGAGTACCAGAACACCTACAACGCGAGCCTGGCCTACACCAACTTCTTTGGTGGCGACTTCAGCACCGTGGACGATCGCGATTTCCTGGCGCTCAGCGTCGGCGTGACCTTCTAAGCACAGTATTTCAGGACGACACACTATGAAAATAACAAAGAGTCTGTTGCAGGTCGGTGTTTTGGGGCTATCCCTGCTGGCCGCCAGCGTCATGGCGGCGGTGCCTGCCGCCGAAGCCGACAAACTGGGCAAAAGCCTGACGCCGATGGGCGCCGAAATGGCCGGCAATGCCGACGGTTCGATCCCGGCCTGGAAACCCATGGCCAAGAACGCCGGCAGCGTAGACAGCAAGGGTTTCCTTTCCGACCCGTACGCCAGTGAAAAGCCGCTGTTCACCATCACCGCGCAGAACGTCGACCAGTACAAGGACAAGCTCGCGCCGGGCCAGTACGCAATGTTCAAGCGTTACCCGGAATCTTTCAAGATGCCGGTCTACCCATCCCATCGCGGCGCCACCGTGCCGGATGATGTGTTTGCCTCCATCAAGAAAAACGCGGTGAATACCAAGCTGGTGTCCGGCGGTAACGGTCTGGAGAACTTCGAGACGGCTGTGCCGTTCCCGATTCCCCAGAGCGGTGTGGAAGTGATCTGGAACCACATCACCCGCTATCGCGGCGGCAGCGTGACCCGCCTGGTGACCCAGGCCACGCCGCAGCCCAACGGCTCCTACAGCCTGGTGTACTTCAGGGACCAGTTCGTGTTCCGCGACAAGATGAAGGATTTCGATCCGGCCAACCCTGGCAACATCCTGTTCTACTTCAAGCAGCAAGTCACCGCGCCGGCGCGTCTGGCCGGTGGTGTACTGCTGGTGCACGAAACCCTCGACCAGGTGAAGGAACCGCGCTCTGCGTGGGTCTACAACGCCGGCCAGCGCCGTGTGCGCCGTGCGCCACAGGTCTCCTATGACGGCCCGGGCACCGCTGCCGACGGCCTGCGTACCTCCGACAACCTGGACATGTACAACGGTGCGCCGGATCGCTACGACTGGAAACTGGTGGGCAAGAAAGAACTGTACATTGCCTCCAACAGCTACAAGATCGATTCGCCTCAGCTCAAGTACGCCGACATCATCAAGGCCGGCCATATCAACCAGGACCTGGCTCGCTACGAGCTGCGTCGTGTCTGGCATGTGACCGCGACCCTGAAGGAAGGCCAACGCCACATCTACGCCAAGCGTGACTTCTACATCGACGAAGACACCTGGCAAGCCGCGGTGATCGACCATTACGACGGTCGTGGCCAACTGTGGCGCGTTGCCGAGGCTCATGCCGAGAACTACTACGACAAGCAAGTGCCGTGGTACGCCCTGGAAACCCTCTACGACCTGCAGTCCGGCCGCTATCTGGCGCTGGGCATGAAGAACGAAGAGAAATCGGCCTACGACTTCGGCTTCACCGCCAGCACCGCCGAGTTCACTCCCAACGCATTGCGCCAGGAGGGTATCCGCTAAACAGTTTCACCCGAGGCCGCATCCTCGAAAAAACGCCCCGACTGGTTCGGGGCTTTTTTTGCCCAACACAACTCCCCTGTGGCGAGGGGATTTATCCCCGCTGGGCTGCGAAGCAGCCCCAAAAAGCTCTAGCATTCCCTCGCTCCTGCGTGGGAATGATCAAAACTCCCTCGCCACAAGAGCGGTGGCTGCCTGAGTTTTTCGAATCGGTCGGCTTGTAGCCTTTTTGTAGCCATTTGTAGCAACTCCCTTCAATACCTCCTCGTTTACCGCTAGTCTGCGGACATCTGCAACGCCGCCACCCGCATTTCAACAAGAGCCGGCCATGACTGATCTGTCTTCACTCCCGGGTTCTGCCCGCACCGCCGTCGCGGTCCAGGACGGGCGCTTCTACCGCCCGCCCTTGCCTGACGGCCATGTCGTGCGGCCGCGGTTGTGCGAGCGCTTGAGTGCGGGGCTTGGAGGTCGGTTGCTGTTGGTGAGCGCCCCGGCGGGGTTCGGCAAAAGCTCACTGGCGGTGGAGTTCTGCCAGAGCCTGCCGGCCCATTGGCAAAGCCTCTGGCTGGGGCTCAGTGCCCGGGACAACGACCCGGGACGCTTTCTGGAACGGCTGCTCGAAGGGCTCCAGGCGTTCTACCCGCAGTTGGGAGGTCGTGCGTTGGGGCTGCTGAAAATGCGCCAGCGCCACCAGCCTTTCGCCTTCGAAGAATGGCTCGACGGCCTGCTGGATGAACTGTCCGCGCATCTGTCGCCGGATACACCCTTGCTGCTGGTGCTCGACGACTACCACCTGGCCCAAAGCCCGGTGCTGGACCGTTGCCTGCAATTTTTCCTTAATCACCTGCCCGAAGGTTTGCTGGTGCTGGTCACCAGTCGGCAGCGCCCGGACTGGCATCTGGCGCGCCTGCGTCTGTCACGCCAATTGCTCGAACTGAACGAGCAGGACTTGCGTCTGACCCATGAAGAAGCCCTGACCCTGCTGCAGCACCACAGCAGTTCGTTGCGCGGGGAAGCCCTGGAGAGCCTGATCCAGCGCAGCGAAGGCTGGGTGGCCGGGCTGCGTTTCTGGTTGCTGGCCGCTTCCGAGGCCGGGACTGAGGGCCGGATGCCCCAGGCTCTGCATGGCGGCGAAGGGCTGATTCGCGATTACCTGCTTGAGGAAGTCATCGACTGTCTGCCCGCCGAAGTGCAGGCGTTTCTCTACGACACCGCGTCCCAGGAACGTTTCTGCAGCGAACTGTGTGATGCCGTGCGCGAAGCCCATGACAGCGCCGAAATCCTGGAGTATCTGGCGGCGCACCAGGTGTTCCTGGTGCCGCTGGACGAGCATGGCCACTGGTACCGTTACCACCATCTGTTTTCCGATTTGCTGCGCAGCCGTCCCAGTGCGCCGGCCATGGTGCCGGCTGCGACCCTGCACCTGCGGGCCTGCCGCTGGTTCAATGCCCAGGGCTTGATCGACGAGGCCGTGGAGCAGGCGCTGCGGGCCGGGCACCTGGATGTGGCGGCGAACCTGGTGCAGAACCTCTCGGAGGAGCAATTGCTGGCCGAGCAGAACGTCGGCATGTTGTTGCGCTGGAAAATGGACTTGCCCGACAGCCTGCTCATCAGCACACCGCGCTTGATCGTGCTGTACAGCTGGGCGCTGGGGCTGGCCTGCCAGTTGGACGCCGCTGAAGAACTGGCCGCCCACCTGAGCCGGTTTCTGCCGGCGCCTTCGGCCACTGCGCAAAAATCCATGCTTGCCCAATGGCTGGCCCTGAGCGGGATCATTGCCCGTGGCCGTGGGGATCGCGAGGCCACTGTGCGTTACTGCACCGAAGCCCTGGAGAGCCTGCCGCAAAAGCGCTATGGCCAACGTCTGATGTGCCTGTCCACGCTGTCGAACCTGGCGATTGCCGACGGTGACCTGTGGCGCGCCCGGGCCTTGAACCGTGACTCCCTGGAGCTGGCGCAGCGCGTCGGTAACCCGTTGTTCGAGGCCCTGGCCCATTACGACCGTGCCCGGGTGTTGCAAGCGCGAGGGGAGATCCTGCGGGCGCTCGATGAAGTGCGCCAGGGCCTGCAACGCCTGCACGCACTCTCGCCGCAACGGCTGTATGCCGTGCGGGCGCGATTGATTCTGTACGAAGGGTTCCTGCTGACCTTGCGCATGCAGCCCCAGGCCGGCTTGGCGCGGTTGCAGGCCGGTCTTACCGAAGCGCGGGCGTGCCGCGACATCAGCGTGTTGATCGGCCACTGCGTGATCGCGCGGGTTGAAGGCCACGCTCGTGAATTCGCCCGGGCCTTTGCCGAACTGGCCGAAGCCGAGCGCCTGATGCATATCTGGGACGTTCCGCCGATTTATTACCTGGCGATGATCACCCTGGTCAAATGCGAACTCTGGCTGGCCCAGGGGCGTACGGACCTGGCCGAAGCCTGGCTGGCGCGGCTGGGGCAGACCTACACCGGTGAGCGGGCCGCCGCGCCGCCGGAATTCCACCCGCAACTGCCGCTGCACGTCGAACTGCAACAGGCGGTGCTGGAGTCCATCCGCGGCCAGCCCATGTTGGCCGAAGGACGGCTCAATGCCTTGCTTGAACACGGCCAGCAAACCGGCCGGCAGATGCTCAGTGTGATGGCGCTCAACCAGAAGGTCGCCTTGCTGCTGAGCGTCGGCCGCGAACCCGAAGCCCGCAGTACCCTGGCCCAAGCCCTCGAAGCCGCCGCTGGCGGGGTGCTGCAGCCGTTCGAATGGTTGCTGGGTGAACATCGGGAGTGGCTGCGCGAGCAATTGTTGCGCGCACCCCCCAGTCCCTTGCGCCAGAACCTGCTTGAGCGCTTGCCGTCGACGGTGGCTGCCGATTCACCGGCCCCCGTTGAAACCCTCAGCAGTCGCGAGCGGGCGGTGCTGCAATTGATTGCCCAGGGCTGTTCGAACCAGGAAATCAGCGAGCAGTTGTTCATCTCGCTGCACACGGTCAAGACCCACGCCAGCCACATCAACAGCAAACTCGGCGTGGAGCGCCGCACCCAGGCCGTGGCGCGGGCGAAGGTGCTGGGGTTGTTGGGCTAGGACTGGTTACTTGTGCCAAGCGGTTGGCCAGCGATAAGGAATGCTTGATGTTACCCCTGTACAAAACCATCCCATCCCCCGTGGGCCAACTGATCCTCGTCGCCCGGGATACAAAACTGGCGGCCATCCTCTGGGAAAACGAGCGTCTCAACCGCGTGCGCCTGGGGCCTTTGGAAGAGGACAGCCAGCATCCGGTCCTCAAGGAAACCGAGCGCCAGCTCATGGAGTATTTCGCCGGCCAGCGCCGCCGTTTCGACCTGGCGCTGGACTTTGCCGGCACCGACTTCCAAGTCCGGGTCTGGCAGGCGCTGCTGAGCATTCCGTTCGGTGAAACCCGCAGCTACCGCGACATCGCCATCCAGATCGGCCAGCCCACGGCGGTGCGGGCGGTAGGCGCCGCCAACGGCCGCAACCCCATCTCCATCATCGCCCCCTGCCACCGCGTCATCGGCACCTCCGGCAGCCTTACCGGCTTTGCGGGCGGCCTTGCGGCCAAACAGTTCCTGCTGAGCCTGGAAGGTCAGCAGACGCTGCAGTTGGTGTTTTGAGTTATTTCATTTGGCCGCAAACCCATAACACTGCAAATCCCTTGTGGGAGCGAGCCTGCTCGCGATAGCGGAAGGTCAGCTTGCAAGGATGTTGGATGGGCCTGCGCTATCGCGAGCAGGCTCGCTCCCACACAGGACTCACTCGGTTCAGGCCGAAGGCTCTTGCGGCGCCAGCATGCGCGTCGGCGGTTGGCCGTTGGCGTTGTGCTGGAATATCTGCGTCGGCTGCCCCTGTTCATTGAAGAACACCTGCCCGATCCCCGCCGAGTTCCACAACCGCTCTCCCGCCTCGGCGTGTTCGGGGGTGTGAGGAATGATGCGCATGCTGCGGCGCTTGGTGAACCAGTTCAGGGGCGAGCGGGGAGAGTAGAGCCAACGGTTCAGGCGATCGAACCATTCCAGCAGCGCCGGCGGGAACTCATTCTTGATGCCGCTGCTGGTGATCTGCCAGATGCGCGGGCCGCCCTTACGGTGTGGGATCAGCACCTCATAGACGAAGGAATAATGCACATCCCCGGACAGCACCACGTAATTACCGGGCGTGCGCGAGTGCCGGAAAATGTTCAGGATTACTTGCGCCGCGCCGCGATGGGCCATCCAGTTTTCCGCGTCCACCAGCAGCGGATAACCGCACCAACTGAACACCCGTTGCACGGTTTCGATCAGCTTCACACCGAAGATCGGCGCCGGCGAAACGATAATCGCCGAGGGATGATCCAGCAGTTCCTGCTGAAGTTCGCTCAGGGCTTCCCAATCGAGCAGTCCCGAAGGCTGCTTGAGGTTGCGCTCGCTGCGCCAGCGGCGGGTTCGGGTGTCGAGCACCACCAGGGCCGGGGTGGTCGGCAACACGTAGTGCCATTGCTGGAAACCCAGCAGCGTGTCGATCAGTTTGTCCTGTGGGCCGCTGTCCAGGTAGCGGTCCCGGGCGGTGTCGCTCAGGGCCAGGGTTTGCTGGATCACCTCATCAAACGCGTCCGGGTTGTTGCCCCAGCCCTGGCAGAGCATGTAGGCGATCAACGCGTTGCCGATGATGCGCTTGGAGAACGGGTGGCCGTAGGCCGTTTCTTCCCACTGCGCGGATAGATTCCAGTCATCGGTGATGTCGTGATCGTCGAAAATCATCAGGCACGACAGGTGTGCAAACACCCGCGCCGCGCCCCCAAGACCGGTCTTGAAACCCTCGATGCGCTGCTGTTCCAGCGCATAGCGCTGGCGCCGCTCGGCGGTCAGTTCCGGCGGTTGCGGGTCGATCAGGGTCCACGGCACGGGTGACCACACCAGCAAATACATCGCCATCACTTCAGCGAAGGTCACCAGATGATTGTCGGCGCTGCTGCTGGTGAATATCGGCTTGCGGGCCCCGCCGAAAAAACGCTCGCGCAGGGTTTCATTGCTTTCCAGCGCCGGTAATAAATCGGCGCGGTGGTAGTAGCTGGCCGGGTGTTCATAGAGCTTGGCGCTGTCTTCAACCACCGCGCCGTCCAGGCATTCCTCGAACAGCCCCAGCCGCTCGATCAACGCATGAATCGCCCGCAGCATGGGCCCGGCGACGTCATCGGCATAGACCTGATCGCCGCTCATCATCAACAACGCCGGACGCTGCTGTGGGGCTTGTGCCAACAGCCGGTCGACGCAGAGCAAGCCGTCGTGGGTCGGATAGTGGGGTTTGCGGCAGGAACCATGGACCAGTTGATCGATACGCGAATGCAGGACGAAGTTCGGGCACTGCGCCTGGCCATACAACAGAAGGGGCGCCCATTCGGCAATGGGCGCGCCGTCCACCAGCAGGTCGTAGTCAATCACCACGTCCTGGGGCAGGGCGGTGTCGAGTCGTACATCGATCAGGTGCACAAAAGCCTGCTGCCCCACCGGCACTACGGTGCAGCGCGGGGCATCCAGGGTGAGATCGCCCACACCGTCCACACGCAGCGTCAACGTGAGGGGGCGTGTACCCACCAGCCACATCACCAGCCGTGTGGGCTCCAGTCGCCGCAGCAGCGGGCCGACCAGGACAGGGGGCAGGGCAGGGGAGATGTCAGATGAGGACGGCAACATTCGCGGGTAAAGCTCTGGCTCCGATGGAGGCGGGGATCATAACGCAATGCGCTGGAGAACTGGGACTCGGTGAAAAGGCGACGTGCTCCAGCTCTTGTGGCGAGGGAGCAAGCTCCCTCGCCACAGGCTGCACTGGGCTTTGCTGCCTCACTGCGCCTGGTTGGAAGCTTCAGCGGCTTTAATCAAATCCGGCCCAATCTCTTTTTCAAACTTTGCCCACACCGGTTTCATCTTCTCGCGCCAGGCGTTGCGCTGCTGGGGGGTGAGGCTGATGATCTCGGTGGTCCCGGCGTCGAGGATGAACTGCTTGTCCTGCTGGTTCAGTCGGTCCGCCTCACTGTTTGCATAGGCGGTGGCCTCGACCACGATCTTGTCCAGTTCGGTGCGGATATCCGGCGGCAGGCCGTTCCAGAAGTCGGACGAGGCGATCAGCATGTAGTCGAGAATGCCGTGGTTGGATTCGGTGATGTACTTCTGCACTTGATGCTGTTTCTGGTTGTAGAAGTTTGAGTAGGTGTTTTCCGTGCCGTTGACCAAACCGGTGCGCAGGCCCTGGTATACCACAGAGAAAATCATCGGTTGGGGGATGGCGCTCACGGCTTTGAATTGTTCTTCCAGCACGGCCGAACTCTGCACCCGGAACTTCAAGCCACGGGCATCCTCGGGTACACGCAGTGGTTTGTTGGCCGACAACTGCTTCATGCCGTTGTGCCAATAGGCCAGGCCAGTGACGTTCTTGCTTTCCATGGACTTGAGCAGTTTCTGGCCTTCCGCGCTCTGCTGGAAGCGGTCCACCGCGGCAATGTCGTTGAACAGAAACGGCAAGTCGAACAACTGCACGGATCGGGTGTACTGATCGAACTTGGCCAGCGAGCGCGCAATGATCTGCACGTCACCCAGCAGCAGCGCTTCCATCTCCTTGTCATCGCCAAACAACGTGGAGTTGGGATACACCTCGACCTTCACCCGGCCTGGCAATCGTTCATCCGCCAGTTTCTTGAACATCAACGCGCCCTGGCCCTTGGGCGTTTGCTCGGCCACGACATGGGAAAACTTGATCACGATCGGTTCAGCCGCCATGGCTGAGCCTAGCAGGCTGAAACTCAAGGTACAGACGAGCGCTTTGCAAAGAGGTTTTAGCATGGTGAGGCTTCCCTTTTATTGGTCGACGGCGCGACACGCAGGCTTAGCCCGACAGCGCAGTGGCGAGGGAACAAATGCCCTCGCCGCTGCGCCTGTCTTGAGTCGGGGCTAGTTCATCCCCAACCAGTTCGGCAAGGCCAGCGAGATCCATGGCACATAGGTAATCAGCATCAGGAACGCCAGCAGGATCATCAGCCATGGCATGGCTGCGCGGATGGTGGCGGGCAGCGACATGCCGGTCACCGCCGAGGTGACGAACAGGTTCAGCCCCACCGGAGGCGTGATCAGGCCGATCTCCAGGTTCACCACCATGATGATGCCCAGGTGGATTGGGTCGATGCCCAGTTGCATGGCGATAGGGAACAGAATCGGCGCCAGGATCAGGATGATCGCCGAAGGCTCCATGAACGCACCGGCAATCAACAGCACGATGTTCACCACCAGCAGGAAGGTCACCGGCGTCAGCCCGGCCTCGATCACCCAGGCGGTGATTTGCTGCGGCAGTTGCTCGGTGGTCAGCACATGGGCGAAGAGCATGGCGTTGGCAATGATGAACATCAGCATGATGCTCAGCTTGGCCGATTCGAGCAGCACCTTGGGCGTCTCACGGAACGTGAGGTCCTTGTAGACGAACAGTGCGATGAAGGCTGAATACACCGCTGCCACAGCCGCCGCTTCGGTGGGTGTGAACATCCCGGAATAAATCCCGCCGAGGATGATCACCATCAGCAGCAGACCCCAGAGGGCCTTGCGCGCCGTGGACAGCCATTCGCGAAACGTCGCCCGAGGCAGGGCCGGCAGGTTTTTCTTCACAGCAACGACGTAGATCGCCACCATCAACGACAACCCCAGCAGCAGGCCCGGAATCACCCCGGCCATGAACAGCTTGCCCACCGAGGTTTCGGTCGCGGCGGCGTACACCACCATCACGATCGACGGCGGAATCAGGATGCCCAAGGTGCCGGCGTTGCAGACGATGCCGGCGCCGAACGCCTGTGGATAACCCGAGCGCACCATACCGGCAATGGCGATGGAACCGACCGCCGCCACCGTCGCAGGGCTTGAACCCGACAACGCGGCAAACAGCATGCACGCCAGTACCGCCGCAATCGCCAGACCGCCACGGATATGCCCGACGCAGGCGTTGGCAAAGTCGATCAGGCGTCGCGCCACGCCACCGGTGGTCATGAACGCACCGGCCAGCAGGAAGAACGGAATCGCCAGCAGTGTGTAGTGCTCAGAGGTTTCGAACAGCTTGATCGCCAGGGAGCGCACTGAGTCCGGGCTGAAGAAAATGATGGTCAGCGAACCGGCCAGCCCCAACGAAATGGCGATGGGCACGCCGATAAACATCAGCACGAACAGCGCCACGAACAGGAAGGCAATGGTCATGGCTTGTCTTCCTCGTGTTCAGTCAATTTGATGGCTTCGGCCGCTTCATCGGCCAGGCCCAGGCCGGTCTGACGATTCATCAGGATGCGCACGAGAATTTCCGCGAAACGGATAAACACCAACGCAAAACCCACCGGCACGATCAGGCCGATGTGCCATTGCATGATGCCGAAGTGGCCCAGGTCCTCTGCGCCGATCTGCGCGATCATCAGGGTATTGATCCACTCGTAACTGGCGACGGCCAGCAGCCCGGCGTAAGTCAGGCAGCACAGGCAAGCGATCACGCCGATAAAGCGTTGTATCGGTTTGCTCGCCAGCTTCACCAGCGCATCCACGCCGATATGCCCGGCCGTGCGTACGCCGTAGGACAACCCGAAAAAGATCAGCCAGCCAAACAGGGCCTTGGTCAGCGAGGTGCTCCAGGTCATGGCCTGGGCCATGCCCATGATGCTGTCACCAATGGCGAACGCCGGCTCACTGGCGGCTGGCCAGTTGTCACCGAGGCTGTAAAAAACGGTGTAGAGGTTGTTGAGCACCACGTAGACGAAAGTAACCAGCGTCATGGCGGCCAGAAGAAAGGCAATGAAACCTTCCTCGAAGTGTTCCCAGATGCGCCGAAGGGCGTTCATGGATGACATCTCCTGCAGGGGGGACGACAGGCCGGCGCTGCCAGGGCGGCAGCACCGGCCAACCCATTACTGAGCCTTGTTGGAGGCTTCGGCGGCTTTGATCAGATCAGCACCGATGTCACCTTCAAACTTCTTCCATACCGGCTTCATCTTGTCGCGCCACTCGCCGCGCTCTTCAGGCGTGAGGGTGATGATTTCGGTGGTCTTGGCGTCCAGGATGCGCTGCTTGTCTTTCTGGTTCAGTTGCGCCGCCTCGTTGTTCACGTGGGTGGTGACTTCAACCAGAATCTTGTCCAGTTCGGTACGGATGTCAGGTTGCAGGCCGTTCCAGAACTTGGTGTTGGTGATCAGCATGTAGTCGAGTACACCGTGGTTGGACTCGGTGATGTACTTCTGTACTTCATGCATTTTCTGGCTGTAGATGTTCGAGTACGGGTTTTCCGCACCGTTGACCACGCCAGTCTGCAGGCCTTGGTAGACCTCGGCGAAACTCATTTTGCGCGGGTTGGCGTTCACCGCCTTGAACTGCTCTTCCAGCACGGCCGAGGCCTGCACGCGGAACTTCAGGCCACGGGCATCCTTGGGTTCACGCAGTGGCTTGTTCGCCGACAACTGCTTCATGCCGTTGTGCCAATAGGCCAGGCCGGTGATGTTCTTGCTTTCCATGGACTTGAGCAGCTTCTGGCCTTCAGGGCTCAACTGGAAGCGGTCCACAGCGGAGATGTCATCGAACAGAAACGGCAGGTCGAACAACTGCACGGACTTGGTGTAGTGCTCGAACTTGGCCAGCGACGGCGCAATCATCTGCACGTCGCCCAGCAGCAGGGCTTCCATTTCCTTGCCATCGCCGAACAGCGAGGAGTTGGGGTACACCTCGACCTTCACTTTGCCTGGCAGACGCTCTTCCACGAGCTTCTTGAACATCAGTGCGCCCTGGCCCTTGGGCGTTTGTTCGGCTACTACGTGGGAGAACTTGATGACGACAGGATCCGCCGCCATGGCCGTGCTCAACGCACTGAGTGCCAGCGTACAGGCGAGCGCTTTCCAGATAGGTTTGAACATTGTGGGGTTTCCTCTTTGTTTTTGTATTTATCGTGCGGGCTCATTCAAAACACAGCGCACGGCGGACAGTTGCAAGTCTAGGCAGAAAAACAGTTTGCCGGGGGATTGTGACGGTCAGTGCGGGAAAAATCGCGAGTATTGGCTAACGCCTCAAAAGGGTGCGTTAGAGCCTTCCAGGGCTGGGGCGACAACCATCGGGACCGAAACAGGGCGAAAGGTTTCAGCCTGCAACCGTAACGGGGGTCAGGAAACCATAAAAGCGAAATAATGGCTACTGGCCTGTTCGCTGGCCACGCATCGGGTGTCGGGGGATTTAGCCTGGTGAGACGGCGAAATGCTCGGTCATGGCCTTGTGATGTTACTCCTGGCTGCGCCAGAATCCCCGCGCCCGTCTCGATATGGGCCCAGGAAGCCTGGAACGCTTTTCAACCCCACAAGGATTTACGGATGATCGATTTCAACAACAAAGGCTTCTTCAAGCTCAAGCAGAACGATGAGTATGCCGAACGCGTAACAGCCCTGCTGCTGGATGGCGAACAGGTCATCGACGCCTATAAGTCCATGCGCGACGGCGTAGTCTTCACCAACAAACGCATCATCGCAGTGAACGTGCAAGGCATCACCGGCAGCAAAAAAGACTTCACCTCTCTGCCTTATAAAAACATCGTGGCCTACTCGGTAGAAACCTCCGGCACCTTCGACCTGGATTCGGAACTGGAGATTTACTTTTCATCCCTGGGCAAGGTGAAGTTCGAATTCACCGGCAAGACGGGCATCGTCGAAATATCGAAGCTGATCTCCAGGCATCTTTTGGCCTGATGTCAGCGGACCCTGAGGGAATACGAAAACTCGGGGGGTGAAGTGACGCCTGTTACGTTGAGCATTCAAGCGGCAGGGTGACAGCCACATGCCACTTCAATGAGGGGCATGTGGCGAGTTCTTCGGGACCGTTCATTTGCAGTACATGTCGGTCACTATTTTGCTGCTGGAGTTGTCGGTAACCACAGTGAGACGATCATTTCTCAAGTCCTTGGTCATGACGACTCCGGTGACCCTGACCGCTTCCAGGTTCAGTTGCGTTACGTACTCTTCTTCGGACAGAGCCGTTTCACCCATCCCCCCTGGTTTCAACTCCTTGGCTTGCGCGACCTTGTCCGCGCTGCAAGGCTCGCGTCCTGCCGCGAAAGCTTGAAAAGTCATGCCGCTCAATAATAGGGAAAGAGCCAGCAGGGTCGGTTTAGTGGGACAGTATCTTGTGTTCATCATGAACTCCTTGCGGGTCATCGAAGATTGGCTTCGCATACTTGCGAGGCTGGATCAGGTTAGAAGTGAGCCGCAGTGAGGACCACTGTCATATCTGACAGTAGCCAAGACCTGATGGAAGTAAGTGAATACGGATTTTGTATTGGAACGCTATAAGCGAAAGCCCGCCACACATCCCCTGTGGGAGCGAGCCTGCTCGCGATAGCGGTCTGCCTGACACGGTGATGTTGAATGTGCCGGCGTCATCGCGCGCAGGCTCGCTCCCACAGGGGATGTGGGGCGGGCACAGAAGTCGTGAACACCACCAACAACTGTGGGAGCGAGCTTGCTCGCGAAGACGGCGGCCCATCCAACATCACCGTTTCAGGCAGACCGCTATCGCGAGCAAGCTCGCTCCCACAGGGGATGTGGGGCGGGCACAGAAGTCGTGAACACCACCAACAACTGTGGGAGCGAGCTTGCTCGCGAAGACGGCGGCCCATCCAACATCACCGTTTCAGACAGACCGCTATCGCGAGCAAGCTCGCTCCCACAGTTTTTGGTGGTGTTCACGAATTCTGTGCCCGCCCCACATCCCCTGTGGGAGCGAGCTTGCTCGCGATAGCGGTCTGTCTGAACCGGTGATGTGTGATGGGCCGCCGTCATCGTGAGCAGGCTCGCTCCCACAGGGGATCTGTGGCGGGCACAAAATTCGTGAACACCGCGAACAAAAACTGTGGGAGCGGGCTTGCTCGCGAAAGCGGTCTGTCTGAAACGGTGATGTTGGATGGGCCGCCGTCAACGCGAGCAGGCTCGCTCCCACAGGGGATCTGTGGCGGGCACAAAATTCGTGAACACCGCGATCAAAAACTGTGGGAGCGAGCTTGCTCGCGATGACGGCGGCCCATCCAACATCACCGTTTCAGACAGACCGCTTTCGCGAGCAAGCCCGCTCCCACAGTTTTTGATCGCGGTGTTCACGAATTTTGTGCCCGCCCCACATCCCCTGTGGGAGCGAGCCTGCTCGCGATGACGGCGGCCCATCCAACATCACCGGTTCAGACAGACCGCTATCGCGAGCAAGCTCGCTCCCACAGTTTTGTGGTGGTGTTCACAGATTTTGTGCCCGCCACAGATCCCCTGTGGGAGCGAGCCTGCTCGCGATGACGGCGGCCCATCCAACATCACCGGTTCAGGCAGACCGCTATCGCGAGCAAGCCCGCTCCCACAGTTTTGATCGGTGTGTTCACGAATTTTGTCCCCGCCACAGATCCCCTGTGGGAGCGAGCCTGCTCGCGATG
>NZ_JAKUDH010000025.1:0-88164 GCF_031570495.1 Pseudomonas sp. JL2
GGCGGTGATGGCCTCATCGCGAGCAGGCTCGCTCCCACAGAATTCAGTATCTGGACAGAAAGTGGGCGTGCAGAAACAACAAAGCCCTCGCATTTCTGCGAGGGCTTTGTTTTGTATGGTGCGGCACCAGGAATCGAATCAGAACATTTGTTATTGAAATTAAAGGTTAATTTTTAACTAAAAAACTATCTCTACCTCTATTTGTATCCTCAGATACACCCGAAGCTGACGGTTTTGGCTTGGTTGTCGCGCTTTTATTCCGACTTTTCACTAACAGAGTTTCGACATTCTTCGCTAGATGAGCCTCGTTCGATAAGAAATGGTGCTATAAAGCCACTAGTACAGCTGCACTGCCGGATAGCGATGCGTCGAGGTATCACCATAGGAAGTGGGAAATGGAAGAAATAAATGTACTGAAAGAAATTCGCGAGCTTAAAAGCCAGCTGTCATACGCTAAAAACCTCGGATTTTTTATGGGGGCAGGTACTTCCTGTGCATTAGGACTGCCAAATATCTCGCAATTAACTGTTCAGGTCGAAAAATCTTTAAGCGTCGAACTGCTAGAGCTTTTTAATATTATTAAAGCTGATTTGTCGAAACCGGCAGAGACAATCAGTATTGAAGATATTCTTAATCAAATAAGACGTATACGTGAAATTACTGAAGAGCGAGCCGATAGAGATTTTCTTGGAGTTACAGGCGTAAATGCTCGTGATTTAGATGTGGAAATATGTAAAAGTATTTATAATCTAATTACAGAAAAAGAGCTGGGCGCGGACCTCACAATCACAAAGAAATTTTTTGCATGGATGAACATGCAAAGTCGAGACTTTTCAAAAGAGGTTTTTACTACAAATTACGACTTGGTTATAGAAAAATCGCTTGAAGCTATTAGAGCGCCATATTTCGATGGTTTTGTTGGTTCTTATGAGCCATTTTTTTGGCAGGAAAGTGTTGAGAAACTCGTTCGAAGAAGCGACCTAACTCAAAATTGGATCCGCCTATGGAAAATTCATGGTTCTCTTAGTTGGTTTTGGAAGAAAGCTGCAAATCTGAAGTCACACAAAATTGTGCGTCTCGGAAAAGTTGAAAAAATAGAAGAAGAAAAAAATGAGATAGTTATTTATCCTTCAAAAGAAAAATATGATTCATCTCGTAGACAGCCCTTTCTGGTTTATTTTGATCGACTTAAAAATTATCTATTGAGCAGTGAGCTTCTTTTTGTTTTTAGCGGGTACTCATTTTTAGATCAGCATATTAATGAGATTATTTTCAATTGTTTGCGTCAAAATAATCGGCTCAGTGTGGTGGTGTTTTTTTATGCTGATAGCGAAGTTGAAAAACTACACGCTCTTTCAGCGGGGTATTTAAATCTATCGGTATTTGGGCCGACTACCGCAATCATTAATGGAACATTAGGGGCATGGCATTTTGATAAGGCGGAGCTCAAAAACAAAGAGAGTAGCGATAGTTTTTGGCACGAAGGTAGCAATAAGTTATTGCTAGGTGATTTCAATCATCTGGTGGAGTTTCTGGTAGGCAACTCAGGACGCCGTAGCGAAATTGAGGTGTCTATAGATGAAAACTGATTCGACATTTTTGGGTAAGGTCATTCGTGTTGACTCAAGCACTGTAGAAGTAGAGGTGTCATCCGAAATCCCCTCGGCTGCTCCAATAATAAACGGACGATTGTATAAGATCGGGCAGATTGGTACGTTTATAAAAATGCCGATGGGAAATATCACTATTTACGCTATCGTTGCAGCAGTAAGTGATAGGCCATTTGCAGACGATGATGAGGGCGAAAATCGTAATAGCTCGAAATTTCTTTCTGTTCAACTTATCGGCGAAAAAATTGGCGACGGAGAGTTTGAGAAAGGAGTTGGTACCTATCCGACAATAGATGACGAAGTACATTTAGTTATTGAGCAAGATTTGTTTGAGATTTACGGAGAAAAAGATGCTGGCTCCATTGAAATAGGAAAGCACTCCTCGTCCGACAACTTAGGTGTCTACGTAGATGCGCATAATTTGGTTCTACGGCATTGCGGTATTTTGGGGTCCACAGGAAGCGGGAAGTCAAACGCAACTGTAAGTATTCTAAAATCCATTTTGGATGGCTATGTTGGCTCAAGAGTCATGTTGGTAGATCCGCATGGAGAGTACGCTTCAGCTTTTCCTAACTCCAAAGTACTTCGAATTAATGAAGTCGTTGAGCCATTGGTTATCCCGTTTTGGCTCATGACATTTGAAGAGCTCGCTTATTTTTTGGTGGGGGCGGATTATCGTGATGAACAAAAAATTGAATATCGTTTGCTGCGCGATCTCGTAACTGAGTTAAAGCGGGAGAATGTTAATTTAAAATCAGGTGTAGTCAATCGTGATCTTATAACTGCGGACTCCCCAATTCCCTTCAGTGCTCGACGTCTATGGTACGAGATGAATTGGAGTATCAATGCCTCTTTTTCGACGAGTGTAAAAGATGAACAGTTGAAAAATACTGCTCAACAACTTGCACCTGGTGATGCGGAACAATTGATTCCGGCATCATTCGAAGCGTATGCAATGAATAATGCGGCACCTTATAAGTCGAAACATATGGAGTACTATTCATATGAGAAGAAACTACTTTCTCGCCTGAAAGACTCCCGATACGACTTTTTGTTTGATCCTGGGGATTATAAGACTGCTGACTCACCGAAAGATTTGCATGATTTACTAGCAGATTGGATAGGCTGCCCGCAGCGCTTAACAATTTTGGATCTCAGCGGTGTACCGTTTGAAGTCTTAGATATAACGATTGGATTGATCACAAGATTTGTTTACGACAGCATGTTTTGGGGGCGTCGAGAGCCATATACGGGTAAGCAAAGACCTCTCCTATTAGCGTTTGAAGAAGCTCATACGTATTTAGGAAAAAATGATAAAAGTAGTTATTCGAAAGCGGCCGTTGAAAAAGTTTTCAAAGAAGGGAGGAAGTTTGGTGTAGGGGCACTTGTGATTTCACAGCGGCCATCTGAATTATCTGAAACAATTCTTTCTCAAATCGGAACTTTGATAGCTCTTAGACTCACAAACTCAAGTGATCAGTCCATAGTGAAATCTGCGGCTCCTGATAATCTTAATAGCTTAATGGAGCTCCTGGCATCATTGCGCGTTGGAGAGGCTGTGATATCTGGAGAAGCTATAAAAATCCCATCCAGAGTTCGACTAAAGTTAAATTACCCGCGTCCGACTAGTGAAGATCCAAAACTGATTGAATGCTGGACTCATGATTTTCCTCCTGATGGAGAAAATTACAAGGCGGTAGTGACAAAAATACGTGAGCAAAAACTTTAAACAATGGAAATTCACATGGAACGTAGAAGCGTATCATCCAGCATGATTAGAAGTATTGGCTACGAGGATTCGAACTCTACTTTAGAGATTGAATTCAACAGTGGAGTGATTTGGAACTATTATGACTTTCCGCTTTCAAGTTGGTACGAGTTTGATGCGGCAGAATCACATGGAAAATTTTTTCACAGTTCTATAAAAGGGCATTACCGAGAAGCTCAAGTTGGTTGATTTGGAGTTTTTATAAAAATCTGCTAGGTATAAATCTTGACCGAGAGCTGTCAGTTGTAATTGGCAGCTTTTCGCTGTTATTTACGGGGTGTCTCATCACGATTTGTTATAGATGTTAAGTTTATGTTGAACTGCCAGGGTTTGCCTAATCGGAAAACGAGCAAACGTACAGTTAACAGGTAGTAATAACGCGTTGACGCAGCGTATCGGTTCACATGTTGTTTGAGAAACCAGACGAGGTGCTTTTACTGCCAACTCCACGGATTGTCTCGATGCCAGCGTTCAGAAATCGCCGCTTGAATGGCTCGGAAAAACAGGGTCCGACCACGATTTTCGATATTTAATTGAAAGCGAGGTCTGACCCCTATTCCCGCTACGCAGCTCCAAAGTTCGAGTTGGGTGAAAAACGGCGGAGCGTCTTCCACCAATGGACATTCAGGTTACCTCGCTTCCTGGCTTAGACTGGGGTTATAGCGCCGAGCTAAGCGGCAGTTTTTAAGTTGTGGTTTTGTGGATTATTCTTACGCAAAAAAAACACAAAGCCGCGAGTTAAAAACTGTACGGCGCACAAAGCGCGCGGTGCTTCAGCGAGTTGTTAGGTATTTTATTTTTTTAAGCAGAAGCCCAACGTCATGAGGTTTATTTTGGGTGAAAAATAACAACAAGGATAGTTGTTCAAAAAGTCCTTTTGCTGTTAGTAGCACATCTGAAACTTGTTCAGTAGTGTAGGAGATTTTATTGTGCTTGTAGAATGCCTTTAATATTTCACCTCTGCCGTGGGAGAATAATGAAAATTTTTCGTAGCTTGCCAAGCCGCTTTTGGTGAACTGCTTGAATGATTCTTTAAAATCACCAAATGAAACATGAGTATATTCTTCAAGTGCTTTGGTCATTAGAAAAAAGTTTGGGAAATCCTTTTTTCCATCTAGAAAATCCTCTACACAGGAATCCTTTTCTTTTTCAACAAACTCAAAATAGAAGCTTTTTACAAATAGCTCCAGAACTGTTCTCATTAGCAAAATGGCTGAGCTAAAGTGGTTGTTAGCTGTTAATATACAAATTGACTCGAGGTGGCAGCAAAACATTTTAAAATATGTGTAATTTATTCGTTGATACTGGTCGTCTAGATTCAGTTTTTGCTCATCAATAAGATCGTGGATGAAAACGAATAACTCATCAATATCTCTTAGAATGGCTTCTGTTTTTTGGCTTTCATTCATATTTATAACTCGGGATTGTGGTGACTTGACGTCTGGTTAGTGAGCGGATTTTAGCCCGTCCCAGCGAGCGATTTTAACCAGAGGCTAGGGGGCTGATGTTTCACAATTGTATTACACGTACCTTTCTTTTTTCTTTTTTTGAGTCGCGCCAAACCTCTACGCGAAATTGTTGGCCAATAGGTGGTTCTGGCTTAGGGCGCGGTGAGCGTGGTTGGCGCTTTTTATTGCTGATTTGTAGAAACACGTCTTGCTCAAAAGTATTTAGAGGTAACGTTAATTGCTTTGCTAGTAGAGGCGTGTTTTCAAATGAATTTTTCATTTCATTCATGAAATCTGGCTCGGATTTCGCTTCGTCGCCGAATATGACTTCAGCCTCAAGCATTGCTTGCTCAGCCGTAATTTTTCCTTGCTGAACTTTAAAGAATAATCGTTGTAACTCGCCTAAAGAACCACTATGTTTTTTGATTATTGGTTTGACTTCATTGGACGAGAAAGGCGTAGTCGCGTGAGTAGCCAGAAAATCGCCTATTGAGCTTATTTGGCCTTGTATTGTTTGAACTCCCGATATGAACGAGCCATATTGGCCTATACCCATATAAAGTGCGTAAAGCGCTGCTGCAATTTTAGCCCCACCTTTTATTGAGCCTTCTTCAACTTCAAGCGCAAGTGCATAATCTGGGATTTTTAATACTTGTTCTACATATGCCTCCCACTCATCGAACAACTTAGTCGAATATTTTTCGAGCTCATGCCGTGGCAGGCTCGGTACGTCAATATAAAAATCTGTGGCTCCGAGATCGATCATGTTTCATCCATGTACTGTATTGACGTACCCTAACTTATATTGGGCGAGATGCTATGTCGCATCCAAATACGACATAGGCGATTCGATCCCTTTCGAGCATTTCTAGCTGTAGGCTATCGTTTTGCCAGTATAGTGTCCACTGACGGTTCCTGGCCGTTTCTGACCTTCGTCTAGCGGCTGAACTGTCAGGATTTTCCTAAGCGATGAGTGAGTAATTGCATGGTCAGCAAATAGTAATAGCGCGTCGATTCAGTGTGCTGGCTTAGGTGGTGATTCAAAAACCACGCAAGGTGTTTTCTCTGCCAAGTCCATGGATTGTCCCGTTGCCAGCGATCAGTGATTGCTGCTTGGATGGCCTTCGCCTGACGCAGGTGGCGTTGGCGCGTGGTGTGCGATCCGGTCAGGACGCCTGACAGGAATAGTTCCATATCGAATACCTTGCTCATACCCGACCACCAATGTAAGCGGCCACCACGACGATACGGTTGTGCCCCAGCTCATAGCTGATTTGTACTCGGGCTTCCTGATCGAGACGTCGGTCGAGCTGATAGCAATGGCCACCGTTGATGGGGGCGGGATGGTGGGTGATTTGCTCATAGCGTTCGCACGCATAGGCTACCCGCAATTCGTGGAAGCCTTTGAGGTTGTACTGATGGAGGATGTCCCGTGCAGGACGGACGATTCCCCGTTGGAAATCGAGGTAGCTTTCGTTCGGTGCAAGTAGGTTGCGGCTACCGTCGGGTGAGACCTGTTCGGCGAATCTCAGCGCCTCGCGAATATGATCATCCGCCCTGATCCAGCGAGGTGCCGAGGCACCTGAGCGGCCCCCCTTGGTGCCATCCTGGATGTTGATCTTGCCGTATTGTTCGGCCTCACGTTTTAAGCGCGGAAGGTCGGCCAAAATGGCCTCACGTAAGCGCATGCCGGTGGCTCGCGCTAATTGAGCGATGGCCGCGGCACGCGGCGGCTGGTGTGCGCAAAGCACCTCTACGACCCTCTTCACATGTTCGCGGTCTTGGCCTTGCGGCACCGAACGACGAACACTGGTGCGCCGCATTCCTAGCGCCTTGCTCGGACTCGGTACTTTCACATACTGATCACCGCGAAGCGCTGCCAGGGTCCGATTGACGCTGGACAATCGGTTTTGCGCAGTGGCGATGGCGAGATCGCTGCGCTCAACCAGGTGACGCAGATGCTCCGCATAATCCAGCAAGGTCTGCCGATCAATCTGCCGTGCGTCATTAATTCCCGGGCCATCCTCCGACCGACACCAGCGTACAAACGGCAGCCACCGATCACTGTGTGCTTTGACCGTCCCGTAATGCCCGCCGCCAAACAGATCACGTAGCGCCTGTGGCCCGGCATAACTCAGTTGCCGGCCATAGCCAAAATTGCGCCCGTCACGTTTACCTACCAGTGCCATGATCAGATTCCTGTCGAAGCCAAATCTTTGAAGCTTTCCCCACGTCATCCCGCCAAGAATGTTGAGTGTTATCAGGGATCAAGGCCCCTGCGGCCTGTGAGGGTTGTCCACTAACGCGGGACTGGCGGCTCCTTACGACCGGGAGCTTGGGCATCTCGTGATCTGGCCTCCTGAACACTTCCGAGGAAGTGGGCGGGTGGAGGCTGCGCTGGCTGACGAGACCCGTGCCGCGAGATCCTGAGTCGGGTGAAGGCAGTGATGCGATGACCGGTGCATGCCTGACTGTCAGTCAGGTGCAGTCCATTCCCTGGGCTGCGGCACCATCATCTGCGTCGCTGTTGCTGGTGACTTCGGTGTTTGTCACGCCGATTGTCACGAGGGGAAATGCCGCAATGCCTTGTACGAGTTGGGCTGCAGCAGCGGTAGGAGCGCCCGTCTCTTTCCGGAAGAAAGAGACGGGCGCAGGTTGGCGCAAGGAAATGGCCAAGTGGCTAGGTTGCTGCAGGGCAGCTATGAAAGGGGATGAGTTGCCGCAGTGGGCACACTGGTAAAAGTAGGCATCCATCACATCGCTGTGACCGTGCGAGCCGCCGGACGCTAATCGCACTTTGGGAGAACCACCACGGTGTGGCGTAGCCTTAAAGGTTCTGGCTACCTGGGTTGCTGTCAGCGACAGCGATTTGCCAGATCTTTTCTACGCCTGTGGATAATTCGGGTCAAGCTCGAATTTTTGGGAGTTCTGCGGCTGTGGATGAAATTATCCACCGGTGGAAATCTGTGGTTTTCCACAGACAGTTGCGTGGGCTTTAGATTTTTTAAGTGAGGTCCATCCAAGCTGGGCGGCTTTGCAGCCCTGTTTGGATGGACCCGCGTGGACAAGCGGATCACTGAGATATGAAGACCGAGCGCTTACTCGGCTGCGCCACGTTTTGCTTTTAGGCGAGTGACGTTCGCTCCGGTCTGGTTTGCGAATTCGTGTGGAGTGACATGCTCCTGCCGGTTGGCCTCCAGATACCGGCTCCACCAGTTCATGATCAGCCTGCGCTCCTCGATGAACTCGGCCTTGTGGATGTAAGCGGCGCGGACGTTGTTGCGCTCCTTGTGGCTCATCTGCCGTTCAATGGCTGTCTCCGACCACAATCCTGACTCGATCAGTGCGCTGCAGGCCATCGAACGAAATCCATGCCCGCAGATATCGGTTTTGGTGTCGTATCCCATCGTCCGAAGCGCGTTGTTCACGGTATTTTCGGACATGGGCTTCCAGGGTTTGGCATCCCCTGCGAAGACCAATGCGAATTTACCGGTGAGGGCGTGGATCTGTTCAAGCAGGGTCACCGCTTGCGGCGATAAGGGTACTAAATGGATATCCCCTGCCATCTTCGTACCCCTTGTGGAAAAGGGTACTCCCTCCAACGCGGGTCGAGTGTCCGGTATCTCCCAGGTGCCCCGTTTGAGGTCGAACTCGCTCCAGCGTGCGAAACGCAGTTCGCTGGATCGTACAAACACATGCAGCGACAGCATCACCGTCAAGCGGGTAAGTGCCCGGCCTTTATAGGTGTCGATCCGCTCCTGCAGTTCCGGCAGTCGCGATAAGGGTAGAGCGGGGCGATGTACCACCCGCGGGGCTTTGATCGAGCCTTCGAGATCGTAAGCAGGGTTTATGGTGATAAGCCGGAGGCGCTTTGCCTCGCGCATGATGCTCTGCAGGTAATTTTGTACCCTTAAAGCAACGTCGATCGTTCCGCGCTTCTTGATCGCTTCCAAGGGCTGCATAAGGTCATGGGTGTCGAGATCAACAATGGCGCTTGCGCCGATCAGCGGGAATACGTGGGTTTTGAGGCGGCTCATCACTGTCTTGGAATGGCCTGGTGCCCACTTGGCCGACATTTCCGTATGCCAGTCGAGCGCAACGCTTTCAAAGGTTCTGCCTTTGATTACGGCTTCCGCCTTGGCTTGGTGCTTGGTCTCTATAGGGTCAACGCCATCCGCCAGCATTCGCTTAACTTCCAAGCGCTTGCGGCGCGCATCGGCGAGGCCAATGACGGGGTAGTTGCCGAACGAGGTCAGTCCTTCGCGTCCATCAGGTTTGACGTAACGGAGCCGCCAGCCTTTGCGGCCATTGGGTTGGACTAGGAGGTAGAGACCATCGCCGTCGAAAAGCTTGTAGGCGCGGTCTGTAGGTTTTGCCAAGCGGCAAGCTGCGTCGGAGAGCGGAGCTGTGGTGCGCGACATAAGGGTACTCCCTTTTATCGAAGTGACCTGTATCCCAAACTCTACCCTTAAAACGGTTGGAATCCACCAGTTTCTGACGGAAACCGATGGAACGCTAAAACGAAAAAACCCGCCAGAAGGCGGGTTTTTCGGGGGTTCCAGAGATTTTGAAAGCCTTCTCTGGAACCTTGTATGGTGCCGGCACCAGGAGTCGAACCCGGGACCTACTGATTACAAGTCAGTTGCTCTACCAACTGAGCTATACCGGCGTGTGGGCGACGATTATAGCGATTGGGTGCGTTCTGTAAACCCCTGAATTCTGACTATTTTTGCAGGACCTCGGCTCAGGCGCGGCGCACGAGGTTGCGCACTTTCTGCAAGGTTCGCCAGGTACGGCTGTTTTGCACGGCATGGAGTTGGGCTTCGGCCCGTTCGGCGCGTTGCAGGGCGGCGGTGAGTTGCTGGTCGGGTTCGCTCAGGGGGTGGCTGAATTTGTGGCCTTTGCAGAACTGGAATCCGTCGAGGTTGCACGGGGGGATGTCGAAAGCGGGTTTGAGCGCCAGGTGTTCTTCGGCGAGGTAAAAGGTGTTGAGGCCGTCGAACAGGATGGAGTGGTAGCCGGCGTCGGTGACGAGGGTTTCCCAGGTCTGGTCGCGGGCCCATGGGGTTTCGATGAGGATGATCCAGGGGCGCCAGCGGGTGAAGTCCATGCCGCGCAACACGGTTTCTTCGTGGCCTTCGACGTCGATTTTCAGAAAGTGGATGGGGCGGTCCTGGGCGTATTGCTCGCAGATCGAAGTCAGGGTGCGGGACTGGACGGTCTGCTTGCTTACCTTCATGCCCGCGTCGCGGTGCTGTTGGGCGACGCTGGCTTCGACGGTGGACAGGCCCGTGTCGGCGATGGTGTAGAAGGTCAGGCTGTCGGCGTTTTCGCCGGCTACGCATTGCAGGTTGATGTCGTTTGGCCGTTCTTGGCAGAGAGCGTCGTAGTAGGCCTGCACCGGTTCGATGTTGATCCCGTGCCAGCCGTGATCGTAGAACGCCCGGGTCACGGAATCATCTGTTGGATGATTGGCGCCTACGTCCAGATAAAAGCCGTTTTCCACCGATTGAAGGGCGCGCCACAGGCGTATGTCTTCGAAGTTCTGTGCGTAGGAAATGAACGTCACGGCCAGTCCTTGTGTGTGTCGGCATTGTGTCAATCACGATACGAAAGGCTGTTGTACTGCACAGGCGCGATGGGCGCAATTGCTGGCGTGTGGGAGCACTGAGTTCGGCGGTTATGTCGTTTTGCTTGAACGCTTATGCACAACGGGCGGGGTGGGGCGACTGCCATCTTGCGATTTTGTGACAGCTTTCTCGTTTGCTCGCAAATGCCTGTTTTAATGGTTTTTTATCCATATGAACAAAAAATGACCAGCCTCGCTTCCAGCAGAAAATCGCGGATTAATTGGATCCAAGACAATTTCATCAACAGAGTTATCCACAGGCTGTTTCATGTCAGCGACGTTCGGCCAGCAGCATCAGATTTCGCGGCGTGAGGGGCGTTTCGCAGAAGATGCCGAGGCGGACGTGGTAGTTTTTTTGGCTGAGGAAAAGGGCCCGATCCAGCACCAGCCACAGCTCAAGAGGCCGCCGGAAAAGGCCGCGGACCAATTCCAGGTTGCGCACTTGGGCCAGACGTTGATGACCGGCCGCTTCCAGTGCCGACCAGTCAGGCGAGCCGACTGTGGATAAGTCTTTCAGGGCTGCCAGATCGGTGCAGTACTCGATGAAGGATTTTTCCAGCCAGGCGCTGGGGAGCGAGGGGGTAGGCAGATACTCGTCGCGGCCCCGGATCTGTCGTTGCAGCAGGTCAAAGCTCAGGCGCCGAGCCATGGACTGGTCCCGTTGCCGCCGGATGCGGGCGCCGGCGGTGACGGTTTCGGTCAGTGGCAGGCTGAGATCATCGAGCGTTAGCTGTAGGACCGAACCCTTGGCCGCGTCGGACAGTGGTTGATAACGTTCAGCACTGATGCGGTTGTAGCAGCACGGGGCGATTGCCAGTTGCGTGCAACCAGCGGCGCTCGCCAATTGCATCAGGCGCACATGCAGGTCGCCGCAGGCGTGCAGGGCTACCGGTGTGTGTTCAGGGCGGATCGCCAGGCCTGCCTCTGCCGCCAGCACGTCTTGCTGCAAGTGCGTGGCGGGCAGACGGTGGCGTTGGCTCAGTTGCTGGCCGCTGGCGACCAGGGCTGGGTCGTATTCCAGGCAAGTCAGTTGTTGTTCAGCCTGCAGCAAGCGTCGGCCAAGATGACCTTTGCCGGCGCACCAATCGAGCCAGTGGGTCGGTTTGGTAGCGAAGTGCAGGCGGCTGGCGAAGGCTTCGATTTGCTGCCATTTGCGCCCTGGCACGTCGACGCTGAGGCGATGGGCGGCGGTTTCGAGCTCTTTGCCCGGCAGTTCTGCGACGACGCTCAACGCATGGGAAATGCCCGCCAGTTCTGGAAATGGCGCGGGTGCATGTTGAATCAGCCAGGGTTGGTGATGGTCGTTTTCTGCGTGTTCCAGCGAACGCTGCCGTAGCCATTGGGCCAGCTCAGGGTAGGACCGTTCCCATGGCAGTTGCAGATGGGTGAACGGACGCGGTTTCCACAATGCCTGGTGCGTTGTGAGAAAAGCATCCAGCGCGGTGAAACGGGCGAGTAACGCCTCGCCCGTCAACACGCCGCTGTCAGCGTCCTTGGCAGGCATCGACGCGCAACCAGCGCTCCAGCTGTTTGAAGCCCTGCACCAGCACGAACGCCATCAGCAGGTAGAACATGCCGGCCGCGAAGAAGATTTCCACCGGCAGGTAGGTCCGAGCAATGATGGTCCGGGCCATACCGGTCAGCTCCAGCAGGGTCACGGTGCTCGCCAGGGCGCTGGCCTTGAGCATCAGGATCACTTCGTTGCTGTAGGCCGGCAGGCCGATGCGCGCGGCGCGAGGCAGGATGATGTAGAACAACGCCTTGGGTCGGGACATGCCCAGGGCTCGCGCGGCTTCGATTTCACCACGAGGGATGGCCTGGATCGCGCCGCGCAGGATCTCGGCGATGTAGGCGGCGGTGTGCAGGGTCATGGTGGCCGTGGCGCACCAGAACGGATCCCGCAGATAGGGCCACAGCGAACTGCTGCGCACGGCGTCGAACTGCGCCAGACCGTAGTAGACCAGGAACAGCTGAACCAATAACGGCGTGCCACGGAAAAAGAAAATGTAGGCGTAGGGTAACGCCCGCACGTACCACAGGCGTGAGGAGCGGGCGATGCCCAGCGGAATCGCCAGCAGCAGACCGGCGATCACGGCGATGGCGACCAGCTCCAGGGTCAGTGTCGCGCCTTGTGCCAGTTTCGGCAGCCACTTGATGATGACTTCCCAGTTCATTGGGTGCTCCTGGCAAAGCCGCGGGCGGCACGTCGTTCCAGAAAATGCATGCCGATCATGGCCAGCACGGTAAGGCCCAGGTACATGAACGCGGCCACCATATAGAAGGTGAACGGTTGCTTGGACACGGTCACGCCGATTTGCGCGTGCCGCATGATTTCTTCCAGGCCGATCACCGACACCAGCGCGGTGTCTTTCATCAGGATCATGAACAGGTTGCCCAGCCCGGGCAGGGCGATGCGCCACATCTGCGGCATGATCAGTCGAGTGAAGATCCGCCACTTGGACAACCCCAGCGCCACGCCAGCTTCGCGATGGCCCTTGGGAATGGCCAGGATCGCGCCGCGAAATACTTCCGTGGCGTAGGCGCCAAAGCACAGGCCCAGGGCGATGACGCCAGCGGCGAAGGCGTTGAGGGAAAGGTCCGGGTTACCGAAGTATTCGCCCAGGGCACGCATGAGATTGACGGTGCCGAAGTAGATCAGCAGCACCCAGAGCAATTCGGGGATGCCGCGAACCAGTGTCGAATAAGTGCCGCCCAGCCATTGCAGCGGCTTGTACGGGGAAGTCTTGGCCAAGGCGCCGAGCAAGCCGAGCACCAGCCCCAGGCAGAGGGCCGAGAGCGCCAGTTTGACGGTCATCAGCGCGCCAGCGGCGAGCGCCGGGCCGAATCCGTAGAGATCGATCATCATGGGTGTGTGTTCATATCGCGGCAGGCTTTGCTAAGGGCCGGCGTCGCAATGAAGCGGCGCCGGCCAGGCACGTCAGTATCAATAGATGCTGAACGGGAAGTACTTGTCGTTGATCTTTTTATAGGTGCCGTCGGCAACGATTTCCTTGAGCGCGGCGTTCAGCTTGTTGCGCAGTTCGTCGTCACCCTTGCGCACCGCGATACCGATCTTGTCGCTTTCTACCACCGGGTCGCCTTTGAATTCGAAGGCGGCGCCGTCTTTGCTCTTGAGCCATTCGTATTGCACGTATTTGTCCGCCAGGATGGCGTCAACGCGGCCCGAGAGCAGGTCCAGGTAAGCGTTTTCCTGGGTATCGTAGAGCGTGACCTTTACGTTGTAGTCATCTTCCATGTTGCGGTCTTCCAGCCAGGTGCCGGCCAGCGTGGCGCGTTGTGCGCCAATGGTCTTGCCGCTCAGGTAGGCCTTGTCGGTCTTGAAGTCTTCGGTGGCCTTCGGTGCGATGAATTGCAGCTTGTTGGAGTAGTACGGTTCGGTGAAGTCCACGGCCTGCTTGCGTTCCTCGGTAATCGACAGCGAGGAGATCAGGAAGTCGAACTTCTTGGCGTTCAGGGCCGGAATGATGCCGTCCCAGTCGGAGGTCACCACGCTGCATTCGACTTTCATCTTGGCGCACAGGGCGTCGCCAATGTCCTTGTCGAAGCCGACCACGTTGCCACTGGCATCTTTGTTATTGAACGGCGGGTAGGCCGCTTCGATGCCCATCTTCAGTTTCTCAGCGGCCATGGCGCTGGCCGAGAAGACCAGACTGGCGGCAGCGGCCAGGAGGAATTTCTTGTAGGTCTGCATATGTACTGCTCCGTTAGCGGTTGCTGGACATGAATTGTTTGCAGCGCGCCGAAAGCGGGTTTTCGAAGACCTGCTGTGGCGATCCTTGCTCCTCGACCAAGCCTTGATGAAGGAACACCACTTCGCTGGAAACCTGACGGGCGAAGCCCATTTCGTGAGTCACCAGCAGCATGGTGCGGCCTTCTTCGGTCAGGGCGCGGATCACACTAAGTACTTCCTGGACCATTTCCGGGTCAAGGGCAGAGGTGGGTTCGTCGAACAGAATCACTTTAGGCTGCATCGCCAGAGTGCGGGCGATGGCGGCGCGCTGCTGCTGACCACCGGAAAGCTCGGCAGGGTAGGCATGACGCTTGTCGGCGATGCCGACCTTGGCCAGCAAGGCCTCGGCCACTTCCACGGCCTCGGCCTTGCTCTGGCCGAGCACCCGGCGCGGGGCTTCGATGATGTTGTCGAGCACGCTCATGTGCGGCCAGAGGTTAAAGTTTTGAAACACAAAACCGATTTCGCTGCGCATGCGGTTGATCTGTTTGCCATCGGCGGCCACCAGTTCACCGTTTTTCGCGGCCTTGAGCTTGAGTTCTTCGCCGGCCACCAGGATCTGGCCCTGGTTGGGATTTTCCAGCAGGTTGATGCAGCGCAGGAATGTGGACTTGCCGGAACCGGAGGAACCCAGGATCGAGATCACATCGCCGTCGCGGGCGGTCAGCGAGACGCCTTTGAGCACCTCCAGCTTTCCGTAGCGTTTGTGCAGGTTGCGGATTTCAAGCGCGGGCGTGGCCTGGGCCATGTGCGGTCCTCATGGTGTGTGCTCCCTTGCTGTTGGCGGCCTTCCTGGCGAGGCGGCCAAGCTAGCATAGCGTCCGAATGGCAGCCAACAGCGCTACGGGTGGTAAACCGCGAATGTGCGGCAGGTTGTCGCATCGGCGCAGCAGACTGTCGCGCCATCAACAACCGAACGGCCGTTCGAACTCTGTTTACCGGTAAAAATCCCGGGGAGTCGCGTAAAAAAAGGCGCGATGGTGCCAGCTTTGGCTGGGGGTTGGAAGGGTTAATCGGATGAGTGTTGCCGTTGTGCGTTTTTATCGTCCATAGGAAGTTTTAGCTGGCTGTCTTCTTCTCCGTGAGGCTGATCGCGTTCTATTCGCTGGCGGGCTCTTCCATCAACTGACGATAACGATCCAGCGCCTCGCTGAAGTCCTTGATGAACTCCGGGGTGCTGAGCCAGCGCTGGGCCGTCTCGCGATCCATGTCGTCGGCCCACATGCGGTAGTCGACCAGCATGTCCGCGGCCAGGTTGGTGGCGGCCATGCTTTCGTTCTCGGCGTTTTTCAGGTCCAGCAGGCCGGGGCGTTCGCTGATCATCACGCTCAGGGACGCGAGCAGCGTGTCGAGCATTTCGCTACGGCTGATGGCCTCGGCTTCGCGTAGCTTGGCGAACAGCTCGAGCACATAGACCGGTGGCTGGGCGGTGGCGTGGGCCGGGTCGCCATACATGGGGATGGATTTACGCCCGCTCATGCGGATTTGCTTGGCTTTGTCTTTGGCACGCTTGGCGCGTTTTTGCTGTTTGTTCAGTGAGGCCATTGGGCTTCGGTTTCCAGTTTGTTAGGGGGCGATGCCCGGCTCAGTTGATTTTCGGCACGGTAAAGCTGAATTCGCTGCCCTTGCCTGGCTGGCTTTCGGCGTGCAGTTTACCGCCATGGGCCTGGACAATCCCCTTGGAAATATACAAACCCAGTCCGGTGCCGTTCGGGTTGCCTTCCTTGACTGTCCAGTAGCGGTCAAACACGTGAGGCAACTGCTCCGGTTTGATTCCTTCGCCGGTATCACGAACGCTGAACACGATCTCGTCACCCACCGACATCGCGCTGATGCCCACGCTACCTTGCTGGGGGGTGAACTTGATGGCGTTTCCGATCAGGTTCGACAGCACCTGGAACAACCGCTCGGGGTCGGCATTGATCTTGAGATTGGGTTCGGCGTGGAACGAAATATCGATGGCCTTGGCGGTTGCCAGCGGCGTCAGCAGCGAGCAGGCGTCTTCGAATATCTGGCTGACGTCCAGCGGCTGGGGATGGATGGTGTAGCGCCCGGCGTCGATGCGCGAAGTGTCCAGCAGGTCTTCGAGCAGAACGTTCATGCGGCTGGCGGCCTGTTGCATGGTGTCGATGGCTGAAGCAATTCGCTTGGAGCTATGGGAGCCGTCGGAGCTGAAGGACTTTTGCATCATGCCGCAGAGCATGGATATGACCGTCATCGGGTTGCGCAGGTCATGGGACACCACCGCCACCAGCTCATCACGCGCCTGCACCGCCTGACGCTCCTTGTGGACTTGCCGGGCCAGATCGTTTTCCAGCGCTGAGCGGCGCAGGTCGTTGGCGGCAAACAGATCGCCGTGGGTCCACTTGGTACTGATGCCGGCCATTTCGACTTTCCAGATTTCGAAAGACGTTCGCGGTCGCAGGCGCAAACCTGTCTCGCTGCTTTCCAGGTCCAGAGGTTTTTGCGGGTCGCCGCTCCACTGGATGGTTTGCTTCACCTCGGGGCGGAACCACAGCACGCCATTTTCCACAGGCTTGGGCAGGTGGATCGCCAGCACACCGCTCGCCACGTCCTGATAGGCCTGGGCTGGAGCGAAAACGCTGCTCAGGTTGTGGTGGGAGAAAACGGGCTGGTCGGTCTCCAGCATCCATTTATGCAGCTCGCGGATCTGCTCCGCTTTCGGGCACTGGCCATGGCGGTGCAGCTTGTTGTCCTCGAGGATCGCGACGCCGGTGGCGCCGGTCAGGTCCATCAGCCTTTGGGGTTCGCGGGACAAGCCGTCAAAGACATTGTCGCTGGACTCGGCCATGGCCGTGGCGAGAACCTTGAGGTCGTCAAGCTTGGCGTCCCGTTGGCGGGTCAGCTCCAGTGCTTCCATGGCGCTGATCTGCAGCGACAGCACTTGGCCGATGGTCTGGCAGGCCATGCGCATTTCATGGGGCACGAGCAGGGGGTGACGGTTGCCGCAACTGATCAGGCCCCACAGTCGGTCGCCTTCCATCAGGGAAATGCTCATGGACGACAGCACACCCATGTTTTTCATGTATTGGCGGTGGATCGGCGAGACGCTACGCAGGGTGGAAAAGCTCAGGTCCAGGGGTGTCTGAGTGTCGGGACGCAACTGCGGGACCAGCGGTACCGGCGTGTAGTCAGCGTTGGGGATGATCCGCAGCCAGTTGGTGCGATACAGCTCCCGGGCCTGTTCAGGGATATCCGATGCCGGAAAAAACAGGCCTTTGTAGAGCTCCATCGACGGCGCGCTGGCCTCGGCGATCACCTGGCCGTGGCCTTCTTCTTCGAAGCGATAGATCAGCACCCGGTCGTAACCGGTCATGGCCTGAATTTCCCGAACGCTGATTTCGTACAGAGCCTGAAGGCTTTTCGCGCTTTGCAGGCGTTGCAGCATGCGCCCCAGGTTGGCTTCGCCGCTGACACCTTCGGGACGGTAGTCGCTCAGGTGCTGTTCCAGTTCGACGATCAGGGCGCCTTGATGGCGGTGGACCAGGGCGTCAAAACGCAACTGGTTCACGACAATCTCCACGGGCGCGTTGTCCCCGTCCGCATCGGCGCGACAGGCCTTGAGGACGGCTTGGGCCTGCTGCTGCCCGAACAGTGCGTCCAGCGTCTGGCCGGGGAGATCGTGAGAATCGTGCCCCATCAATTGCAATACGTTGGCGCTGACCTGTCGGATGACGAAGTCGGGTTCGGACAGCATCAGTAGCACGCCATGAGGCTGGATGGCCCCGGGGAAGCGAATCGGTTCGTCTGCACAATTGGCCAGCAGTTCTTCGAAGGCTTCCTGGTTTTCCGGGGTCATAACAATACCTTTTGGCTGTCCAGCCAGTGTTCAAAATGAGTAAACGTCGCTTTGGCGGCACGTGTGACTTCGAGCGTTTGGGCGTAGCCAAGGTTCCTGTCGCCCAAATACTGAAGGAAGTCCTTCCAGCGCCGACCGGTGAGTTCGCCATACACATTGAGAAACGCCGCGCCGCTGGAGGCATCAAGACCGAGCTGTTCGGCGACTCTGCGCCGCAGGATCTGCCCCCCGAGAGTTGCACCTTCCAGCACATAGGAAACTCCCAGGGCGGCGGCACGGGAATCGATCTGCGGCAGGTCCCGGCAGGTGGGCAGTGCCTCGATAGCGTGGTCATCCAGGCCCAATGCCGTGAGATCCGCCTGCAGTACGGGAAGCTTGATCCGCAGGGATTGGTCCAACCCCGTCGGTGTCAGCGTCAGTACATGAAGTCGCTGTTCCAGCGGTTTATAAAAACCGTAGTAGGCGGCCATCAGGCGCCGGTACAGGTCGAGGTCCAACTGTTCGGAGAAAAACGGCAAGCGTTTTTCCAGGGCGACGTGCAGCTCAGCGGTTTCGGTCCGCAATGCCTGAATCAGAGAAGGGGGAGGCGCGGCCGGTGACATGCGGGATAGAGCTCGTTGACTGGAGCGTTGCTGGAAAAAAAGCGCATCAATCTTACACAGATTTTTTACCTTCGAGCGGTCATCAGCTGTCGGCTTTCAATTTGCCCGTCGTCAGGTACCAATGACGGGCGTTTGGGTCTTCTACCCGCAGAAGTGTGCGGTAATGGGGCCAGCTCAATTCGGAACGCACTGCGTTCCAAATGCTCCTCCCTGTTCGAATTCGATGATGTGCCGCCCGATCTGCCAGCAGGTCTGAGCCTGAAGTGTATCGACGGCACGCAGCACCTTCTGGCGAGCCTGGCGGATCAGTTCACCTAGCTCATTAATCAGAGGAGCAAGCTTTGGGTCGTCTAGGGGGAGAAGTGAGGTCATCGAAATGTCAGCCGTGAGAATGGGCGGACCAAAAGGATGCTCTGGACGACGTTTCGATGATGCAGGGCGAGTCTGATTAGGTGGGAGGAAAGCCGTCCGATTCTTGCAGGACGGGTTTGACGCCGCCTGATCTTGGCTGACCCTGGCTTGTAGGAGCTATCCCGGGATGGCGTCATCCACTGCCGACGTCCTCATAAGGAGGACGATCATCAGATCGGATCTTGGGCTAGCGCCTTGGACGCGGCGACATAATCGGCCTGGAACTGCTCACTCTCCACCCAATCCAGTGCGGTCTGCTCATCGACGCCTTTGGTCAGGCGACGGTATTCGATCAATGCAGTAATGATGAAGTCGGTCGCTTCGTCCTCACCTTCCTGTTCCAGCACCAGCGTCAACAATGGATAGGCCAGGAACGCTTCGCACATCGCCTTCTGGCTGACCTTTTCAGCTGAGCTCATGATTTGGAACAGCTCCGTCAGGTCCACGGATTCCAGATCGATGCGCTCATCGTTCGGGTCCAGGAAATCGTTCGGCGCAGCAGCACGCTGAATGCGGTTCTTCTTGGCTTTCGCCTTGGCGCGCTGGTTTCGTTTCTGCTGTTTGTTTGCCGATGACATGGGGGGGGCAGACTCCTGGCATGAAAATAAGGCGATCTATCCTACAGCTTCAGGGCAACCACTTCGAATCTCAATCCACCACAAACAATGTGGCACCCAATGAGGTTGAAGAGCTCGACGCGCCGTCACAGCTCCCGTAAATCCCAGGCAATAAAAAACCCCGATCAATTTCTTGATCGGGGTTTTCGGTATTTGGTGCCCAGAGACGGAATCGAACCGCCGACACGGGGATTTTCAATCCCCTGCTCTACCGACTGAGCTATCTGGGCAACGGGGCGCATTAAACGGGTTTTTCAGGGGGTCGTCAAGCACGTTATCAAAAAATATTTAATTATTACCGTCGCTTACGATCCGCCCCGGTTCTGGGTGGCCTATTCGGACGGCGGCACGTAGCCTTCGGCCTTGGCGTATTCTTCGCCGGAAAAGAACTTTTCCATTTCGCCTTGAAGGTATTTGCGGTCTTCGGCGTTCATCATGTTCAGGCGTTTTTCGTTGATCAGCAGGGTCTGGTGTTTTTGCCAGTCCGCCCAGGCCTTGGCCGAGACATTGTCGTAGATGTCCTGGCCTTTGACGCCCGGGAACGGCGCGCGCTCCAGGCCTTCCAGTTGTTCTTTGTACTTGCGGCACATCACGGTGCGGATCATTGCAACTCTCCTGCGTTCAATACGGCGGCCGCGCGTTCGAGCAAGGTCTTGACCGGGGCGGCGAGGCCCAGGCGCGGCGGGGTGGCGAGGTTATACCAGAGCCAGTCGGCCTCGGCCACGTGATGGCCGGTTTCCCGGACCCGGACCAGCCAGGGTTCGATCGCCAACTGAAAGTGGCTGAAAGTGTGTACCAGGCTCGGCATCTGCTGATGATTGCCCAGCTCCAGCGAGTGTTGCAGGGCCAGGTGTTGCAGGTCGTCGAGGTCGTCGAGTTCCGGCAGGCTCCATAAACCGCCCCACAGGCCCGTGGAGGGGCGACGATAAAGCAGAATCGCGCCTTCGCGGTTGGCCAGCATCGGCATCAAGGTGCGTTTTTTGGGCACATCCTTGCGTGGCTTGGGGATCGGGTAGCGGGTCTCCAGGCCGAGCATGTGGGCTTGGCAGCCTTTTTTAAGCGGGCAAAGCAGGCAGCTGGGTTTGCTGCGGGTACAGAGCGTGGCGCCCAGGTCCATCATCGCCTGGGTGTAGGCGTTGACCCGGTCTTGAGGCGTGAAGCGCTCGGCAGTCGCCCACAGTTGCTTCGCGACCTTCGGTTCGCCCGGGTAACCTTCCTGGGCGGTGAAGCGCGCCAGCACCCGCTTGACGTTGCCATCGAGGATCGGTGCCCGCAGGCCCATGCTGATGCTGGCGATGGCGCCGGCTGTGGACAGGCCGATCCCCGGTAATTCGGTGAGTTTTTCCACGTCGCGGGGGAATTCACCGCCATATTGGTCGACTACGATCTTCGCGGTTTTCTGCAGATTACGGGCGCGGGTGTAGTAGCCCAGGCCGGTCCACAGGTGCAGCACTTCGTCTTCCGGCGCGGCGGCCAGGGCTTGCACGGTGGGCAGCGAGGCCATGAACCGGTCGAAATAATTGAGCACGGTGCTGACCTGGGTCTGCTGCAGCATGATTTCCGAGACCCACACCCGATACGCAGTGATGTCTTGCTGCCAAGGCAAGTCGTGGCGCCCGTGGCGGTCGAACCAGTCCAGTACGGCGCTGGAAAACTGCTCGGCTGTCATCGCTTGAACAACCCCTTGAGCGCGTCCTTCAGCTCGGGGCTGACCTTGTCGCCGAGCTTCTCGTCGATCTTCTCATTGAGCTTGTCGCCGAGGCGGTCGCCGGCCAGTTTCGCGGCGACTTTGCCCAGACCCTCGTTGTCCAGCCGGCATGCCTTCGCGCCCAGCTCCAGCGGACCGCGGCAGCGTAACGGCCATTCGACATCGACGTAACGTTCGTTGACCTGGCAAGCTGGGTCGGGCATGTCGCTCTTGTCGCCTTCGATGATGATGCCGACGCGGTAGTCCATGCCCAGCACACGCAGGTCGATATCGCCGTTGCCGTTGACGGTCATGCCAGGGATACGGACCTTCAGGTCCGGGTTGCTGGCCACGCCGCTGCGGAAGGTGAGATTGCCGTTGAGTTGCTCGAACGGGGTGTCCTTGCCCCGGGGCTCGCCACTGAGGGTTTTACGATTGAGGGTGGCGATGCCTCGGCACAATTGCTGCTCGAGGTTGGCATTGAGCAGGACACCGTCGTTGATGACGAACCCGGCAGTACCGTTGAGGCTGTCGATCAGGGCCTTTTGGCTGTTGCCGCTGGCGGTCACGGCGCTGTTGAGTGTCACCAGGCCTTTGACGGGCGGATTCTTGCCCTGGCTTTCGATGATTTTCTCGGCCGGTACCCGGTTGATGCGGGTTTGCAGGCTCAACTGCGGCGTGGGCTGGCGCACGTCCAGCGTGCCTTTGACTTCGAAGTTGCCGTTATACAAATCGCCCCGCAGGTTTTCCAGGGTCAGCAGGCCGCCCTGGCCGGTGGCCTTGAGGGCGGCATTCTGGATCGGCAGTTTATCGAGGGTCAGTTGGCCGAAGGTCAGGTCGGCATCCAGGTCCAGTTTGCCCAGGCGTTCGACCGGAAACAGCCGGTCGTTGCTCCAAGCGCCCTGGGTGGGCGCGCTCGGCAACGGTGTGCTGCCGGCGCCCGCCATGGCACTGGCTTCGGTGTTGCTGACCTCCGCCTCTCGGGCCGCCTTGGAACTGTCGGCCTCGGCGGATTTTGGCGGCAGGTAGCGGTCAACGTTGAAGGTATCGGCCTTGAGCTGCGCACGCAGTGACTGCTTGGCAAAGTCTTCCACGGCGATACGACCGCTGAAGGTGCTGTCGTCGATTTTCAGGTTGATGCTATTGAATTCGGCGCTGGTCGGCGTGGCCGCAATACGGGTGACCAGTTCGACTTTGCTCAAGCTGCCTTCGGCCATGGCCGGCAGTTTCTGACCGACGCCGTCGACGAATTTCGCCAGGTCGAATTGGGCGATCGACATGCCGCCGCTCAGTTGCGGGGTCTTGTCCAGATCATTGACCTTCAGTTCGCCCAACGCCCGCAGTTGATTGATGGAAAGCTTGATGCCGGTCCATTCGGCGACGTTCGCCGCTTTATCCAGGAGTAGCTGCCCGTGTGCCGCGAACGTCACGGTCTTGCCTTGCAAAGGGTCGCCCGTGGCTTCGCCGGACAGCTTCAGGTCTTCGAACTTGTAGCGCTGCAAGGCGCGCTCGAAGCGCAGCTCGCCCGTGACCTCGGTGCGCACCCGCACGGCTGGCTGGTTGCTGGCCAGGAATGCGGTGAGAGTGACCGGAATGTTGGTGGAATCATGGATCGGGCCAGTGCTCAGTTGGATGCTTTCGGCGGTGAACTGCCGGCCGGCCTGCTCGTCGGTGTATTCGACCCGGGCGTTGTTCACGGTCAGGCTGTCGATGTCCAGGCGGGTTGGCTGGGCCGGTTTCTGCGCCGGGGGGCTGTCCCCAGGGGCAGGCTGTTCGGCCGGTGCCGGGGCGTTTGCCGTGGTTTTAGAGGCGGGTGCCTTGCCGATGTCTTCCCAATTGCCGTGGCCGTTCTTGTCACGGTTGAGTCGCAGGTTCAGGCCTTCGACGCGCACGTCGCTCATCTGCACTTCGCGGCGCAGCAGTGGAATCACGCGCACGGAAAGGCCGAGCATCTGCAGGTCGGCGAACGGTTGTGTCGGGTTTGCCAGGGTGGCGACACTGGCTTCGTGCAACTCCAGACCCAGCCACGGGAAAAGGCTCCAGCCGATGTCGCCATTGAGGGTCAGCTCAATGTGGGCCTTGTCGCGGGCTATCTGGCGGATCTCTTCTTTATAGTCGTTGGGATCGAAGAGGTGGGTCAGGGCAAAGCCCAAGGCCACAATGACCAGCAACAGCCCGAGAAGTACCAGACCCAGGATTTTGCCGAACGCTTTCATGGGCGAGTCCTTGTAGGTTGAGTTCAAAATTTAGCCTGGGAGTATAACGCCCTGACCTAGTGGCGCGTTGGGTGATCGTTCTTTCTGACAGGCCTGTGGGCCATGGAACCGTGGCGAGGGCCGCGCTGAGCTCCCGGATCTAGGCCTGCTCCAGTGCCAGTTTCAATTTGGCCGCCAGCGCCTGGGCTTCCAGATGACCGGATGGGGCCAAGAGCTTCAGTTCGGCACCGTGTTGCGTAGCCATTTTCCGGGCTTCGCTGACCAATCGTTCCGCCACCCCACGACGACGGGTGACGTTTCGCACGCACATTTGGGACAAGTGCCAGACGTCCTGGTGCCGTTGCAGCCGTGCGGCACCGAGCAACCGGTCATTGAAGCGGGCTGCGATCAACGCGCCGTCCTCCAGGCATTTGTGTATCAATTGTGTGCCGTCAGTGAACGGCTCGAACAGCCAGGCCGGGGCATCCTGGTAGATTTTGTGCAGGTCCTGCCGGTCCCGACAGGTGGCGTCATTCAACTGCTCGACAACGATGGGCATATAAATTCCTGAAAAATAAACGATTCACGCCCTACAGAAAACGTGCAATGGCGCGATAAGACAGAAGATGTAAAAAAGGTGATAGCACTTTGGCTTTTCTGTCATAAGCAAATGGTAACCTTTACCCGTTCGCCCGTCCTTCTGCGACTCAATGTCGCACCAAAATGAAGCTTCACCAGAAAATACAGTCGCGCTTTGCGTGCAATAAGGCTGAGGGTGATGCATGGCTGGCGAGCCATACCAATAACTGGGGGATACATAATGAGCACGAGCATCACGGCGGACGGCTTTGCCGCCCAGCCTGCGTTCCTCTCCAAGGAACGCATTATCGCCAAGCCCGGATTCAACCGGTGGCTGGTTCCACCGGCCGCACTGGCCATCCACCTTTGCATCGGCATGGCCTACGGCTTTTCGGTGTTCTGGTTGCCGTTGTCCAAGGCACTGGGCGTCACCAAGCCTGTAGCCTGTGCACCGGACATGAGCTTCATCGCACAAGTCTTTTCATCCCAATGTGACTGGCCGATCTCGATGCTCGGCTGGATCTACACCCTGTTCTTCATCTTCCTGGGTTGCTCGGCAGCCATCTGGGGCGGCTGGCTGGAACACGCCGGGCCACGTAAGGCTGGCGTTGTATCGGCCTTGTGCTGGTGCGGCGGTCTGCTGATTTCCGCGCTGGGTATCTACACTCACCAGATATGGCTGATGTGGGTCGGCTCCGGGGTAATCGGTGGTATCGGCTTGGGGCTGGGCTACATCTCCCCGGTTTCGACGCTGATCAAGTGGTTCCCGGACAAGCGTGGCATGGCCACCGGCATGGCGATCATGGGCTTCGGCGGCGGCGCGATGGTAGGTGCACCGCTGGCTGCAGCGCTGATGAGCCATTTCTCTTCGCCGACTGAAGTGGGCGTATGGCAAAGCTTCCTGGTCATGGCCGCGATCTACTTCGTGTTCATGGTCGGTGGCGCCCTGTCGTACCGCGTCCCGCCGACCGGCTGGAAGCCTGAAGGCTGGACCCCTGCACCGAAGAAAGCTGCGAACGCGATGATCACCCATCGTCACGTTCACGTGAACGTGGCCTGGAAAACCCCGCAGTTCCGTCTGGTATGGCTGGTGCTGTGCCTGAACGTATCCGCCGGTATCGGCATCATCGGCATGGCATCGCCACTGTTGCAGGAAGTGTTCGGCGGCAAGTTGCTCGGCAATGACTTGCCTTTCGGTCAGTTGGATGCTGCGCAGCTGGGTCAGATCGCGGCCATTGCGGCCGGTTTCACTGGTCTGCTGAGCCTGTTCAACATCGGTGGGCGGTTCTTCTGGGCATCCTGCTCGGATTACCTGGGTCGCAAGAACACCTACTTCGTGTTCTTCGCCCTGGGCTTTGCCCTGTACGCGCTGATCCCGAACCTGGGTCATCTGGGCAGCGTCGCGCTGTTCGTGGCGGCGTTCTGCATCATCCTGTCGATGTACGGCGGCGGTTTTGCCACCGTGCCGGCCTACCTGGCGGACCTGTTCGGTACGCAAATGGTCGGCGCGATCCACGGTCGGCTGTTGACCGCTTGGGCCGCAGCAGGCGTGCTGGGTCCGGTACTGGTGAACTACCTGCGTGAATATCAGCTGAGCATCGGCGTTGAACGCGCTGCGGCCTATGACATCACCTTGTACATCCTCGCCGGCCTGCTGGTACTGGGCTTCCTGTGCAACCTGATGGTCCGTCCGGTCGCCGACAAGTACTTCATGACCGACGCCGAACTGGCCGCCGAACAGGCGCTGGGCCATGACAAGGGCGCTGACAGCACCACTTCGCTGGAGTGGAAAGCCGCGCCGGGCACCAAGCCTTTGGCGATCGCCGCCTGGTTGGTGGTGGGCATTCCGTTGGCGTGGGGTGTCTGGGTAACCCTGCAGAAGACGGCGGTGTTGTTCCAGTAATGCGCTAGCCCGAACCCGCTGGGGTGAGGGCGAATCTTGTGGGAGCGAGCCTGCTCGCGATGAGGGAGGGTCAGCCAGCATCATTGTCGGCTGATCCACCGCTATCGCGAGCAGGCTCGCTCCCACATTTGTTTTGGGTGATGGCCACAATTGCTTGTACGGACATGTCTATCGCCGACAACCCGTCAGGGATATCACCTCCCGTGTTTCTGTTTGCCGCTCGCGCCCCTATAATGGCTGCCTTTTTCGCCCAATGATTTTGCGGAGCTGGTGATGGCCGAACGTAAGGCGTCTGTCGAGCGCGACACTCTGGAAACCCAGATCAAAGCCTCGATCAACCTGGATGGCACCGGAAAGGCCCGGTTTGATATCGGCGTGCCTTTTCTTGAGCACATGCTGGACCAGATCGCCCGTCATGGGCTGATCGACCTGGATATCGTCAGCAAGGGCGACCTGCACATCGACGACCACCACACGGTGGAAGACGTCGGTATCACCCTGGGGCAGGCCTTCACCAAAGCCATCGGCGACAAGAAAGGCATCCGTCGCTACGGCCACGCCTACGTGCCGCTCGATGAGGCGCTGTCGCGTGTGGTCATCGACTTCTCCGGTCGTCCGGGCCTGCAAATGCATGTGCCGTACACCCGTGCCACCGTTGGCGGCTTCGACGTGGACCTGTTCCAGGAATTTTTCCAGGGCTTCGTCAACCACGCCAATGTGACCCTGCACATCGACAACCTGCGCGGGCACAACACCCACCACCAGATCGAAACCGTGTTCAAGGCTTTCGGCCGCGCGCTGCGCATGGCCGTGGAGCTCGATGACCGCATGGCCGGGCAAATGCCCTCCACCAAGGGCGTCCTGTAATGCAGACGGTCGCGGTTATCGATTACGGCATGGGCAACCTGCACTCGGTGGCCAAGGCCCTCGAGCACGTGGGCGCCGGCAAGGTACTGATCACCAGCGATGCCGACGTGATTCGCGAAGCCGACCGGGTGGTCTTTCCCGGTGTTGGTGCGATTCGTGACTGCATGGCCGAGATCCGTCGCCTGGGCTTCGATTCGCTTGTGCATGAAGTCAGTCAGGATCGTCCGTTCCTTGGCATTTGCGTGGGCATGCAGGCCTTGCTCGAGAGCAGCGAGGAGAACGACGGCGTCGATTGCATCGCGATGTTTCCAGGCCAGGTGAAGTTTTTCGGCAAGGATCTGCACGAAGACGGCGAGCACCTGAAAGTCCCGCACATGGGCTGGAACGAGGTGAAGCAGACGGTGGATCACCCGCTGTGGCACAACATTCCGGACCTGGCGCGCTTCTACTTCGTGCACAGCTACTACATCGCGGCCGGTAACGCCCGGCAGGTGGTGGGCGGCGGTCACTATGGCGTCGACTTCGCCGCGGCCCTGGCCGACGGTTCGCGCTTCGCCGTGCAGTTCCATCCGGAGAAGAGCCATACCCATGGCCTGCAGTTGCTGCAGAACTTCGCCGCGTGGGACGGGCGCTGGTAATGGCCCGCAAGAAACCGCCGATCCTCACCCTCACGCCCGAGCAGGAAAGTGAGGCGAACCTCAAGATCCAACGGTTCATGGAGGATCGTTTTGAACTGGACCTGGGTTCGTTCGAAGCGGCGGAAATTCTTGAGCTGTTTACCCGCGAAATTGCTCCGCACTATTACAACAGGGCGATTTTCGATGTGCAGACGCACCTTAAAGAAAGGTTCGAAAGCATCGAAAGCGACTTGTGGGCGCTTGAGAAGAATTAGAGCAGCCGCAAGCTTCAAGCTTAAAGCTGCAAGAATTGAAACGCGTGCGTGCTTGCAGCTTATGGCTTGCAGCTTGCAGCTCTTTGACGAAGGAAAAGCATGCTCATTATCCCCGCTATCGATCTCAAGGACGGCGCTTGCGTACGTCTGCGTCAGGGCCGGATGGAAGACTCCACGGTGTTCTCCGATGATCCGGTGAGCATGGCCGCCAAGTGGGTGGAGGGCGGCTGCCGTCGCCTGCATCTGGTTGACCTGAACGGTGCCTTCGAAGGGCAGCCGGTGAACGGCGAAGTGGTCACGGCCATTGCCAAGCGCTACCCGAACCTGCCGATCCAGATCGGCGGCGGTATCCGCTCGCTGGAAACCATCGAACACTACGTCAAGGCTGGCGTGAGCTATGTGATCATCGGCACCAAGGCGGTGAAAGACCCGGCGTTTGTCGCTGAGGCTTGCCGCGCCTTCCCGGGCAAGGTCATCGTTGGCCTGGATGCCAAGGACGGTTTCGTCGCCACTGACGGTTGGGCTGAAGTCAGTACCGTGCAGGTGATTGACCTGGCCAAGCGTTTCGAGGCCGATGGGGTGTCTGCCATCGTCTACACCGACATCGCCAAAGACGGCATGATGCAGGGCTGCAACGTTCCGTTCACCGCCGCCCTGGCCGCCGCCACGAAGATTCCGGTGATCGCCTCCGGCGGCATCCATAACCTGGGCGACATCAAGGCGCTGCTCGACGCCAAGGCGCCTGGCATCATCGGCGCGATCACCGGTCGCGCGATCTACGAAGGCACGCTGGATGTCGCTGAGGCCCAGGCCTTCTGCGATTCCTACAAAGGCTGAGGACTGACCATGGCGCTGGCCAAACGCATCATCCCTTGCCTGGACGTGGACAACGGCCGGGTGGTCAAGGGCGTCAAGTTCGAGAACATCCGCGACGCCGGCGACCCGGTGGAAATCGCCCGTCGCTATGACGAGCAGGGCGCGGACGAGATTACCTTTCTCGACATCACGGCCAGCGTCGACGGCCGCGATACCACGCTGCATACCGTCGAGCGCATGGCCAGCCAGGTGTTCATCCCGCTGACCGTGGGCGGTGGCGTGCGCACCGTGCAGGACATCCGCAACCTGCTCAACGCCGGTGCGGACAAGGTGTCGATCAACACCGCCGCGGTGTTCAACCCGGAATTCGTCGGCGAAGCGGCCCAGCGTTTTGGTTCGCAGTGCATTGTCGTGGCCATCGATGCCAAGAAGGTGTCCGGCCCGGGCGAAACCCCGCGCTGGGAAATCTTCACCCATGGTGGGCGCAAACCCACCGGCCTGGACGCCGTTGAATGGGCGAAGAAGATGGAAGGCCTGGGGGCCGGTGAGATCCTGCTGACCAGCATGGACCAGGACGGCATGAAAAACGGTTTCGACCTGGGCGTCACCCGCGCCATCAGCGATGCCCTGGGCATTCCGGTCATCGCCTCCGGCGGCGTTGGCAACCTGCAGCACCTGGCCGATGGCATCCTTGAAGGCCATGCCAGTGCGGTACTGGCGGCGAGCATTTTCCACTTCGGCGAATACACCGTGCCGGAAGCCAAGGCTTACATGGCGCAGCGCGGAATCGTCATTCGATAAGCTGGCACAACCGAGCCCCGATGCTCACCTCAGGGGGCGACGGGGGGTTGCGTTTTGCGCCCGTGTTGCAGGGCTCAGTACGTCAACCCTCGGCTCGGATGCCTGGCCTGATTTGTCGTAGGCGATTGTGCAGAATTTCAGCGGCAGTTCTGCATCCGGAAACCAGAAATCCATGTAGGTGTGGGTCAGATACTGCTCATCCCTTGAGCAATCTGTGGTGTCCAGCGGGCCAAATTTGACGGCGTAGGTCCGGTACTCGCTACCGCGTGCCAGCTCCACGCCGACTCCGCTACTGATCGACAAATCGGGCTGTGCCGTTGGCGTGTCATCGAGGACTTCCACCACAAGGGACAGTCCATTCTTGATGAGTCCGACCTGCGCTCCTTGAGTCGCGGAATCAACGCCAAGAATGCAAACGAAATAGAAACCGGGCTGGGCGCCGATCTCGCTGTTGATAAACGCGTCGTTAGAACTTATTGCGTCGCTGTAGTAATGGCCACTTTCGCAGTCCTTCGCAGTGCGCACGGTCTTGTGGCGATAAAAAGCGGTGCTGATGGAGAAATGGTAATCCCATGTCGGAATTTCCATCGTCCCGTCATCCCGTTTTTTGAGCCTCTTGTACCTTGCGGGCTCGTTGGCATCAGCACTCACGGTAAACGCTGGATAAAGCGGACAAGAGGAAGTTGTCTCATTGGCAATGTGGCCTTGTACAAAGCATCCGTTGAGAAAGATCGTCGGGTTCCCATAAACGTTTTTGGGAATGGCCTTATAGACATCCCCAACCCGCGTACAGGGTGCATGTTCGTCGCATGGAGCGAAACCGGCCGCCAGGTTACCGGTGCCTATTACGCCTATTATCTCGTTGGAGTGACGATCAAGAATCGGCCCCCCTGAACTGCCGCCGGCTATATCCTGACAGCGTGTCATCACGTTGTTTCGCCATACCCATGGGCCTTCCACTATTTCCCGAGCAGGCTGCAAAGTGCAGGCAGCCATGCGCAATGTGGCGTTGTCGAAACCCAGCGGGGCACTCACGATCAGCACATCGGTCCCGTCGGCAGGCTTTTGCCGGGCCAGTTCCAGGGGCTGTATACCTTCCTCAATGAGTTTCTGAAGGCTGACGTCCAATTCTATGATCGCCAGATCAACGCCTTGCATACTGCGCCATGCCACCTTTTTCAGCGCGTAGGTTTTGAATAATTCGGTGTCGGCGAAGTAATCGAACTGCATGACCCCGCTGACCGGTTTATCCGTCACGATGTTGCCGTTGCCTTTTTCGATACAGTGTCCTGAAGTGAGTACATAGGCGGGTGTTGGTTGGGGTACCGATGCATCCTGAGTGTCGAGGAGCGTCGCGGTACAAGAGCCGTCGATAAACAGGCGTCCGACGCCCCGCCAGTGGTTGTGTGATCCATCCGCGTTTTCAAGGACCTTAGAGGCCGTAAAATTTTGCATGCCTTCGCCAAAGTCCTGGCTGTGGGCGATACCCTGCAAACTCAGCGAGCAGAGCAGGCCGGTCAGCAGAAAGGAGATCGATTTCATCGAGTGACACCTTTGGTTAGTTGAATGAAAACCGGCAGTGGCCGGTGTTCTCCAATTAATCAGGTAGGGGCCGACGGTTGGCGGTAAATAGTTACCTCAACGGTGAGAGTGCTGTTTTATATTTTGAGTCGTTGAGCCGCCTGGGCAGCAAAGGGCTGTGGACATGCTCGCAGGCCCGAGGCACTCTTGGGCACGCCATGGATTCGGGTAGCAGACATGTTCAGACGCATTCTTTTGGTTATTGCCAGTGCCTCTTTGTTGTTCGTCAACGGGGCACAAGCTCAAGATCGCCGTGACGTCGGCCTGGTGTTGCTGACGGAAAACTTCCCGCCCTACAACATGGCCAAGAATGGCAAAAACTTCGCTCAGGACGAGAACATCAATGGCATCGCGGTGGATATTGTCCGCGAGATATTCAAACGTGCCGATATCAGCTACAGCCTGACACTGCGTTTCCCGTGGGAGCGAATTTATAAACTGGCCCTGGATAATCCCGGGTACGGCGTGTTTGTCACGGCGCGATTGCCCGAGCGTGAAAAGCTCTTCAAATGGGTCGGCCCGATTGGCCCGGACGACTGGATCATGCTCGCCAAGGCTGACAGCAAGATTTCCCTGGACTCGTTGGAGCAGGCGCGTCAATACAGGATCGGGGCTTACAAGGGTGACGCGATTGCCGAGACCTTGGCCAAGCAAGGGCTGAACCCGATTGTCGTGTTGCGCGATCAGGACAACGCCAGGAAGCTGGTCAATGGTCAAATCGATCTGTGGGCCACCGGGGATCCGGCCGGGCGCTATCTGGCGCGTGAGGAAGGGGTGAGCGATCTCAAGACCGTGCTACGGTTCAACAGTGCCGAGTTGTACCTGGCGTTGAACAAAAACGTGCCCGACGACGTGGTCGCCCGCCTTCAAGCGGCCCTGGATGAACTGCGCAAGGAAGGTGCGGTGGACGCGATCATGGCGCGGTATCTCTGATCGCCGATTCGGTTCCGAATGCGCAAATCTGTGGGAGCGAGCTTGCTCGCGAAAGCGGTGGGTCAGCTTGAAGAGATGTGGAATGTACAGCCGTCATCGCGAGCTAGCTCGCTCCCACTGGTATTGTGGGTGTCTGCAAATAATGTGTTCACCATGGATCACTGTGGGAGCGAGCTTGCTCGCGAAAGCGGTGGGTCAGCTTGAAGAGATGTTGAATGTACAGCCGTCATCGCGAGCAAGCTCGCTCCCACAGGTATTGTGGGTGTCTGCAAATAATGTGTTCACCATGGATCACTGTGGGAGCGAGCCTGCTCGCGATAGCGGCGCCGCGGTTTGAGATCGAGCCCAACCGCTACCGATAAACCCCATCTTTGCCATGCCCAGCCATCGCCCGATTGCTGCGCAAGCTGATCATCGACTTGATGTCGATCCATTCGATGCCCTGGGCCTTGAGCCTGGGCAGTTCACGTTCGAGCACGGTCAGGGTCTGCGGATAGGGATGGCCGATCATCACCGCAGAGCCCTGCTGGCGAGCCAGCTCTATGGCGACCTGAAGCTGATGGGCGATGGCCGCTTCGGTGCGCTCATCGTCCAGGAACACATCACGTGACACGCTGGCGAGGCCGATTTTTTGCGCCTCGGCGGCGGCGACTGTCTGGGCGCTGGTGCGGCTGTCGACAAAGAACTTGTGTCGCTGCTGCAAGTTCGCCATCAACCACGCCATGGCCCGCGGCTGGGAAGTCATGCGGCTGCCCATGTGGTTATTGATCCCGCTGGTGAAGGGCACGGCGGCGAATGCGGCGTCGAGGCGTTTTCCCAACTCTTCAAGGGGCAGTTCCGGATGCCAGGCGAACGGCCCGGTGGCCGGGTCCATGGGCATGTGCAGCATGACGACCTTGCCGGCGCGATGGGCTTCGCGGGCGAGTTCGGCAGCGTGTGGCGTATCGGGCATGATCGCCGCAGTGACCGGGCCGGGCAGGGCCAGCACGCGGCGATCCCGAGGCAGGTTCTGCCCCAGGTCATCGATGATCAGGCTCAGGTAGGCCTTGTGCGGTGCCGGTGCCGGTGTGGCGGGCGCGGCAAAGGCCGCGCCAGCCAGGCAGCACACCAGGCCCAGGATGAAGCGCAGGCCCATCTCAGCGGCCGGAGGTGATGTTCAGTCCTTTGAGCAGGCTCAGGGCCTGAGCCAACTGATAGTCATCATCCTGCGGCATGGGCTTGGCCTTGGCGCCGGAACCGGTCGGTTTGTCGGCGCCGCCGTTGCCATTGCCCAAGTGACCCTGCAAGTCAGCTTCCTTGAAGTACTCGCTGTCCTGCTCGCTGGTGATCTTGGCCTTGCGCACCTCGATGTCCGGGACGATGCCCTGGGCCTGGATGGATCGGCCGTTAGGGGTGTAGTACAGCGCAGTAGTGATCTTCAGGGCGCGGTCATTGTTGAGCGGCAAGACGGTCTGCACCGAGCCTTTGCCAAAACTGGTGGTGCCCATGACGACACCGCGTTTCTGGTCCTGCAGGGCGCCGGCGACGATTTCCGATGCCGAAGCGCTGCCACCGTTGATCAGTACCACCAGCGGCACGGCTTCGCTCAGGTCGTTGCCGGTGGCCGAAAAGCGCAGCTCGGAATTGGCGATGCGGCCCTTGGTGTAGACGATCAGGCCCTTGGTGATGAAATGGTCCACCACCTCCACGGCCGATTGCAGCACGCCGCCGGGGTTGTTACGCAGGTCCAGGACCATGCCGTTGAGCTTCTTGCCGTTGTCCTTGCGCAGCTTGGCCAGGGCCTTGGCGACTTCTTCGCCGGTCTTGACCTGGAACTGGGTGATGCGGATGTAGCCGTAGCCCGACTCCAGCAACTGGCTCTTCACGCTTTTGACCTGGATGATCGCGCGGGTCAAGGTCACGTCGAACGGCGTGCCGCCATCGCGCACCAGGGTCAGGGTAATCTTCTGGCCGATCTTGCCGCGCATCTTGTCCACGGCTTCGGTCATGCTCTGGCCGCGAGTCGGCTGGCCGTTGATCTTGACGATGAAGTCACCGGCCTGGATGCCGGCCTTGGAAGCAGGCGTGTCGTCGATGGGCGAAACCACTTTGACGAAGCCGTCTTCGCTGCCGACCTCGATGCCCAGGCCGCCGAACTCGCCGCTGGTGCTTTCCTGCAGCTCGGCGAAATCTTCCGGCCCCAGGTAGGCCGAGTGGGGGTCAAGGTTGCTGAGCATGCCCTTGATGGCGTTCTCCAGCAGCAGCTTGTCGTCCACCGGTTCCACGTAAGCGGCCTTGATCCGGTCCATGACTTCGGCAAAGGTGCGCAGTTCGTCCAGCGGCAGCGGGGCCTTGGTGGTCGCGGCCGTAGCGGCGGTCGACGAGGGGGCCGGTTCAGCGGCGAACGCCAGGGGCGCACCGATCACCAGGGCGATCGTCAGGGCCAGCGAGGTGAGGCGGGACAAATGCAGCATGTCGAACGAACTCCTGAGTTGGATGGGCGCGCTTATCCTTGCGCACGACACCATTGGGTCGGGTCACTGGGGCGACCCTGCTGACGAATAGCGAAATACAGCGCTGGCGTATCCTGCCCGCCACTGTTACCAACCGTAGAGATGGACTCGCCGGCCTTGACTACATCGCCGGCCGCCTTGAGCAGCGTCTGATTATGGCCGTACAGGCTCAAATAGCCGTTACCGTGATCCAGGATCACCAGCAGGCCGGCGCCGCGCAGCCAGTCGGCGAACACCACACGACCGCCATGCACGGCATGCACCTGGCTGCCGGCAGTGGCGCTGATCATCACGCCGTCCCATTTGGTGCGGGTATCATCGCCGCGGGTTTGGCCGAAGCGTGCAAGCAATCGACCATTGACCGGCCATGGAAGTTTGCCCCGTGCCGAAGCAAAGGCGCCGCCGAAGGTTTCACCCCCTGCCGAAACCAGGGGGCCAGGGCTTGATCGGGCAGGTTTTCGCGGTGCATCGCTGGCGTCGGCCTGGGCCTCACGCAAGCGCTTTTTTTCGGCTTCCTGCTGGGCGATCAGCGCCTTCTGGCGCGCTTCTTCCGCCTCTCGAGCCTGGCGTGCCAGGGTTTCTTCGATGGTCTTCAAGACTTTTGCCAGTTGAGCCTGGTCCTGCTCGCGAGCCTTGAGCTTGCTGTCGCGGGCCTTCACGTCCTCATTGAGCTTGGCCAGGGCGACCTGACGCTCCTTGCGAACCTTCTCGAGTTCTTCGCGCTGGGTGTCGAGGCTGCTTTTCTGCACCAGTAACTGGGCCTGCTGCAATTCAATCTCTTTTTCGACATTGGCCAGCTGGCGCAGGGTTTCGTTAAAGCTCTTGAGTTGCTCCAGGCGTGCCTGGCTCAGGTAATCGTAATACGTGAGTGTGCGAGCGAATTTCTCGGGGTTCTGCTGGTTGAGCAACAGCTTGAGGTACTCCTGACGACCGTTCTGGTAGGCCGCGCGGGCCTGGATGGCGATCAGCTTTTGCTGTTCAGTGCGCGCGCTCTGGAGTTTTTTTTTCTCCGTATCGAGCCGCTGCAACTCGGATTCACTTTTCTTCAGCTCTTGTTGCAGGGCGTCGACCTGCTTTTCCAGCTTGCCCATCTCGGTCTCGGTACCGCGCAGATCTTTCTGCACGCCGGACTTCTCTTCCTGCAACTTGCCCAGCAGCTTTTTCAGCTCGGCAATGTCCTGACGCGTGGCGTCCAACTGCTGTTGGGTTTGTGCGCGCTCGTCAGCGAAGGCCGGTTGGAGCAGGCAGGTCAGAGCGAGGGCTATCAGAACGCGAAGCATAGAGGCGGGCGACACCAGGGAAAGGGACGGCCTAGTATGCCCGCCCCACGCTGCAAAAAAAACGCCCATTTGGGGCTGTGTGATAACTGGCCCAAAAAACACCAAAAACCAATGTGGGAGCGAGCTTGCTCGCGATGGCGCCAGCACATTCAACAAAGATGTTGATTGGAAGATCGCTATCGCGAGCAAGCTCGCTCCCACAGGGTTTGCGGTGATTGATGGATCAATCAGACCAGGATCGACGTCCCGGTCATCTCCGCCGGCTTCTCCATCCCCAGCAACATCAGCATCGTCGGCGCCACGTCAGCCAGTACGCCGCCATCGCGGACCTTGAAGCCACGCTTGCCGACATAGATGAATGGCACTGGCTCGGTGGTGTGGGCGGTGTGGGCCTGGCCGGTGGACTCGTCGGACATCTGCTCGACATTCCCATGGTCGGCGGTGATCAGCGCTTCACCCCCGACTTTTTCCAGCGCCTCGACGATGCGCCCGACGCAGGTGTCCAGGCATTCCACCGCTTTGACCGCGGCGTCGAACACCCCGCTGTGGCCGACCATGTCGCCGTTGGCGTAGTTGACCACGATCACGTCGTAGCGCTGGTGCTCGATGGCATCGACGATGCGGTCGGTGACCTCCGGTGCGCTCATCTCCGGTTGCAGGTCATAAGTGGCGACTTTCGGCGACGGAATCAGGATGCGTTCTTCGCCGGGGAACGGCTCTTCACGGCCACCGGAGAAGAAAAACGTCACGTGGGCATACTTCTCGGTTTCAGCGATACGCAATTGGGTCTTGCCGTTCTTCGCCAGGTAGTCGCCCAGCACGTTTTCCAGGCTGCCGGCGGCGAAGGCCGACGGCGCGGGGATGCTGGCGGCGTATTGGGTCAGCATGACGAAGCCGGCCAGTTTCGGCTGACGGGCGCGTTCGAACTCCTTGAAATCGTCTTCGACAAACACGCGGGTCAGCTCGCGGGCACGGTCGGCGCGGAAGTTCATGAACACCACGGCATCGCCGTCCTCGACTTTGACCGGCTCACCGATGGTGGTGGCCTTGACGAATTCGTCGCTTTCACCCCGCTCGTAGGCGGCTTGCAGGCCTTCCTGGGCGGTGGCGGCGTTGAACTCGGCGTTGCCGTCGACGATCAGGTTGTAGGCCTGGGACACCCGGTCCCAGCGGTTATCGCGGTCCATGGCGTAGTAACGGCCGACGATGCTGGCGATACGACCCTTGCCGAGAGCCTGGAAGGTGCTGTCGAGCAGTTCGATCGACGAAGTGGCGCTTTTTGGTGGCGTGTCGCGGCCATCGAGGAACGCGTGCAGGTAGATTTTTTCGGCACCGCGCTTGAAGGCCAGTTCGGCCATGGCGATCAGGTGGTCCTGGTGGCTGTGCACGCCGCCATCGGACAGCAGGCCCATGAAGTGCACGGCTTTGCCAGCAGCCACGGCTTTATCCACAGCAGCGCAGATGGTCGGGTTTTCAAAGAACTCGCCGTCGCGGATCGCTTTGGTCACGCGGGTGAAGTCCTGATACACCACGCGGCCCGCGCCGAGGTTCATGTGGCCGACTTCGGAGTTGCCCATCTGTCCGTCGGGCAGGCCGACGTCCATGCCGCTGCCGGAGATCAGGCCGTTCGGCACGGTGGCCCACAGACGGTCCAGCACAGGCTTGCGGGCCGCGTACACGGCATTGGATTCGTGGCTGTCACTGTGACCGAAGCCGTCGAGAATCATCAGGACCAAAGGTTTAGGCGTGGTAGTCATGGAATCCACTCGTGGCTGATTAAAAGAAGGCGATGGAAAAGGGACGGGCAGTTTAAAGGTAAGTTCCGGTGCCGTCACCGCCGGGCGGGGTTTGGCCGGCCTTGTGTGCTGTGTATACTGGCCGACATTTTAACGCCCTGGAACCTCCTTCGATGGTTGCTCACCTGATTGAATTTGCCACTAACCACTACCTTCTCGTCGGTATCTTCGTCGTACTGCTGGCGTTGCTGGTTGCCCATACGATGCAGGGCGGCGGTCGCAGTCTCAGTACTGGCGAGCTGACGGCACTGGTCAACAAGGACACCGGCGTGGTGGTAGACATCCGCCCGAGCAAGGATTTCGCCGCTGGTCACATTGTCGGCGCGGTGAACATTCCCCAGGACAAACTGATCGCTCGTATCGGTGAACTGGAAAAACACAAGGCCAAGACGCTGATCCTGGTGGATGCTCAGGGCCAGCACGCAGGCACTCATGCCCGCGAGCTGATGAAGTCCGGCTTTACCGCCGCCAAACTGTCCGGTGGCGTTGCAAGCTGGAAAGCCGACAATCTGCCCCTGGTGAAGTGATATGACCCACGTTGTTGTCTATTCCAGCGATTACTGCCCCTATTGCTCCCGAGCCAAGTTCCTGCTCAAGAACAAAGGTGTGGCTTTCGAAGAGATCAAGGTCGACGGCAAGCCGCAACTGCGCGCCGAAATGACTCAAAAGGCCGGACGTACCTCCGTGCCGCAGATCTGGATCGGCAGCACCCACGTGGGCGGTTGCGATGATCTGTTTGCCCTGGATCGCGCCGGCAAGCTCGATGCGATGCTCAAGGCCTGAATTCCCCACTAAGAACCTGAAAGTAAGAAGGATCTGCGATGACTGACCAACAGAACACAGCTGCCAGCGAAGAAGAAACCGCACCGCAATTCTCCTTGCAGCGTATTTATGTGCGTGACCTGTCCTTCGAAGCCCCGAAAAGCCCGGCGATCTTTCGCCAGCAGTGGGAGCCGAGCGTAGGCCTGGACCTGAACACTCGCCAGAAAGCCCTGGAAGATGATTTCCACGAAGTGGTGCTGACCCTGTCGGTGACCGTGAAGAACGGTGACGAAGTGGCGTTCATTGCCGAAGTGCAGCAAGCCGGGATCTTCCTGATCAAGAACCTGGATGCCGCTTCGATGAGCCACACCCTGGGTGCCTTCTGCCCCAACATCCTGTTCCCGTACGCCCGCGAAACCCTGGACAGCCTGGTGACCCGCGGTTCGTTCCCGGCCCTGATGCTGGCCCCGGTGAACTTCGATGCCCTGTACGCGCAAGAACTGCAGCGCATGCAGCAAGAAGGCGCCGCGACCGTTCAGTAAGCGGTATCGCGGCTGTAGCACAAGGTATAAACCTGTGGGAGCGAGCCTGCTCGCGATAGCGTCATATCAGTCAGTATTGAGTTGACTGGTACAGCGCTATCGCGAGCAGGCTCGCTCCCACAGAAGTTTCTGGCCAGGGTTACCGGAAACCGTTCTGCCGCCAGGCCTCGTAAACGGCCACTGCCACGGTGTTGGACAGGTTCAGGCTGCGACAGCCTTCGCGCATCGGCAGGCGCAGACGCTGGTCGACGGGCAGGGCGTTCAGTACCTCGGCCGGCAGGCCACGGCTTTCCGGGCCGAACAGGAACGCATCGCCCGCGACGAAGCTGGCATCATGGAATGGCCGCGACCCCTTGGTGGTGAAGGCAAACAAGCGCGGATGCCCCAGGCTCTCCAGACAGCTGGCGAGATCGGCGTGACGTTGCAGGGTGGCATACTCGTGGTAGTCGAGACCGGCACGGCGCAGGCGCTTGTCGTCCATCTCGAAGCCCAGTGGTTCGATCAGATGCAGGTGGCAGCCGCTGTTGGCGCACAGCCTGATGACGTTGCCGGTGTTCGGCGGAATTTCCGGTTGAAAAAGGATGACGTGAAACATGCACGGCTCCGCAGATAAAGATGGGCGGCATTCTACGCCGCAAACCGATCAGCGTTCGAAGCTATTACCTCGAGTGATGGGATCTTTGGCGATCTTCGGTCTGATGTTCGGCCTGATGATCGGTCGCCTGACCACGCCCGAGCCGAGCGTGCTGCAACAGGTCGAAGTGATCGACGGGACGCTGGTGGCCTGGTTCAACAACGAGCCCAAGCTGCACGGGGAAATCATCGACGGCTCAGTGGCGCTGTTGCTCCAGGCAGAGGGCCGTCCGCAGAAGGGCCAGCTCAAACTCAATGGCAAGGACGTGAACTGGCGGGTGCGTTTGAGTGACAAAGGGTTGTTGCTGACGCTGGTGGCGGCGCGTCCATTGCGGGGGGAGTGGGCCGGCAGCGAGGTTGATGACCGCTGGCGGCTGGAGATCCGTCTCCAGGAGCAATAAAAGAGGGAAACCCCGGCCTGCCTGTACCAAGGTCCCCAAACGGGAGGGGCTTGCGTTAAACGCGCAGCCCCGGGTGTAAAGAAGGGAAACCTTGACCTGCCTGTATCAAGGCCCCCAAAACAGTGGGCTCGATGAGCCCGATGTAAAATGGGGAATCCCCGGCCTGCCTGTACCAAGGTCCCCGAAACTGGGTAGTGATTGAGTTATTGCAGGGGGCGTGCCAGTTTTAAATGGCTTGTCACAAAAAATCTGCTGATGATGCGCAAGGCCCTGTATTTCGGGGCTTTTGCTTTTGTTTGTGCGGTTTCTTCGAGTTGGGCTGATTGGTTTTGACGGGGGGCCGCATGTGCCATTGCGGTTCTCAGTGCATCGATGCGGTGCATCAAGCCTTCAAAAGCATCGCGAGCAGGCTCGCTCCCACAAGATAGTCGCGACACCGCAAACCTTTGTGGGAGCGAGCCTGCTCGCGATTGGCCTTCAAGATCAGTGAAGGGCTAAAGGCTGCTCAGCCCTCATCCCCCTCATCATCATCCCCGCCATCAACCTTCATCCCCAATTCCTTGATCTTGCGGGTCAAGGTATTGCGGCCCCAGCCCAGCAGCACCGCGGCGTCGCGACGGCGGCCGGCGGTGTGCTTGAGGGCGGTCTCGATCATGATGCGTTCGAAACTCGGTACGGCGCTGTCCAGCAGGTTCGATTGGCCGCGGGCCAGGGCCTGGTCGGCCCACTGGCGCAGGGCCTGTTCCCAGTTGGTCACCGGGGCCGAGTCCTGCGGCAGGCTGAGCAGCTCCGGTGGAAGATCGCTGATGTGCACTTCGCGACCGGACGCCATCACCGTGATCCAGCGGCAGGTGTTCTCCAGCTGGCGCACGTTGCCGGGCCACGGCAGGTTCTTGAGGTATTCCTCGGTTTCGCTCTTGAGCAGTTTGGGCTCTACCGCCAGCTCCTGGGCCGCGCGGCTGAGGAAGTGCCGGGCCAGGGTCGGGATGTCTTCGCGACGGTCCGCCAGGCGCGGGATATGAATGCGGATCACATTCAGGCGATGGAACAAGTCTTCGCGGAATTTGCCCGCGTGGACCAGGGTTTCCAGGTTCTGGTGGGTCGCGGCGATGATGCGTACATCGACCTTGACCGGTGTATGACCGCCCACCCGATAGAACTCGCCGTCCGCCAGCACGCGCAACAGCCGGGTCTGGGTGTCAGCCGGCATGTCGCCGATTTCGTCGAGGAACAAGGTGCCGCCGTCGGCTTGTTCGAAGCGCCCGCGCCGCAGGTTGGCGGCGCCGGTGAACGCGCCTTTCTCGTGACCGAACAGCTCGGACTCCATCAGGTCCTTGGGAATCGCCGCCATGTTCAGCGCAATGAACGGTGAGGCCGCCCGTGGACTGTGGCGGTGCAGGGCATGGGCGACCAGTTCTTTACCGGTGCCCGATTCGCCGTTGATCAACACGGTGATGTTGGAGTGGCTCAAACGCCCAATGGCGCGAAACACTTCCTGCATTGCCGGCGCTTCACCGATGATTTCCGGGGTGCGTGCCAGCGCTGGCACCTCTTCCATACCCTGTTGCTCCTGGGCGTGCTGGTTGGCGCGCTTGACCAGTGACACGGCCTCATCGACGTCGAAGGGCTTGGGCAGGTATTCGAAGGCGCCGCCCTGGTAGGACGCCACAGCGCTGTCCAGGTCCGAATGGGCGGTCATGATGATCACCGGCAGCCGTGGGTGCTGCTCGCGAATCCGCGCCAGCAGGTCCAGACCGCTAGCGCCGGGCATGCGGATGTCGGAGATGATGACGTCCGGTTGCTGACGGGCCAGGCGGCTCATCACTCCGTCGGCGCTGTCGAAGCTCTGGGTGGTCATGCCTTCCTGTTGCAAGGCTTTTTCCAGGACCCAACGGATAGAACGGTCGTCATCGACGATCCACACGGTTTCACTACGGCTCATGTCGATGTGGCTCCTTGTTCCAGTGGCAGGAAGATCGAAAAGGTGGTGTGGCCGGGATGGCTCTCACATTCGATCAAGCCCTGATGCTGACTGATGATGTTTTGGGTAATGGACAGGCCCAGCCCGGTACCGTCAGGGCGGCCGCTGACCATGGGAAAGAAGATGGTTTCCTGCAACTCCGCGGGAATGCCCGGGCCGTTGTCGATGATTTCGATCTTGGTCACCAGGCGATGGCGCACATGGCCGATGGTGAACTGGCGCATGGCGCGGGTGCGCAGGCTAATGCGGCCCAGGCGCAGCTCGTTCTGGCTGCTGATGGCCTGCATGGCGTTGCGTACGATGTTCAGCACTGCCTGGATCATCTGTTCGCGGTCGATCAATACATCGGGAATGCTCGGGTCGTAGTCGCGCACCAAGGTGATGCACCCCTGGCTCTCGGCTTCCACCAGGCTGCTGACGCGCTCCAGCACTTCGTGGACGTTGCACATCGCCAGGGACGGCAGCTTGTTGGAGCCGAGCATGCGATCCACCAGATTGCGCAAGCGGTCGGCTTCTTCAATGATGACGTTGGTGTAGTCCTTGAGACTTTCTTCGGGCAGCTCCCGGGCCAACAGTTGCGCCGCGCCGCGAATCCCGCCGAGGGGGTTCTTGATCTCATGGGCCAGGCCGCGCACCAGCATCTTGCTGGTTTCCTGCTTGGACAACTGAGCCTCTTCCTTGGTGATGCGCAGCAGGCGATCACGGGGATGCACCTCCAGCAGCAACAGCGTGGCACCGTTGTTCAGGATCGGTGTTACCGCGTAATCCACGGTCAGGGTCTGGCCGGTCAGGGCGGTGAGCATCGCTTCGCGCTTGGTGAACGGGTGCGCCTGTTCCACTGCCTGGCGCAAGGAGTTGAGCGCCTCGGCCGATTCGGTGAACAGCTCGCTGATGAACTGCCCGTGGCTGCGCTGGCCGCTGACGGCCAGCAGCATCTCTGCCGCCGGGTTCATGTACTCGAGCCGCAGTTCGGCATCGAGCAGGATGGTTGCGGTGGTGAGGTTATCGAGTAGCAAGCGGTGTAGTGCGTCGCTAATGGTCATCAGGACCTCTTTTGGAGCGTAAGCAAGCACGCGTATGACGCGCCGATACAAGGAAAATGCAAAAACCAAACCAAGGCTCCGAAAAGAAGCGTTTAGAGCCTCAAACGAACCTTTTTCGCCCGATTGCGTGGCGTTCTGCCAGCTTTTTCGGGTACTTTCGAACCAAAATGGGCTGGAATTTGAGTAGGGTGCAGACACTTGCACCAATATAGTGCGCCATCTGGGCGGGTGTTAGAAGAACGGCAGGATGCTGCTTTGCTCTTCTGCGGGCTTGTCGGTGAGGGGGCATTCGGGACGCTGGCCGTAGTCGGCGGTGGCGCAGGGTTTGATGCGGCGTTTCTGCGCCAGGGAAATGCGCTGCATGTGGAAGGGCTGGTTGGCGGTACGTTCGACGATACGGCCCTGCTCATCGAGAATCTCTACCGCCAGATGATGGCTGCCCCGATCAATGTTGCTCAGCGCGAACACTGGGCTGGGTCCCGGTTCGCCTGTGGGGTTGCCATCCAGTAGCAGGCGGTAGCGGTGGCCTTTTTGCAAACCGGGTTCGCTGGTGACCGTGACGATCAGTTCCCCCGCTGTGCTGCGTATCGTGGCATCCGGTTCAGGGATCAACAGTCGCAGCATTTCGTAACGGAACATGGGATCGGGCTTTTTTTCAGGCGCCGACGCCGAGGCTGCGCCAGAGGGCGGTGTCGCCATCCGGTTGGCGGGCGGCAGTTGCACTTTCTGTGCGTTACCGGGACGCGGTTGATCGGTGAAGACGCGATTGCCCTGGGCGTCGATGTAGGTATAGACCTGCGCTGCCCCCAGCCCTGGCAGCACGGCCAGGCACAGCACGAGCAGCCAGCGGATCATGGGCGGTGCACCCGTTGCACGGTGAAGATGACGGTTTCGCTCTGTTGCACAAGATGTTCGCCGTCGATGACCTGTACCGCCAGGCTGTGCTCGCCCCGATCGATATTCACCAATTGCAGGCGCGGCACGTTGCTCGGCTGGCCATAGGGCTGGCCGTCCAGCAACAACCTGAACAGATGAGGGCTTTGCAGACGCGGCCGAGCCAGGACGCCAACGGTGAAGGTGCCGTTGTTGGCGCGCAGGGCCTCTTCGCTGGGGATGTCTGTCAGCTCCAGAGTTTCGTAGGCGTTGCCTGGCTCGTCCCGGTTCGCGGCGGGCGCAGCAGCGTTCGGGTTGGTCGGGGGCTGGGGTTCGACACTGTTGAGTGGCGGCAGCTCCACTGCCTGGGCCGGTATGCCATCGGGCGGCTGGTTGCTATAGGCGGTGTTACCGTCGGCGTCGGTGTATTTGTAGATCTGTGCGGCGGCTGGCAGCGCCAACAGCAACAACAGCATTCCTGGAAAGCCACGACCCATAAAATCAACCGAAAACCGAAAGTGTTGGATTGCAGCATAGGTCAGGGGAGGCGGTTGGCCCAAGTTGTTGCACGCCATCCCTTGTGGGGGCGGTGTTCACAGCCTCCAGGTTCGACACTGGACCCCTGTGGGAGCGAGCCTGCTCGCGATGGCGGAGTGTCAGTCACACAAGTGGTAGATGGGCTGGCCTCATCGCGAGCAGGCTCGCTCCCACAGGGGAAAGATGTGTGGGCTCAGGATTTTGTGAGGACGCACAGCTCTGCGGTCGCCCGAACCAGCGCCATTTGCCGCAACGGGTCGTTACTGACGGTATGGGTGGCCTGGGCCAGCCATTGCGGGCATTGCGGGTCGGTGCGGTAGGGGCTGAAGTCGGCCAGTTGTTGCAGCAGGCGTTTTTGCAGTTGATCCAGCTGCGGGCGGATCTGCCTAACCAGGTCCGGGCGCGGTGCGTCCGGGGCTTTGCCTTGCAGTTGCCAGTCGGACAGATGCGCGTATTGCACCAGTTTGTTGGCTTCTATTTGTGCGGCGAAAAACGCCTCTACCGCTTCACTGCTCAGTTTGTAAGCTGGTGCCTGGGCGACGGCAGCGGCGATCACCTCGCGTTCGCGCTGGCGATCTTCCACCGGTTTGCGGCTGTCCCACTTGCTCAGGGCGACCTGATCGGCAATGGCCAGGCGCTCGCCTATGGTGCCGAGCAGTGGGGCGAGGGTGGTGGGTGCGGTGGCGGCCTGGGCGGCGGTGCCCAACAACGCGGCAGACAGAGCAAGGCAGAATGAAACGCGCGAAGTCATGGGTGATCTCGTCTTCGAATAGTGGAGGGCGCAGACAATCATGCACGTAACCTGCGCCCATAAAAAAGGCCTCCCGAAGGAGGCCTCTTTTTATTCACGCCCCGTGGGGCGACGCTACCGGATCAGCAGCTGTAGTACAGCTCATATTCCAGTGGGTGTACGAAGGTGCGAACCTTGATTTCTTCTTCGCTTTTCAGTGCGATGTAAGCGTCGATGAAGTCATCGCTGAATACGCCGCCCTTGGTCAGGAACGCACGGCCCTTGTCCAGCTCTTCCAGGGCTTCTTTCAGGCTGCCACAAACCTGTGGGATTTCCTTGGCCTCTTCAGGCGGCAGGTCATACAGGTTTTTGTCGGCGGCATCGCCAGGGTGGATCTTGTTCTGGATACCGTCCAGACCGGCCATCATCAGTGCAGCGAAGGCCAGGTACGGGTTGGCAGCCGGATCCGGGAAGCGAGCTTCGATACGGCGAGCCTTAGGGCTGTTGACGTAAGGAATACGGATCGAGGCGGAACGGTTACGAGCCGAGTAGGCCAGCATGACCGGTGCTTCGAAGCCTGGTACCAGACGCTTGTAGGAGTTGGTCGACGGGTTGGTGAAGCCGTTCAGGGCCTTACCGTGCTTGATGATACCGCCGATGAAGTACAGAGCGGTGTCCGACAGGCCGGCATAACCTTCGCCAGCGAAGGTGTTCTTGCCGTCTTTGGAGATCGACATGTGCACGTGCATGCCCGAACCGTTGTCGCCGTACAGAGGCTTCGGCATGAAGGTCGCGGTGCGGCCGTATGCATCAGCAACGTTGTGTACGCAGTACTTCAGGGTCTGGACTTCGTCAGCTTTCTTGACCAGCGTGTTGAATTTCACGCCGATTTCGTTCTGGCCGGCAGTCGCCACTTCGTGGTGGTGAACTTCGACGGTCTGGCCCATCTCTTCCAGTGCGTTGCACATGGAGGTACGGATCTCGTGGTCGAAGTCGAACGGTGGAACCGGGAAGTAGCCGCCCTTGATACCAGGACGGTGGCCTTTGTTACCGCCTTCCACGTCCTGATCGGACATCCACGAACCTTGTTCGGAGAAGATCTTGAACATGGAGCCGGAGATGTCGGACTTGAACTTGACCGAGTCGAAGATGAAGAACTCAGGCTCAGGGCCGAAGAAAGCGGTGTCGCCGATACCGGTGGACTTCAGGTATTCCTCGGCACGGTGGGCGATGGCGCGTGGGTCGCGGTCATAGCCTTGCATGGTCGAAGGTTCGATGATGTCGCAGACCAGGATCAGGGTCGGCTCTTCGGTGAACGGGTCCAGGACGGCAGTTTCGTCGTCCGGCATCAGGATCATGTCGGAGGCTTCGATGCCTTTCCAGCCAGAGATGGAGGAACCGTCGAACATCTTTCCGATTTCAAAGAATTCGTCGTCCAGCGCATCACGGGCCGGCATGGTCACGTGATGTTGAGTGCCTTTGGTGTCAGTGAAGCGCAGATCAATCCACTTGACGTCATGATCTTTGATGAGTTGAACCGACTTCGACATATGTCCTCCGGGTGGCTTCGGGCGGGTAATGGTGTGCCCTTAGATATGGGTGATGCCGGCGCGAATACTCTGCCAAGGCAACCTGCCTCACAAGGGAGCAATTTGCATGCCAGTGCCCCAGCATGGGTTTTTTGCACCAAATCCACGCTTTTATAGCCTGTATTCGCGGATTGTCGAACAATTGCGCACTGCAATGTGGCGTAACTTGCGAGGGATGACCTGTTTTGGTGCGTTGAAAACCGAGTGCACATTAACTGGTTAAACCTTGAGCAATTTCCGCTATAATCCGCGCCCCCCTTTTTCGGCTGGCCGTTCGCGCGCTGTTTTCATGAAACTAATCGTAAAAGTCTTCCCCGAGATCACCATCAAGAGCCGCCCGGTACGGATGCGTTTCATCCGCCAGTTGGCCAAGAACATCCGTGCCGTGCTCCGCGATCTGGACCCGGCTGTGGTGGTGAACGGCGTGTGGGACAACCTCGAGCTGGAAACCCGCGTCAGCGAACCCAAGATTCTCAAGGAAATGACCGAGCGCCTGAGCTGCATGCCGGGCATCGCGCATTTCCTGCAGGTCGACGAATACCCGCTGGGGGATTTCGACGACATCCTCGCCAAGTGCAAGCTGCATTATGGTGATGCCCTGGCCGGCAAGATTTTCTCGGTGCGCTGCAAGCGCGCCGGCAAACACCCGTTCAGCTCGATGGACGTGGAGAGATACGTCGGCAGCCAGTTGCGCAAGCAGTGTGGCGCCGCCGGAATTTCATTGAAAGACCCGCAAATTGAAGTGCGCATCGAAATTCGCGACCAGCGGTTGTTCGTGATCCACAGTCAGCACGACAGCATTGGCGGGTATCCGCTGGGTTCGCTGGAACAGACCCTGGTGCTGATGTCCGGCGGTTTCGATTCCACGGTCGCGGCCTACCAGATCATGCGTCGCGGGCTGATGAGCCATTTCTGCTTCTTCAATCTTGGCGGGCGCGCCCATGAACTGGGCGTGATGGAAGTGGCGCACTTCATCTGGAAGAAGTATGGCAGCTCCCAACGCGTGTTATTTGTGAGCGTACCGTTCGAGGAAGTCCTGGGCGAGATTCTCGGCAAAGTCGATAACAGTCATATGGGCGTCATTTTGAAGCGTATGATGTTGCGTGCCGCATCCAGCATCGCCGATCGGCTGCACATCGATGCGCTGGTCACCGGCGAGGCGATCTCCCAGGTGTCGAGCCAGACGCTGCCGAACCTGTCAGTGATCGACTGCGTGACCGAAAAGCTGGTGCTGCGCCCGCTGATCGCCAGCCACAAGCAGGACATCATCGACACGGCCAACGAGATCGGCACCGCCGATTTTGCCCGGCACATGCCGGAATACTGCGGGGTCATCTCGGTCAATCCGAAGACTGCGGCCAAGCGCGGGCGTGTGGAGCATGAAGAGAAAGAATTCGACATGGCGGTGCTCGAGCGTGCGCTCGAAAACGCCAGGCTGGTGCCAATCGATCGGGTGATCGATGAATTGGGCCAGGACATACAGATTGAAGAAGTCGGCGAAGCGCTGGCCGGTCAGATCATCATCGACATCCGTCACCCGGACGACGCTGAAGACGACCCGCTGAGTATCGCCGGTATCGAGGTACAAACGATGCCGTTCTATGCAGTGAACGCGCGTTTCAAGGAACTGGACCCTACTCGCCAGTACCTGTTGTATTGCGACAAAGGCGTGATGAGTCGCCTGCATGCCCACCATTTGCTCAGTGAGGGGCATGCCAATGTGCGCGTTTATCGACCGAGCTAAGTGCCCGGGGCTGTTTGCCTGTGGCCTGCGTCACCGGCCCCCCGACGCCGCCGACAGGCTGTAACGGCTTTGTCGGACTCAACGTAAATCGCTGCCACGACCTGTCAGCACACCGAATCCTCTGATCGAGATACACAAGTGATCGAAAATCTACGCAACATCGCCATCATTGCTCACGTTGACCATGGTAAGACCACCCTGGTAGACAAACTCTTGCGTCAATCCGGCACTCTGGAGCGCAACGAGCTCAACGACGAGCGCGTGATGGACTCCAACGACCAGGAAAAAGAGCGCGGTATTACCATCCTGGCGAAAAACACCGCCATCAACTGGAATGGCTACCACATCAACATCGTGGACACCCCGGGCCACGCCGACTTCGGTGGTGAAGTAGAGCGCGTAATGTCGATGGTCGACTCCGTGCTGCTGCTGGTCGATGCCCAGGACGGCCCTATGCCGCAAACCCGTTTCGTGACCAAGAAGGCTTTCGAAGCCGGCCTGCGTCCGATCGTGGTCATCAACAAGGTTGACCGTCCAGGCGCGCGTCCGGACTGGGTTCTGGACCAGATTTTCGACCTGTTCGACAACCTGGGCGCCACCGAAGAACAGCTGGACTTCAAAGTCGTCTACGCCTCGGCCCTGAACGGTATTGCCGGTCTGGACCACACCAACATGGCCGAAGACATGACCCCGCTGTACCAGTCGATCGTCGACGACGTACCTGCGCCGAAAGTCGACCGTGACGGTCCGTTCCAGATGCAAATCTCGGCCCTGGACTACAACAGCTTCCTGGGTGTTATCGGTGTTGGCCGTATCGCCCGTGGTCGCATCAAGCCGAACACGCCGGTCGTGGCTATCGACGCCGACGGCAAGAAGCGCAACGGTCGTATTCTCAAGCTGATGGGTCACCACGGCCTGCACCGTATCGACGTTGAAGAAGCAGCTGCCGGCGACATCGTCTGCATCAGCGGCTTCGAGCAACTGTTCATCTCCGACACTCTGTGCGACCCACTGAACGTCGAAGCGATGAAGCCGTTGACCGTCGATGAGCCAACCGTTTCCATGACCTTCCAGGTCAACGACTCGCCATTCTGCGGTAAAGAAGGCAAGTTCGTGACCAGCCGTAACATCAAGGAGCGTCTGGACAAGGAGCTGCTCTACAACGTGGCACTGCGCGTTGAAGAAGGCGACTCGGCCGACAAGTTCAAGGTTTCCGGCCGTGGTGAGCTGCACCTCTCGGTTCTGATCGAAACCATGCGTCGCGAAGGCTTCGAAATGGGCGTAGGTCGTCCTGAAGTGATCATCCGTATGGTTGATGGCGTCAAGCACGAACCGTACGAAAACGTGACCATCGACCTACCGGAAGAATCCCAGGGCGCGATCATGGAACAAATGGGCCTGCGCAAAGGCGACCTGACCAACATGGTTCCGGATGGCAAGGGCCGTGTGCGCCTTGAGTACAACATCCCGGCCCGTGGCCTGATCGGTTTCCGTAACGAGTTCCTGACCCTGACCTCCGGTGGCGGCATCCTGACTTCGATCTTCGATCGTTATGACGTGATGAAGTCCGGCGACATGTCCGGCCGTCAGAACGGTGTTCTGGTATCGGTTGCGACCGGCAAGGCACTGACCTACTCGCTGGAAACCCTGCAAGCGCGCGGCAAGCTGTTCGTCGAGCACGGCCAGGACATCTACGAAGGTCAAATCGTCGGCCTCAACAGCCGTGACAACGACCTGGGCGTGAACCCGACCAAAGGCAAGAAGCTCGACAACATGCGTGCTTCGGGCAAAGACGAAACCATCGCATTGGTTCCGCCTGTCAAGTTCACCCTGGAGCAAGCGCTGGAGTTCGTGCAGGAAGACGAACTGTGCGAAGTGACGCCTAAGTCGATTCGCCTGCGTAAGAAGATCCTTGGCGAAAGCGAGCGTACCCGCGCTGCCAAGAAAAGCGGTAACTGAGTTTCGACTTAGTTAATGGCTAAAAAAACGCCCCTGATTGTGAGATCAGGGGCGTTTTTTTATGCCTGGAAGTTATGTAGTGGCTGTCAGGGCACCATCGCGAGCAAGCTCGCTCCCACAAGGGATTCAGGTCGGACACAAAATCTGTATCCACCGCAAATCCCCTGTGGGAGCGAGCTTGCTCGCGATGGCGATGTTCCAGGCGCAGCTAAAACATCATTCGATCAGAATTTGTCCAACGTCCGCGGATTACGCTCGCGCTCCACTTCCTTGGGCTTGTAGGCGCAGTACCCCGGGCGCGGCCCGACCCGCGGATGGTTGCGGCAGGTATCCGGGCGCTTCTCATAAATGGTGCACAACCGGCTCTTGCGATCCAGATACAGGCAATCGTTGTTGCTCATGCGCTGGAGCGTGAAGATTTCGGATTTCTGGTTATAGCGCTCGACGATCCCTTCCTTTTGCAGGCGCTTGGCGATGTTTTTCGGCGGGTCGCCCAGTTCGAATTCATCGACGATACCGATCCGGATCAGGTCCTTGATCTTGACCTCCACCGGCAGTGTGCAGCAGCTCGACACGCAGGAACCGCACATTGGCGCGGAGTACTTGGCCCAGGTATCGATTCGGTCGATCTCCGCGGCGGCGATCAGGTTGGGCTTCATCATCAAGGTTTACCAGCATGCATCAGGGCGCGCGATCATACCGGGACTGGTGAAATTTTGAACGACCATCTGCCGGTTTTTTTTCGAGCCCGGTAAAACTCTCCCAGGACCGGCACGGCCCCTGCATTCATTCGCCCATACGGCAATTCCCTGGCGGCGATTCTCCGTCGCCATGGAAAAACCAACGAACCTGCGCCTGTAGTGCCTGTCAGACCGTCTAGGCTCAGACAATTTCATGCTCGTTCGAGGTCTCATCAATGACTCAAGAACCACTTGTTCGCGAAGCCGAAGTGGCTGCATTTCGCGATGCCGTGTTGACCAAACTCACTTACGCCGTCGGCAAGGACCCGGATCATGCGTTTGATCACGACTGGTTCGAAGCCATTGCCCTGGCCGCCCGCGACCATATGGTCGAGCACTGGATGGACCACACGCGGCAGATTTACCGCAAGGGCCAGAAGCGCGTTTATTACCTCTCCCTGGAGTTTCTCATCGGCCGCTTGCTCTATGACAGCCTGAGCAACCTCGGTCTGCTGGACACTGCGCGCGAAGCCCTGACCGAACTGGGCGTGGATCTGGAGCGCATTCGCCTGCTCGAACCCGATGCGGCGTTGGGCAACGGCGGCCTCGGCCGGTTGGCGGCATGTTTCATGGAAAGCATGTCCACCTTGGGCATTGCCGGCCATGGCTACGGCATTCGTTACGAGCACGGCCTGTTTCGCCAGGCCATCGTCGATGGCTGGCAGCAGGAGCAAACCGAACACTGGCTGGATTTCGGCAACCCCTGGGAGTTCGAGCGGCCGGAAGTGGTTTACCCGATCGGCTTCGGCGGCAGCGTCGAGACCGTGACCGACGCCTCCGGCAATACCAAGCAAGTCTGGTCTCCGGGTGAAACCGTGCGAGCCATCGCCTATGACACGCCCGTGGTGGGTTGGCGCGGTGCCAGCGTCAACACCCTGCGTCTGTGGCGCGCCCGCGCCATGGAAGAGCTGCACCTGGAACGCTTCAACGCCGGCGACCATTTGGGTGCCGTGGCGGAAGTGGCCCGGGCCGAAAGTATCTCCCGCGTGCTGTACCCGGCCGACAGCACCGAGGCGGGCCAGGAATTGCGCCTGCGCCAGGAGTATTTCTTCGTCGCCGCCTCGCTGCAGGATTTGTTGCGCCGTCATCGCAACATGCACACCTCGGTATTGACCTTGGGCGACCACGCGGCGATCCAGCTCAACGACACTCACCCGTCGATCGCCGTGGCCGAGTTGATGCGCCAATTGGTGGACGTCTACGACGTGGCCTGGGATGCCGCCTGGCAGATCACCCAGGACACGCTCTCCTACACCAACCACACGCTGCTACCCGAAGCCCTGGAAACCTGGCCAGTGGGGCTGATGGAGCGCATGTTGCCCCGACACATGCAGATCATTTACCTGATCAACGCCCAGCACATCGATGCTCTGCGGTCCAAGGGGGTGCACGATTTCGACGTGCTGCGCGCGGTGTCGCTGATCGAAGAAGACAATGGCCGCCGGGTGCGCATGGGCAACCTCGCCTTTCTCGGTTCCCACAGCGTCAACGGTGTGTCCGGATTGCACACGCAACTGATGCGCAGCACGGTGTTCTCCGAGCTGCACAAGCTCTACCCCGAGCGGATCAACAACAAAACCAACGGCATCACGTTCCGCCGCTGGCTGTTTCAGGCCAACGCTGAACTGACCTCGATGATGGTCGATGCCCTGGGCCCGAGCGTGCTCGACAACCCCGAGGAACGCCTGATCGAGCTGGAGCCGTTCGCGGATCAACCGGCGTTCCGCAAACAGTTCGCCGAACAGCGCCTGCACAGCAAAAAGGCCTTGGCGCATCTGATTCACGAGCGTTTGGGGATTGCCGTGAACCCGGCGGCGATGTTCGACGTGCAAGTCAAACGGATCCATGAATACAAGCGCCAGTTGCTCAACCTGATGCACACGGTGGCGCTGTACCAGGCGATCCGCGCCGAACCGGAAGTGGACTGGGTGCCACGGGTGAAAATCTTCGCTGGCAAGGCCGCCGCCAGTTATCACCAGGCCAAATTGATCATCAAGCTGACCAACGATATCGCCCGTGTGGTGAACAACGACCCGACCGTGCGTGGCCTACTCAAAGTGGTGTTCCTGCCCAACTACAACGTCAGCCTGGCCGAGAGCATCATCCCGGCGGCGGACCTTTCCGAGCAGATATCCACGGCCGGTTTTGAAGCGTCAGGCACCAGTAACATGAAGTTCGGTCTTAACGGTGCGCTGACCATCGGCACCATGGACGGCGCCAACGTGGAGATGCATGAGCGCGTGGGCGGTGAGCACATGTTCATCTTCGGCCTGACGGCCGAGCAGGTGGAGGCCCGCAAGCAGAACGGCGAGTTCAGTGCTGCGCCGGACATTGCCGCGTCCCATCGCCTCAACGATGTATTGCAGGCAATTCGCGGCGGGGTGTTTTCGCCGGACGATCCGATGCGTTACACCGGGCTTGTCGATTCGCTGGTGGATTACGATCGCTTTCTGGTCTGCGCCGACTTCGACTCTTACTGGGATGCCCAGGCCAGGGTCGAAGAGCGTTGGCACGACGCCCAGCACTGGTGGCGTTCGGCGGTGCTCAACACCGCGCGCATGGGCTGGTTTTCCTCCGACCGGACCATCCGGGAATACGCCACCGACATCTGGAAAGCCCTGGAGTAGCAGTTGCAGGAAATGTGAGCGAAGCCCAACGGTGGTTGGGCTTGGTCGATATACTAAGCGCCAGTTTCGCCGGGCTGTGTGGCCGGTTTAGTACTTGAGGCGCCAGCAATCCATTGTGGGAGCGAGCCTGCTCGCGATAACGGTGTGTCAGCCAACCTGTTTGGTAACTGACGGACCGCTATCGCGAGCAGGCTCGCTCCCACAAGGTTTGTGTGGTTCCACTAGACTGAACCAGGCACCGCTTCACCCCGGTTAAGCCCGCAAAGGGCCGCTTAGGGATATCGACCATGCAATGGATTTTGATGCTGTTGGGCCTGGCATTTGGCTGGGTGGTGGATGAGTCGTTCGCCGATGCGCTGATAGGCGCGTTGCTGGGCCTTGGCATCGCTCAGGGGATTGGTCTGCGTCGCCTCGGTGCCCACGCCGCCGAACAGCAGAACCAGTTGCAAACGGCCCAGCGCACCTTGAGCGCACTGGAGCAGCGGCTGATCGCGCTTGAGCGCAGCACGGTCGCAGCCTCCGAACCGGCGCCATCGCCCGAGATCGTCGTGGCCCAGGCACCGGAATCCGAAATCCCACCTGAGCCGGAGCTGGTCTGGGAACTGCCGCCTGACCTTGAAGCCCTTCCGGCGATGACCACACAAGCCAGTCAGCCGTTGCCCGACGACGTATGGACGTCTGCGCCGACCGCCCCCAAACCGGTCCAGCCGGAACCGGCTGCCCCTCGTGGTCCGAATCTGTTCGAGCGTGCCGTCGCGGGGGCGCGTAACTGGCTGTTTGGCGGTAATACCGTATTGCGGGTCGGGGTGGTGCTGTTGTTCCTCGGCCTGGCGTTTCTGCTGCGCTATGCCACTGAAGGCATGGTCGTGCCCATCGAGTTGCGTTATGCAGGCGTCGCGGCCAGTGCGTTGGGCCTGCTAGGCCTGGGCTGGTGGTTGCGCCAGCGCAACAGCAACTACGCGCTGATGTTGCAGGGCACCGGGATCGCCGTGCTGTACCTGACCGTGTTCGCCGCCATGCGCCTGCATCCACTGCTCGACTCGAAAGCGGCCCTGGGCTTGCTGGTAGCGGTCACGGTGTTCTCGGCGATTCTGGCGGTCACCCAAAATGCCCTCGGCCTGGCTGCGGTGGCAGCGTTGGGCGGCTTTGCCGCGCCGATCCTGACGTCCACCGGCAGCGGCAACCATGTCGCGCTGTTCAGCTACTTCATCCTGCTCAATGCCGGCATTCTGGCGATTGCCTGGTTCAAGGCCTGGCGCCTGCTCAACCTGATTGGTTTTGTCGGCACCTTCGGCATCGGTTTCGCCTGGGGCTTGCGCTCTTATGGGCCGGAACTGCTCTGGAGCACCGAGCCGTTCCTGATTGTTTTCTTCCTGATGTACCTGGCGATCGGCTTGTTGTTTACCCGACGCAAGCTGCTGGAAATGGGCGACGGGCCCGAGGACGAAGGCCGCGATGCGCTATTGCGCTGGTCGGCCCGCAAGGGCGACTACGTGGACGGCACCCTGCTGTTCGGCCCGCCCCTGGTGGGGTTCGGTCTGCAGTTCGCGCTGGTGCAGCATCTGGAGTTCGCCGCAGCGTTCAGCGCCCTGGCCCTGGGCATCATCTACATGGGACTGGCGCGGGTATTGATGGGGGGGCGCGCCGTCCTGTTGGCCGAAACCTGCCTGGCCTTGGGGGTGATTTTTGCCAGCCTGGCGATTCCCCTGGGCCTCGATGCTCGGTGGACCGCGGCGGCATGGGCCGTGGAAGGGGCGGGGATTTTCTGGCTGGGCCTGCGTCAGCAGCGGCCTTTGGCTCGGGCTTTTGCCTTGCTGCTGCAACTGGGCTCGGCGCTGGCTTTTGTCAGCGAGTTGCGTCAGGGCGACAGCAGCCTGATCGATGGCGCCCCGCTGGGGGCGTTGATGCTGGGTGGCGCCTTGCTGTTCAGTTTCTACCAGTTGCGCAAGACCGCGCCTGAGCACGCCACACGCTGGGAGCGCCAAGGCCTGCCGGTGCTGGCAGTGCTGGGCTTGAGTTTTCTCTATCTGCTGGCGCCGTTGTTCTTCTTTACTCACGGCACTGCCATCGCCTGGGCCCTGGCCGGTCTGGCGACGCTCTTGGCGGGCCTGCGCCTGCAATCGCGCAGCTTCCTGTTTACCGCGTTCGCGGTGCAGTTGCTGGGCGGTGCGCTGTTCCTGTTGCGTTTGCAGGGGGCCGAAGGGGATTCGACCGCGGTGTTCAGCGCTGGCTGGAGCGGTTTGCTCAGTGCCTCCCTGATCGGCCTGACGCTGATTGGCGGCATGCTGCTGGCGGCCCGCGATGACATGGTGCGCAACGATGTCCGATTGCTGCGCGGGCTGTCGGTAGTGCTGCTGGCAGGGTTGGTGCTGATCAACCTCGCCGTGCTCTTCGTCCTGCCCTGGCAGACGGCTAGCGGTGTATGGGCGGCCAGCGGCCTGCTGATCATCTGGCTGAGCCTGTACCTGAAGCAGCGCGTGAGTTTCGTGTTTGGTCTGTTGTTGCAGTTGATCGGCGGCGCGGCGTTTCTTGCCGCCGGGTCGGCGCTGCTCGGGCCGCTGAATGCCGAGGATCTGCGGCCCCTGGCTCACAGCGGGTTCTGGACACCGCTGGTGCTGGGGTTGGCGGCACTGGTGGGCGCGTGGCGATTGCAGCGTGGTCATCCGTCGGCGGTGTTCCAGGCCTTGAGCTTGCAGCGGTTGTCCGAGTTGCTGCTGGTCTGGGGGGCAGGCTGGTGGGCGCTGGCGTGGGGCAGCGAAGTGCTGCGCTTTGCACCGCAGCACTTGCAAGGTCATTTGATGCTGATCGTCGCGGCAATCAGTGTGGCGCTGTGGGCATTGCTGGCGCTGCGTTTGAAATGGCCGGCGATGGGGTTGCTATGCACCTTGCTGATACCTGTGGCCGGCTGTGTGCTGGTGGCGACCGGGCATAGCCGTTATCACCCGGCGGCGGATTTCGGCTGGCTGGCCTGGTTGGCCGTGTTCGCCGTGCATTTGCTTTCCCTGAAACGTCTGGCGCCGCTGCTGCCGGCTCGGGCGCGCAGCACCGCCCATGTGCTCGGTTGCTGGCTGCTGATCGGTGTGCTGGCGCTGGAGGTGCGCTACGGCCTGCTGCTGTTGTCCGAGCAGTACAACGCCTGGCGCTGGCTGGGTTGGGCGATTCTGCCGAGCCTGTACCTGGTGCTGATGGCCGCGCCGCGGGCCTGGCCGTGGCCGGTCTCGGCCCATCCACGCGAATATCGTGTGTACGCGGCGGCACCCCTGGCCCTGTTGATGCTGGGCTGGTTCTGGCTGGCCAACACCTTCAGCGACGGCAGCGCCGAGCCGTTGCCCTATGTGCCGCTGCTCAATCCGTTGGAGCTGGGCTTGCTGTTCGCCTTGTTTGGCGTCTACGTATGTGCTCGCAGCGCGCTAGCGCAACTGGCAATCCGATGGAGTCATGCCGGACACGTCGCCCAGTTGATCGCCGGCGTGTCGCTGTTCGCGTTCTTCACCGCCGTGGTGATGCGCAGTGCCCACCATTGGATCGGCGTGCCGTTCGAGCTGGATGCGTTGCTCGAATCCATGTTTGTGCAGGCCGGGCTGTCCATCGTCTGGACCCTGATTGCCCTGGGCCTGATGATCGGTGGGCATCTGCGCCATCGTCGTGAGGTGTGGCTGATCGGTGCGGCGTTGATCGCCGTGGTGGTGGCCAAGCTGTTCTTTGTCGAATTGAGTAACCGTGGCGGTCTGGCGCGGATCGTGTCGTTTATCGGCGTGGGCGTATTGCTGTTGGTGGTGGGCTACTTCGCGCCGCTGCCGCCAAAACGCCCGGAAGGGGGCTCGCGGACCGAGCCGCCAACACCTGTCAGTGAGGGAGTGTCGTCTTGAGTCGCAAGTTGAGTCGCATCGGGTTGGGCGTGGTGGGGTTGTGGGTGGCCTTGTCGGTGACGGCCCAGGAACAGCCGGCGGACTTTGCCCATCAGGTGCCATTGGCCTTGAGCGGCGAGGGGCCCTGGTATCGCCTGGCGTTGCCCCTGGAGATTCAGTTGCAAGCGCGCCAGACCGATCTGAGCGACCTGCGGGTGTTCAACGCCGCCGGGCAGGCCCAGGCCTACGCATTGGTTCGCGAGACGGCCCGGAGCCGGGAACACAGCACCACCGACGTGAAGTGGTTCCCGTTGTACAACGCCGCCGATGACAACGAGCGCGCGCCCAGCGTACGGGTCCAATCGAGCGCCAACGGCACGCTGGTGCAGGTGCAACCGTCCAGCCGGCTCGAGGCGGGGGAGGAGGAACTGCGCGGCTGGCTGCTGGATGCCAGTGCGATCAAGGCGCCCTTGCAACAGTTGATCCTCGACTGGACCAGCGAGCGCGACGGCTTCCAGCGCTTCACCATCGAAGCCAGTGACGACCTGCAACACTGGCAGGCGTGGGGCGAAGGCCAGGTGGCGCGGCTGACCTTTGCTGATGAGCGGGTGGAGCAGCATGAGGTCAGCTTGCCAGGACAGCCGGCGCGTTATCTGCGGTTGTTATGGGAATCGCCATCATCGGCGCCGGTGTTGACCTCGGCCCAGTTGCAGAGCGGCAGTCGCGAGAGCCTGCCGTTGCCGTTGGTCTGGTCGCAGCCTTTGGCCGGCAGCACCATGAAGGCTGGGCAATACACCTGGCAGTTGCCCATGGGGTTGAATGTCGAACAGGTGCAGGTCGAACTGAGCCAGGCCAACAGCCTGGCACCAGTGACCCTGGCCGGACGGCGTGAAAGCAGCCAGCCGTGGCAATCGCTGGGCAGCGGCTTGCTGTATCGCCTGACCCAGAACGGTCAGGATGTGTTGCAGAACCAACTGCAGCTGTCGGGGCAGACCGTGCAGCAATTGAAGCTGACGGTGGACGAACGTGGCGGCGGCCTCGGTGCCCAAGCGCCAGCCTTGCGTTTTGCCGTGCGCCCGACCCAAGTGGTGTTCCTGGCGCGGGGCGAGGGGCCCTACAGCCTGGCGCTGGGCAATGCGACGGCGAAAGCGGCCAGCCTGCCACTGGCCACGCTGGTGCCCGATTACAAGCCGTCACGCCTGGCGACGTTGGGTACGGCGACGCTGAGCGGTGCGGCCACCTCGACACCGGTTACCGCCGCCACGCCTGCGACCATCGAGACCAACTGGAAGAAGATCGGCTTGTGGGCGGTGTTGCTGATCAGCGTACTGGTCCTTGCGGCGATGGCATTGAGCTTGCTGCGTAAGCCGCCGGTCAAAAACTGAGGTGCTGCGCACCCATCGCGAGCAGGCTCGCTCCCACACTGGATTTATGTCGTATACAAAAACTGTGTCCGCAGAAGATCAAATGTGGGAGCGAGCCTGCTCGCGATAGCGTCCTCTCGACAACAGAAATACCCAAGCGAGGCGCGACCCCGTGAACTCAATCCTCCATTCCCCGTCTCATAGGAGGAATTAAGTCCCGACTCGCGCTAAACTGCGCAGGTTTTTCCGCCCCCTATTCTTCGGAGCCGTCCATGTCCCGCGTTACCTTGAGTCGCTATTTGATTGAGCAGACCCGCAGCAACAACACCCCTGCCGATCTGCGCTTTTTGATCGAAGTGGTGGCGCGTGCATGCAAGGAGATCAGCCACGCCGTATCCAAAGGCGCCCTGGGTGGTGTCCTGGGCAGCATGGGCACCGAAAACGTGCAGGGCGAAGTGCAGAAGAAGCTCGACGTGCTCTCTAACGAAATCCTGCTCGAAGCCAACGAATGGGGCGGCCACCTGGCCGGCATGGCGTCCGAGGAAATGGACAACGCCTACCAGATCCCAGGCAAATACCCCAAGGGTGCTTACCTGCTGGTGTTCGACCCACTGGACGGTTCGTCGAACATCGATATCAACGCGCCAGTGGGCACCATCTTCTCGGTATTGCGTTGCCCGAACGAATACCTGAGCCAGAATGAAGCCTTGAATGAAAAGGCTTTCCTGCAGCCAGGCACCGAACAGGTCGCCGCCGGTTATGCCATTTATGGCCCGCAGACCATGCTGGTGCTGACCCTGGGCGACGGCGTCAAAGGCTTCACGCTGGACCGTGAGATGGGCAGCTTCGTTCTGACCCACGAAGACATCACCATTCCTGAAACCACCCAGGAATTCGCCATCAACATGTCCAATCAGCGTCACTGGGAAGCCCCGGTACAACGCTATGTGGGCGAATTGCTGGCCGGTGAAGAAGGTCCGCTGAAAAAGAACTACAACATGCGCTGGGTCGCCGCGATGGTCGCGGACGTACACCGCATCCTGACCCGTGGCGGTCTGTTCATGTACCCGCGCGACAGCCGCGAGCCGTCCAAGCCGGGCAAACTGCGTCTGATGTACGAAGCCAACCCGATGTCGTTCCTGGTGGAACAGGCTGGCGGTGCGTCCACTGACGGTCACCAGCGTATTCTCGACATCCAGCCCGAAGGCCTGCACCAGCGTGTGGCGGTGTTCCTTGGCTCGAAGGAAGAGGTCGCCCGCGCCACGGCCTACCACAAGGAATAAATCATGGCCCAGCCCTGGCAGCCGTTGCTCGATTGGTGGTTTGGCTCAGCCAAATCGCCGGACGAAATAGCCGCTGACAAGGGCAAGCTGTGGTTCGGCAAACGGCATGATCGCCAAGCGCAAGAGCGCTTCGGCGATCAGGTCGAGCAGGCACTGGCCGGCGGATTGACCGACTGGGCGCAACGCCCCGAAGGCTGGCTGGCTCTGGTGCTGCTGCTTGATCAGCTCCCGCGGATGATCTTTCGCGACTCTCCCAAGGCTTTTTCCGGTGACCTGCGTGCCCAAGCGCTGGTGGCCCAGGGCATGGCGGCGGGTTTCGACCGGCAACTCGAACCTATCCAGCGGGTGTTCATCTACTTGGTGCTCGAACATTGCGAAAACCTGGCGGTGCAGAATGAAGCGGTGTCCCGTTTCATCGAACTGACCCGCGAGCAGCCCGAGGCGGATCGGGCGGTGTTCGAAGACAACCTGGATTACGCCGAGCGGCATCAGAAGATCATTGCGCAGTTTGGACGTTTCCCCCATCGCAATGCGGTGTTGGGGCGTGAGTCCACGGCTGAGGAAGTCGAGTTTTTGAACAGGCCTGGGTCCAGGTTCTGATTTTGCTGTGAGGCTGATGCCGCCATCGCGAGCAAGCTCGCTCCCACAGGGATCTTTGTGGCAAAGAGATCTACTGTGGGAGCGAGCTTGCTCGCGATGGGGCCCGCCCGGGCACTAGATTCGGAAACTACCCACCAACTGCTTCAACCGCGTCGCTTGCTGTTCAAGGTCGGCACAGGCCCGCAATGTCGCTTGCAGGTTTTCCACGCCTTCCTGGTTCAGCGTGTTGATTTCGGTGATGTCGACATTGATCGATTCCACCACGGCGGTCTGCTCTTCTGTGGCGGTGGCCACGGACTGGTTCATGCCGTCGATTTCACCGATGCGCTGGGTCACGCTGCCCAGGCGTTCGCCGGCCTGGTTGGCGATGCCGACGCTGCTTTCGCTCTGGCGCTGGCTGTCGGTCATGGTCAGGACCGCTTCCCGGGCGCCGACTTGCAGCTCCTCGATCATCTTCTGCACCTGCTGCGCCGAATCCTGGGTGCGATGAGCCAGGTTGCGCACTTCATCGGCCACCACCGCGAAGCCGCGACCGGCTTCACCGGCCCGGGCGGCTTCGATGGCGGCGTTCAGGGCGAGCAGGTTGGTCTGCTGGGAAATGCTGGTAATCACCTCCAGGATCTGGCCGATGTTCACCGTATTGCTGTTCAGGGTTTCGATGTTGCCGCACGAATCGCTGATCTTGGCGGACAACTGCTGCATGGCGGTGATGGTTTTATCCACCACGTGTTGACCGTCTTCGGCCAGGCTGCGGGCATCGCTGGAATGTTGCGAGGCGAGGGCGGCGTTCTGGGCGATTTCCTGGGCGGCGGCACCGAGCTGGTTGATCGCCGCGGCCACGCTGCTGGTGCGTGAAGCCTGCTGATCGGAATTGACCATCGACGAGTTGGACGCGCTGACCACACGCAGCGCGACTTCGTTGACCAGACCGGTGGCCGAGGCCACTTCGCGGATCGACGTGTGAATACGCTCCACGAAACGGTTGAAGGACGTGCCCAGAGCGCCGAATTCGTCCTGGCCATGGATGGTCAGACGGCGTGTCAGGTCGCCTTCGCCTTCGGCGATGTCATGCATGGCGCGGCCCATGGTCAGCAGCGGTTGCATCAGCACGCGGATCAGCATGCCCAGCAGGGCGATGATGAATACTACGGCAATCACCATGGCGATCAGCGCCGAAGTACGGAACTCGCTGAGCATCGCCAGGGCAGTGTTCTTGTCGAGCACCAGCGCCACGTACCAGTCGGCCCCCGGTACGCCGTTGACCCGCGTGAAGGAGAGGTATTGAGTCTTGCCGTCGAGCTCGACTTCTTTCATGCCTGGGCTGACGTGCAGTGCACCGTCAGGGTAGGCCTCGGCCAGGGTCTTGAGCACGCGCTTGCTGTCGGGGTGGATGAGGATCTTGCCGTCGGCGCTGACGATGAACGCATGGCCGTGGCCGCCAAAATTCAGCGAGTTGATGATGGCGCTGACGCTGGACAGGTCGATGTCCGCACCGGCCACGCCGATCATCTGGTTCTGATGTTGTACCGGGGTGGCGACGGTTATTACCAGTTTGCCCGACGAGGCGGCGATGTAGGGTTCGGTGACGATGGTTTGTTGGGCGCTGTTGGCGGCCTTGTACCAGCCACGGGCGCGGGGATCGTAGTCGGCCGCACGATTGCCGGCCGGTACCGAGAACATCACGCCGTCGGTGCCACCGAAATAGCTGAGCTGGAAGTTGCCGGTGTAGGCCGGTAGGCCCACGGCGCGCTTGAGACTATCGGCACTGCTGCCGTCCACGGCAATCTGCTGGGCCAACGATTGCAGCAATTGGGTGCGGCCTTCGACCCAGGTTTGAATGTTGCGGCTGGTCAGGCTGCCGAGCTCCTGCATGGAGGTCTCGGTGCTGGCTTGCAAGCCCTGGCGCTGACGGTAGTCGTTGAACAGGATGAAGCAGGCGAATGCAACGGCTACCACGAGCGCAGCAGCCAGCAGGATTTTGTGGCTGAATTTCATGTTTCTGGTCATTAAGAACGCTACCGCAGAGGAGCTGGTCAGGAAGGGGCGTCAATTTGCCATAACACCTGGCATCGCGCTGCTCTTTTTATCGGCTCCAAAGCGCTTTGAATCAGGCGCGTGCAGGCTAATCCCGACGAAATACACGACGGCGTCACAAACGGGTTGATTCATCCATGAAACACCGGCCCAAAGCCCAACAAATACTGGGTCTGTCGGGGAACCAGATAGGGGTTTTCTCTTCTAAGGTTCTGGTTGGCACCCTGCCACCCCCTTCCGTTCCAGGAGTTACACCATGTCGCTGCGATCTATCGCCCTGTTGTCCTTGTGCGTCTTGTTGACGGCATGCAGCAAGGTCAACCAGGAAAACTATTCGAAACTGTCTGCCGGCATGCCCAAGGCCGAAGTCGAAGCGTTGTTGGGGAAACCGACCGATTGTTCGGGCGCGCTCGGCATGTCCAGTTGCACCTGGGGCGACCAGAAGAGCTTTATCAGCGTGCAGTACGCCGGTGACAAAGTGTTGATGTTTTCCGGCCAAGGCCTGAAGTAAACCGGGGCCACCGGCCCGCGGGAGAAAAATAATGATGCGGTTATTGTTAGTGCTTTTTGCCGGCCTGGTATTGGCTGGCTGTGCCACTTCTGGCGAAGACCCGTTGGCGCCAAAGACTGTCAACAGCGTCGACCTCAAGCGTTACCAAGGGACCTGGTACGAGTTGGCCCGTCTACCGATGTACTTCCAGCGCAACTGCGCGCAATCGGAAGCCCACTACACCCTCAAGCCTGACGGCAATGTGGATGTGTTCAACCGCTGCCTGACCTCGGACTGGCAGTGGGAAGAAGCCAGGGGCACTGCAACGCCTCAAGTGCCGGGCAAGACCGACAAGCTCTGGGTCGAGTTTGATAACTGGTTTTCGCGGATCGTGCCGGGTGTGGCGAAGGGGCAATACTGGGTCCTGTATGTCAGCGATGATTACAAGACCGCCATCGTCGGTGACCCGAGTCGTCGCTACATGTGGTTGCTGTCCCGAACCCCGACGGTCAATGGCGTTGTGCGCGAAGAACTGCTGAGCAAGGCGCGCCAGCAGGGTTACGACACGACTCGGTTGATCTGGCGTGCATCGGATCGGCAGATGGCCAAGACTTCGGATTGATAGTCACCGATCAAATGTGGGAGCGAGCCTGCTCGCGATGAGGTCGTCACATTCAACACAGATGTTGACTGATAGACCGCCATCGCGAGCAGGCTCGCTCCCACAGTTTTGTGGTCAACCCAACAGTTCGCGCAAGACTTGAGTAAACGCCCGCGCACTGTCCTCCTCCCCGGCATGATGCCCGTCACGCACGACCCATTGCCCGCCAACCATCACATCCCGCACCTGACGATCTGCGCCGGCAAACAGCCAGCGATTGAGAATCCCATCGCCGTTTGCGGTGGCCAGGTACGGATCGTTGCCATCGAGCACCAGCCAGTCCGCGCGCTTGCCCACTTCGAGGGCGCCGACCGGTTGTCCCAACGCCTGGGCACCCCCTTGCAGCGCGGCATCGAACAAGGTGCGCCCGACCATCGGTTGATCGGCCCGATACAAGCGGTTGCGCCGTTGATCTCGCAGACGCTGGCCGTATTCCAGCCAACGCAGCTCTTCCACCACGCTCAACGACACATGGCTGTCGGAACCGATCCCAAGACGTCCGCCCTGGGCGAGGAAATCCACCGCCGGGAAAATCCCATCACCCAGGTTGGCTTCGGTGGTCAGGCACAGGCCGGCAATCGCCTGGCTCCTGGCCATGAGGCTGACTTCGTGAGCATTGGCGTGGGTGGCGTGGACCAGGCACCAGCGCTGATCCACCTCGGTGTTTTCGTACAGCCATTGCAGCGGTCGGGCGCCACTCCAGCTCAGGCAGTCGTCGACTTCCTTTTGCTGCTCGGCAATGTGGATGTGCACCGGGCAATGGCGGTCGCTGGCGGCCAGCACTTCCTGGATTTGCCCGGGGGTCACGGCACGCAGCGAGTGGAAACACAAACCCAGCGCCTGGGCTGGTTGCCCGGCCAGGATCGGCTGCAAGCGTGACTGAAGCTTCAAGTAGTTTTCGGTGCTGTTGATGAATCGACGTTGCCCGTCATTGGGGGCCTGGCCACCGAAACCGGAATGGCTGTAGAGCACCGGCAGCAAGGTCAGGCCGATGCCGGCGGCGCTGGCCGCCTGGCTGATGCGCAGGGCCAGTTCCGCCGGGTCGGCGTAAGGCGTGCCGTCGGTGTCGTGGTGTACATAATGGAATTCGGCGACCGAGGTGTAACCGGCCTTGAGCATTTCGATGTATAGCTGTCGGGCGATGATGCCGAGCTGATCGGGGCTGATTTTTCCGACGAGGCGGTACATCAGGTCGCGCCAGGTCCAGAAACTGTCGTTGGGGTTGCCCGCCACTTCCGCCAGCCCGGCCATGGCCCGCTGGAAGGCGTGGGAGTGCAGGTTCGGCATACCAGGCAACAGTGGCCCGCCCAGCCGTTCGGCGCCGTCTGCCTGGGAGTCGGCCTGGATATGAGTCAAGACGCCGCTGGCGTCGACTTCAAAACGTACATCATGGGCCCATCCACTAGGCAGCAGCGCGCGTTCGGCAAAGAAGGCGGACATGGTTCAACCTCATCGTGCGTAATTTGTATATACATATACAGACGTTTGCCTGCCCGGTAAACTCCGGCAAGCTAGCACCCTTCTTTTGCAGAACAAGGAACCGCCGTGCCGACTCCGCCTGCCAAACCGCCGCTGGCCGCAAACATGGGCGACAGTCCGGCGCCCTTGTACGCCCGCGTCAAACAGATGATCACCCAGCAGATCGACAGTGGAAACTGGCCGCCGCATTACCGCGTGCCATCGGAAAGCGAACTGGTCAGCCAACTGGGTTTCAGCCGCATGACCATCAACCGTGCCCTGCGTGAGATGACCGCCGACGGCCTGTTGGTGCGCATGCAGGGCGTCGGCACCTTCGTGGCCGAGCCCAAGAGCCAGTCGGCGTTGTTCGAAGTGCATAACATTGCCGACGAGATCGCCTCCCGAGGCCATCGCCATACGTGCAAGGTCATCACGCTGGAGGAAGAGGCCGCCGGTTCCGAGCGCGCCCTGGCCCTGGACATGCGCGAAGGCCAGAAGGTATTCCATTCGCTGATCGTTCATTTCGAAAACGACATCCCCGTGCAAATTGAGGACCGTTTCGTCAATGCCCTGGTGGCCCCGGACTACCTCAAGCAGGACTTCACTCTGCAAACGCCCTACGCCTACCTCAATCAGGTTGCGCCGCTGACCGAAGGCGAGCACGTGGTTGAAGCGATTCTCGCTGAGGCGAGCGAGTGCAAGCTGCTGCAGATCGAACGGGGCGAGCCATGCCTGTTGATTCGCCGCCGCACCTGGTCGGGGCGTCAGCCGGTAACCGCCGCGCGCCTGATTCACCCCGGTTCCCGTCATCGTCTGGAAGGACGCTTTCATAAATGATCAAGCAGATGAAAGTTCTGCGCGCCGCCGATTATCCACGCATGCCATGGAAAAACGGCGGCGGCAGCACCGAAGAAATTACCCGTGATGCGGGTACCGGCCTGGACGGTTTCGGCTGGCGCCTGTCGATTGCCGATATTGCTGAGTCGGGCGGTTTTTCGACCTTTGCCGGCTACGAGCGAATCATCAGCGTCTTGCAGGGTGACGGCATGACGCTCACGATTGATGGTCAGGCTACGCGGTCTTTGCACCCACTGGACCCGTTTGCATTCAGTGGCGAAAGTCATGTGACGTGCACCTTGCTGGGCGGAGCGATTCGCGACTTCAACCTGATCTACGCGCCAAAGCGTTACCGCGCACGGTTACAGTGGATGGCCGGCGAACAACGGTTTTTCAGTGAGGCGGGGACCGTCCTGGTGTTCAGTGCGGACACCGAACTCGGCATCAGGACAGGCGAGTCCATTGCCGATCTGGGCCTTTATGACTGTTGGCAACTGAGCGGTAACACCGGCTTGCTGGAAATATCCACCCGCGGTCAATGCTGCGTGATCGAGCTGACGGCCCACTGACCTCAGGCGTGTAGGCCATTGTGGCGAGGGAGCTTGCGCAGCAGACCCAAAAAACAGGGCCGCTTCGCACCCCAGCGGGAGCAAGCTCCCTCGCCACAATAAGCCTGTTCGATGTTCCTTCCATGCGCACCAACTTGTTACCGAATGCCCCAGCGTGGCGCAACGCCACGCTTTATTGGCCCTTCCTTCCAGTACCAAAAATCCCCTTCAGAAATTTCATTTTCCGCTAGAGCCCTTTAATTACGGGACTCACTACCATGCTCGTCGTTTTCCTTGGGCGCGCATTCATCAAGTTGGCCGCCTGATTGCATATGCTTGTACATACAAGTAAAGACGTATGCGTATGAGTCGCCATTGCTCAACGTAACGTGCCTGGAAATCGCGCCCATTGCCTGGGCTGGTCTGGATTGATCGCTGAGGAGTTCTTGCTGTGACCGACGCTACCCGCAAACCCGAAAAATACCGTGACGTTGAAATCCGTGCCCCACGCGGTAACACCCTGACCGCCAAGAGCTGGCTGACCGAAGCGCCGCTGCGCATGTTGATGAACAACCTCGACCCCGAAGTGGCCGAGAACCCCAAGGAACTGGTGGTTTACGGTGGCATCGGCCGTGCGGCGCGTAACTGGGAGTGCTACGACAAGATCGTCGAAAGCCTGACCAACCTCAACGACGACGAAACCCTGCTGGTGCAATCCGGCAAGCCGGTGGGCGTGTTCAAAACCCACAGCAACGCTCCTCGCGTGTTGATCGCCAACTCCAACCTGGTGCCGCACTGGGCCAGTTGGGAACACTTCAACGAACTGGACGCCAAGGGCCTGGCCATGTACGGCCAGATGACCGCCGGCAGCTGGATCTACATCGGCAGCCAGGGCATTGTCCAAGGCACCTACGAGACCTTCGTCGAGGCCGGTCGCCAGCATTACGACGCCAACCTCAAGGGGCGCTGGGTCCTCACGGCCGGCCTGGGCGGCATGGGCGGTGCGCAGCCGTTGGCCGCGACCCTGGCCGGTGCTTGCTCGCTGAACATCGAATGCCAGCAGGTGAGCATCGATTTCCGCCTCAAGACTCGTTATGTCGACGAACAGGCCACTGATCTGGACGACGCCCTGGCCCGTATCGAGAAATACACCGCAGAAGGCAAGGCGATCTCCATCGCGCTCTGTGGCAACGCCGCCGAAATCCTGCCGGAAATGGTCCGTCGCGGTGTGCGTCCGGACATGGTCACCGACCAGACCAGCGCCCACGACCCGCTCAACGGTTACCTGCCGGCCGGCTGGACTTGGGACGAGTACCGCGCCCGCGCCAAGACTGAGCCTGCTGCCGTGGTCAAAGCGGCCAAGCAGTCGATGGCTGTCCACGTCAAAGCCATGCTGGCCTTCCAGAAAATGGGCGTGCCGACCTTCGACTACGGCAACAACATCCGTCAGATGGCCCAGGAAGAGGGCGTCGAAAATGCCTTCGATTTCCCAGGGTTCGTACCGGCGTATATCCGTCCGCTGTTCTGCCGTGGCATCGGCCCGTTCCGCTGGGCTGCGCTGTCGGGCGACCCGCAGGACATTTACAAGACCGACGCCAAGGTCAAGGAACTGATCCCCGACGACGCCCATCTGCACAACTGGCTGGACATGGCCCGCGAGCGCATCAGCTTCCAGGGTCTGCCGGCGCGTATCTGCTGGGTCGGCCTGGGCCAGCGTGCCAAGCTGGGCCTGGCGTTCAACGAAATGGTGCGCAGCGGCGAATTGTCGGCCCCTATCGTGATCGGTCGCGACCACCTGGACTCCGGTTCCGTGGCCAGCCCCAACCGCGAAACCGAAGCCATGCAGGACGGTTCCGATGCCGTGTCCGATTGGCCGTTGCTCAACGCTTTGCTCAACACCGCCAGCGGCGCGACCTGGGTGTCGCTGCACCATGGCGGCGGCGTCGGCATGGGCTTCTCCCAGCATTCGGGCATGGTCATTGTCTGCGACGGCACCGACGAAGCGGCCGAGCGAATTGCCCGCGTGCTGCACAACGATCCGGGTACTGGGGTGATGCGCCATGCTGATGCTGGCTATCAGATCGCCATTGATTGCGCCAAGGAACAGGGGCTGAACCTGCCGATGATCACCGGCAAGTAACCCCGGAGCCCATGTGGGAGCGAGCTTGCTCGCGATGAGGGCGGCACATTCAACACTTGTGTTGGCTGATAGGCCGCCATCGCGAGCAGGCTCGCTCCCACAAAAAAGCAACGCTCGAACTAGGACAATCCACAGAGGTTGAACCATGGCCGTCACCCGCACACGCGCAAGCAGCAAGCCGTTGATCGAGAAGCGCTCGATCGACTACATACCGGAAGCGGAGAGACACGGCCGATTGTTGAGCCAGTTCACCCTCTGGATGGGTGCCAACCTGCAAATCACTGCCATTGTCACCGGCGCATTGGCGGTGGTGCTGGGTGGTGATGTGTTCTGGTCGTTGATCGGTTTGCTGATCGGCCAACTGCTCGGCGGTGGCGTCATGGCGTTGCATGCCGCGCAAGGGCCCAAGCTTGGCCTGCCGCAGATGATCTCCAGCCGGGTGCAGTTTGGTGTGTACGGCGCGGCCATCCCGATCGTGCTGGTGTGCCTGATGTACCTGGGTTTCACCGCAACCGGAACCGTGCTTTCCGGCCAGGCGCTGGGCCAGTTGTTTGGTGTCAGCGACAGTGTCGGCATCCTCATTTTCGCCAGTACCATCGTGCTGGTCACGGTGCTCGGTTATCGGGTGATTCACCTCATTGGCCGTGTCGCCAGCGTCATTGGTGTGATCGCCTTTGTTTACCTGTTCGCTCGCCTGATGAGCCAGACGGACGTTGGCGCACTCCTGCAAATCCGCCATTTCAGCTGGAGCAGTTTCCTGCTTGCGGTGTCGCTCGCGGCTTCCTGGCAGATCGCCTTCGGCCCCTACGTGGCGGACTATTCGCGTTACCTGCCGAGCAAGACTTCCTCGGTGAAAACCTTTTTTGCCGCAGGCGCAGGTTCAGTCATCGGCGCGCAGGTGGCGATGATCCTTGGCGTGTTTGCCGCCGCCTCGGCCAATGGGCAGTTCGCGGGTCACGAAGTGGCCTACATCGTTGGCCTGGGTGGTACCGGTGCCACCGCTGCGCTGCTGTACTTCAGCATCGCTTTTGGCAAGGTCACTATCTCCACGCTGAACTCCTACGGCAGCTTCATGTGCATTGCGACCATCATCAGTGGTTTTCGGGGTCACCTGAACGTCACGCGCTTGCAGCGTCTAGGCTTCGTGCTGGTCATCGTCGGCGCGGCGACCCTGATCGCGCTGCTCGGTCAGCACTCGTTCCTCGGTGCGTTCAAGTCTTTCATCCTGTTCTTGCTGGCGTTCTTTACGCCTTGGAGCGCGATCAATCTGGTGGACTACTACTGCATCACTCGCGAGCGCTATGACGTGCCGGCGCTGGCCGACCCGAACGGTCGCTACGGTCGTTGGAATGCCCTTGGTATCAGCGTCTATGTCTTCGGTGTACTGGTTCAACTGCCGTTCATCGCCACCAAGTTCTATACCGGTCCGCTGGTGGAAGCCATGGGTGGTGTGGATATTTCCTGGATCATCGGCCTGGTGGTTCCGGCGGTGCTGTATTACCTCGCCGCCAGGAAGTGGCACAGCGCTGTACCCGATCAATTGATCCTGCCGGTCGAGCAGGACGCGGTTGACGCACAACCGAGCAGGGCGGGTCGCATCCAAGCGGCCTGATGGGATGTTGACAGGGCTGGATGCCTCTTGACTGCCGTAAGCCAATTCACTGATTAGGAGCGTCACATAATGAAATCGAACAAGACCCTGCTGACCACATTGCTTTGCATGGGCCTGCTGGCCAGTGCCGGCGCCACGCAAGCGGCGGGTTGGTGCGAGTCGGGCAAGCCGGTGAAATTCGCCGGTCTGAACTGGGAAAGCGGCATGTTGCTGACCGACGTCATGCAAGTGGTGCTGGAAAAAGGCTACGGCTGCAAGACCGACAGTCTGCCAGGCAACTCCATCACCATGGAGAACGCCTTGAGCAGCAACGACATTCAGGTGTTCGCCGAAGAATGGGTCGGTCGCAGTGAAGTCTGGAACAAGGCCGAGAAGGCAGGCAAGGTTGTCGGCGTCGGCGCCCCGGTGGTGGGTGCCATCGAAGGCTGGTACGTGCCGCGCTATGTGATCGAGGGCGACGCCAAGCGCAAGCTTGAAGCCAAGGCGCCGGGCCTGAAGAACATCGCCGACCTGGGCCAGTACGCCGCTGTGTTCAAGGACCAGGAAGAGCCATCCAAGGGCCGCTTCTACAACTGCCCGGCCGGCTGGACCTGCGAGCTGGACAACAGCGAAATGCTGAAAAGCTATGGCCTGGAAAAAACCTACACCAACTTCCGCCCGGGGACCGGTCCGGCCCTGGATGCGGCGGTGCTGTCGAGCTACAAGCGCGGCGAGCCGATCCTGTTCTACTACTGGTCGCCAACCCCGCTCATGGGTCAGGTAGACCTGGTGAAACTGGAAGAAAAACCGGGCGTGGACAAAAGCGTGACCATCAAGGTCGGCCTGTCCAAGACCTTCCACGACGAAGCGCCGGAACTGGTGGCCGTGCTGGAAAAGGTCAACCTGCCCATCGATATCCTCAACCAGAACCTCGGGCGCATGGCCAAGGAGCGGATCGAGTCGCCGAAACTGGCGAAGATCTTCCTGAAGGAACATCCTGAAGTCTGGCACGCCTGGGTCAGTGAAGACGCGGCCAAGAAAATCGACGCGGCTCTGTAGGTCGAATACACCCGGCCAACCCTAGGGCTGGCCGGGACGTTCACTGCATCCACTTGATCGAGAGTCTCTTATGTTTCCCGAAAGCTTTACCTTCTCCATCGCCGACTGGGTCAACAGTTGGGTCGACTCCCTAGTGACCAACTACGGCGATGTGTTCCGGCACATTTCCGACACCTTGCTGTGGGCCATCGTCAACCTCGAAGGCCTGCTGCGCATGGCACCCTGGTGGTTGATGCTGGCCATCGTCGGCGGCATTGCCTGGCACGCCACCCGCAAGGTCGCGACCACGGCGGTGATTGTCGGCCTGCTGTTCCTGGTGGGCGCGGTGGGCCTGTGGGACAAACTGATGCAGACCCTCGCCCTGATGCTGGTGGCGACATTTATTTCGGTGTTGATCGGCATTCCGCTGGGCATCCTCTCGGCCCGCAGCAATCGCCTGCGTTCGGTGTTGATGCCGTTGTTGGACATCATGCAGACCATGCCAAGCTTCGTGTACCTGATTCCGGTATTGATGCTGTTTGGCCTGGGCAAGGTCCCGGCGATTTTCGCCACGGTGATCTACGCCGCGCCGCCATTGATTCGCCTGACCGACCTGGGCATTCGCCAGGTGGACGGCGAAGTGATGGAAGCCATCAATGCCTTCGGCGCCAACCGTTGGCAACAGCTGTTCGGCGTGCAACTGCCCCTGGCCCTGCCAAGCATCATGGCCGGGATCAACCAGACCACCATGATGGCCCTGTCGATGGTCGTCATCGCTTCGATGATCGGCGCCCGTGGCCTGGGCGAAGATGTGCTGGTGGGCATCCAGACCCTCAACGTCGGACGCGGCCTGGAAGCCGGGCTGGCGATCGTGATTCTCGCCGTGGTCATCGACCGCATTACCCAGGCCTATGGTCGTCCTCGGCATGAGGTGAGCAAATGAACAACGCAGCCATCAGCAAGATCGAAGTCAAGAACGTCTTCAAGATTTTCGGCAATCGCTCCAAGGAGGCTTTGGAGCTGATCCGCCAGAACAAGACCAAGGACCAGGTGCTGGCCGAAACCGGTTGCGTGGTCGGTGTGAACGACTTGTCGTTGAGCATTGGCACCGGTGAGATCTTCGTAATCATGGGGCTTTCCGGCTCCGGCAAGTCCACTTTAGTGCGCCACTTCAACCGGCTGATCGATCCTACTAGTGGCGCGATCCTGGTGGACGGCGAAGACATCCTGCAACTGGACATGGAAGCTCTGCGCGAATTTCGCCGGCACAAGATCAGCATGGTGTTCCAGAGCTTCGGCCTGTTGCCCCACAAGAGCGTGCTGGACAACGTCGCCTATGGCTTGAAAGTGCGTGGCGAGAGCAAGCAGGTCTGCACTGAGCGGGCGCTGCACTGGATCAACACCGTGGGCCTGAAGGGCTACGAGAACAAATACCCGCACCAGCTCTCCGGCGGCATGCGCCAGCGCGTGGGCCTGGCCCGTGCCTTGGCGGCGGACACCGACATCATCCTGATGGACGAAGCCTTCAGCGCCCTCGACCCGCTGATCCGCGCGGAAATGCAGGACCAGTTGCTGGAACTGCAAAAGACCCTGCACAAGACCATCGTGTTCATCACCCACGACCTAGACGAAGCCGTGCGCATCGGCAACCGCATCGCGATTCTCAAGGATGGCAAGCTGATCCAGGTCGGCACACCCCGAGAGATCCTGCACTCTCCGGCGGATGAGTATGTTGATCGGTTTGTGCAGCGGCGTGCGGCGGTGGTTTGAGGAATGTGTGGTGGCTGGGCTGGCCCCATCGCGAGCAAGCTCGCTCCCACAATGGGATCTCTCCTGTTCACAAATTCTGTGTCCAAAGGAAATCCCTGTGGGAGCGAGCTTGCTCGCGATAGGGCCGGCAAAGCTGCATCAATGTTCAAGTTGTAAGCATGAGGTTGAAGATGTCCCAGGCTGAAAAAATCGTAATCGCCGACGCTCCGTTGCGTTGGCAGGATGTGGTCGCCGTCGCCCGTTTCGGTGCCGAGCTTGAGCTGTCGGCCCAGGCCTGGGCGCGGATCGACAATGCCCAGGCCATCGTCCAGCGCATCGTCGAAAGCGGCGAGCGCGCTTATGGCGTCAACACCGGCCTGGGTGCCCTGTGCAATGTCTCGCTCAAGGACGAACAGCTCAGCCAACTGTCGCGCAACACCCTGCTCAGCCATGCCTGTGGCGTTGGCGCGCCGCTGGCCGATGAACAGACCCGGGCGATTGTCTGCGCGGCCATTCTCAACTACAGCCAGGGCAAGTCCGGCATTCATCGCCGGGTGGTCGAAGCCCTGCTGGCGCTGCTCAATCGCGGCATCACCCCGCAAGTGCCGTCCCAGGGTTCGGTGGGCTACCTGACCCACATGGCCCATATCAGCATCGCGTTGTTGGGGGTTGGTAATGTCAGCTATCGCGGGCAAATCGTCTCGGCGCAACAGGCTCTGGCCGCAGAGGGCTTGCAACCGGTGCAACTGGGGGCCAAGGACGGTTTGTGCCTGGTCAACGGCACGCCGTGCATGACCGGCCTTAGTTGTCTGGCCCTGGCCGATGCGACGCGGCTGCTGCAATGGGCCGACGTGATCGGCGCCATGAGCTTCGAGGCCCAGCGCGGGCAGATCGCGGCGTTCGATGCCCAGGTCATCGCCCTCAAGCCGCACCCTGGCATGCAACAGGTCGGCGTCAACTTGCGAGCACTGTTGGACGGCAGCGAAGTCATCGCTTCGAGCCTGGGCATTCGCACCCAGGATGCGTTGAGCATCCGCTCGATTCCTCAGGTCCACGGTGCCGCTCGCGACCAACTGGCCCATGCCCGGCAACAGATCGAAACCGAACTCAACGCCAGCACCGATAACCCGCTGTTGCTGGGCACGCCGGAGAGCTTTCGGGTCATGTCCCAGGCCAACCCCCACGGTCAGTCGGTGGCTTTGGCGGCGGATCTGCTGGCGATTGCCATGGCCGAAATCGGCTCCATCGCCGAACGTCGTCTCGACCGTTTGATCAACCCCCACGTCAGCGGCCTGCCGGCCTTTCTGGTGGCCAACCCTGGGGTGAATTCGGGGATGATGATCGTGCAATACGTCGCCGCGTCGCTGTGTGCGGAAAATCGCCAACTGGCCCAGCCGGCGGTGCTCGACAACTTTGTCACCTCGGGCTTGCAGGAAGATCACCTGAGCATGGGCACCAACGCTGCCCTGAAGCTGCACCGGGCGCTGGAAAACTGCACGCAGATCCTCGCCATCGAATACCTGCTGGCCGCCCAGGCTTTTGAGTTTCTCAAGACGCAACGCTTCGGTGCCGGCACCGACGTTGCCTGGAAACTGCTGCGTGAGCATGTGCCGGCCTACGACCAGGACCGCTGGCTGGCGCCGGACATCGCCAGCGCTGCCGCGCTGCTTAAAGATCCAGCCGTGTTGCACAACGCTTTACCGAATTTGAATTGATCAAAAAACCGCCAGCGTGCCAAGGCATCCACCGCCCAAAAGGCGAGGGTGACGGATAACGGAACATTCCGGAGCGACTGGCGGGTGAAAACAAAACTCTCAAAAGGAGCAATACATGACTGCCTTAAACCTGATTCCCGGCCAATTGAGCCTGGCTCAATTGCGTGACATCTATCAGCAACCCGTGACCCTGAGCCTCGACGCCAGCGCGTCGGCGCAGATCGAGGCCAGCGTCGCCTGCGTGGAGCAGATTCTCGCCGAGAATCGCACGGCCTACGGCATCAACACCGGTTTTGGTCTGCTGGCCTCGACCCGCATCGCCAGTGAAGACCTGGAAAACCTGCAACGCTCTCTGGTGCTGTCCCATGCCGCTGGCGTGGGCGAGCCGATCAGCGATGCGCTGGTGCGGTTGGTCATGGTGCTCAAGGTCAATAGTCTGAGCCGGGGTTTTTCCGGCATCCGTCGGCAGGTGATCGATGCGCTGATTGCGCTGATCAATGCCGAGGTCTATCCACACATTCCGTTGAAAGGCTCGGTCGGCGCTTCGGGTGATCTGGCGCCGCTGGCCCACATGTCCCTGGTGCTGTTGGGCGAAGGCAAGGCCCGTTACAAAGGTGAATGGTTGCCGGCTGTCGAAGCGCTGAAAGTGGCCGGCCTTGCGCCGCTGACCCTGGCTGCCAAAGAAGGACTGGCGCTGCTCAACGGCACCCAGGTGTCCACTGCGTTTGCCCTGCGTGGCCTGTTCGAAGGCGAAGACCTGTTCGCCGGCGCCCTGGCTCTGGGCAGCTTGACGGTAGAAGCGGTGCTCGGTTCGCGTTCGCCATTCGATGCGCGTATTCACGCCGCGCGCGGCCAGAAAGGCCAGATCGATGCCGCCGCCGCTTATCGCGATCTGCTGGGCGAGCGCAGCGAAGTCTCCGCTTCCCACCAGAATTGCGACAAGGTCCAGGACCCGTATTCCCTGCGCTGCCAGCCACAAGTGATGGGCGCCTGTCTGACCCAGTTCCGCCAGGCCGCTGAGGTGCTGGTGATCGAAGCCAACGCCGTATCGGATAACCCGCTGGTGTTCGCCGCCGAGGGCGACGTGATTTCCGGTGGCAACTTCCACGCCGAGCCGGTGGCAATGGCCGCTGACAACATGGCCCTGGCAATCGCCGAAATCGGTTCGCTGAGTGAGCGGCGTATTTCGCTGATGATGGACAAGCACATGTCGCAACTGCCGCCGTTTCTGGTGGCCAATGGCGGGGTGAACTCCGGCTTTATGATCGCCCAGGTCACCGCTGCTGCCCTGGCCAGCGAAAACAAGGCGTTGTCCCATCCCCATTCGGTGGACAGCCTGCCGACTTCGGCCAACCAGGAAGACCATGTGTCCATGGCCCCCGCCGCCGGTAAGCGGCTGTGGGAAATGGCCGAGAACACCCGGGGGATTCTGGCGGTGGAATGGCTGGCGGCGTGCCAGGGGCTGGATCTGCGCGGCGGTTTGAAAACCTCTGCCAAGCTGGAGCAGGCCCGCGCCCTCTTGCGCGCAGAAGTGCCGTTCTATGAAAAAGACCGGTTCTTCGCGCCGGACATCAATGCGGCGAGCGAGTTGTTGGCCAGTCGTTGCCTGAATGAACTGGTCACGGCGCAGTTGTTGCCGAGCCTGTAAGGACCTCATCGCGAGCAAGCTCGCTCCCACAGGGGTAGGGGTTGAACATTCATTTGGGATACACCCTGGCCCTTGTGGGAGCGAGCTTGCTCGCGATTCGATTTTGAACGCGACGAGGAAACCGGGATGAAAACCCTCTGGCAAGACTGTCACGCCGCCACCATGGCCCAGGGCGTCTACTCGATCATCGAAGACGCCGCCATTGTCACCCAGGGCGAGCACATTCAATGGATCGGCCCGCGCGCCGAGCTGCCGGCCGGTGACTATCCGGCCGTCAACGACCTCAAGGGCGCCTGGGTCACTCCTGGGCTGATCGACTGTCACACCCACACGGTGTTCGGCGGCAACCGCAGCGGTGAATTCGAACAGCGCCTGCAGGGCGTCAGCTACGCCGAGATCGCAGCGGCCGGCGGGGGCATCGCCAGCACCGTGCGCGCTACCCGGGCCGCCAGCGAAGATGAACTGTTCAACAGCGCCGCCAAACGCCTGAAAAGCCTGATGCGCGATGGCGTGACCACGGTGGAAATCAAATCCGGCTACGGCCTGGACCTGGCCAGCGAACGCAAGATCCTGCGAGTCATCCGTCGCCTGGGTGAACAGCTGCCGGTCAGCGTGCGCAGCACGTGCCTGGCGGCCCACGCCTTGCCACCGGAATACGCTGATCGCGCCGATGACTACATCGAGCACATTTGCACCGAAATGCTCCCAGCCCTCGCCGCCGAAGGGTTGGTGGATGCGGTGGATGCATTTTGCGAGTACCTGGCGTTTTCCCCGGCGCAGGTCGAACGGGTGTTTATCACCGCCCAACAACTGGGCCTGCCGGTGAAGCTGCACGCTGAACAATTGTCGTCGCTGCACGGTTCAAGCCTGGCGGCCCGTTATCAGGCGCTGTCGGCCGATCATCTGGAATTCATGACCGAGGACGACGCCAGGGCCATGGCCGAATCCGGCACGGTGGCGGTGTTGTTGCCCGGGGCATTTTATTTCCTGCGCGAAACCCAGCTGCCGCCCATGGATGCCCTGCGCAAGCACGGCGTGAAGATCGCCGTGGCCAGCGACCTCAACCCCGGCACATCGCCGGCGCTGTCGTTGCGCTTGATGTTGAACATGGCCTGCACCTGCTTTCGCATGACCCCTGAGGAGGCCCTGGCGGGGGCAACGATTCATGCGGCCCAGGCCTTGGGCATGGCTGCCACTCACGGTTCGCTGGAAGTCGGCAAAGTCGCGGACTTTGTCGCCTGGCACATCGACCGCCCGGCCGACCTGTCGTACTGGCTGGGTGGCGATCTGGAAAAACGCGTCGTGCGTCACGGCGTGGAAATCGATTAAGGAGAACGGTTGTGGAGAAGGTCCTGAATTTCAAGCAAGGGCGCGTGCCGCTGTTGATCAGCATGCCCCACGCCGGCCTGCGCCTGACCCCGGCGGTGAAGGCTGGTTTGATCCCTGAGGCCCAGAGCTTGCCGGACACCGACTGGCATATTCCCAAGCTTTACGAGTTCGCCGCCGAACTGGGCGCCAGCACCCTGGCCGCTGAATATTCGCGGTTCGTGATCGATCTGAACCGCCCCGACGATGACAAGCCGATGTACGTCGGTGCCACCACCGGTTTGTATCCTTCGATCCTGTTCGATGGCGTACCGTTGTTTCGCCAGGGGCTGGAGCCGTCCGGCGCGGAGCGGGCGACTTATCTGCAACAGATCTGGGTGCCTTACCACCAGACCCTGCGGCAGGAACTGGCGCGGCTCAAGGCCGAATTCGGCTATGCCTTGCTGTTCGACGCCCACTCGATCCGTTCGGTGATCCCACACCTGTTCGACGGCAAGTTGCCGGACTTCAACCTCGGCACCTTCAACGGCGCCAGTTGCGCCCCGGCGCTGGCCCACCAGCTCGAAGCCATCTGCGCCCGCCACGGCGAATTTACCCACGTGCTCAACGGACGTTTCAAGGGCGGACATATCACCCGGCACTACGGCAACCCGGCCGAGGACATCCACGCGGTGCAACTGGAACTGTGCCAGAGCACTTACATGGAAGAGTTCGAGCCGTTCAACTACCGTGCGGATCTGGCGGAACCGACCCAGGTGGTGCTCAGGGAATTGCTGGAAGGCTTGCTGGCGTGGGGGCAGCAGGCCTACAAGAAATAATGCCTGTTTCCTGGGGCTAGGGGGGTGTGGGAGCAAGGCTTGCTCCCTCAGATAGATGTGGCCTTGAGCCTCGCAGGGGGAACGGTCGCCACCGTGCAAAACCGGGTCGCCACAGTTCATCTTCAGCCCCTCGACGCTGCGTAATGTTCCGGTCACGGTGCAGCAAGACACCGACCTACAATAATCGCTGCCGCACGAGACCTTCCCGATGAAAAGACTGTTCAAACGCTGTCTGTCGATCCTCTGCGGTACCGCCATCTTGAGCAGCGGGGCAATGGCCGCCGAGCCGGCGTCCTGCCAGACCGTGCGCATGGGCGTGGTCAACTGGACCGACGTGATCGCCACCAGTGGCATGGCTGATGTGTTGCTCACGGGGCTGGGTTATGAAAGCAAACAGACCAGCGCCGTGCAGCAGATCATCTTCGCCGGCATCCGTGACAAGCGCCTCGATATCTTCCTGGGCTACTGGAAACCGGCGATGGACAACAACATCGCTCCGTTCCTGGCGGCCAACCAGGTGAGAGTCCTGGACCAGCCAAGCCTTGCCGATGCCCAAGCTACGCTGGCGGTGCCGGATTACGTGGCCGCAGCGGGCATCAAGACTTTCGCCGACATCGCCCGGTTCAAGGCGCAGCTCGGCGGAAAAATCTACGGCATCGAGCCGGGCAGCGGTGCCAACACCACCATCAAGACCATGATTGAAACCAATCACTTTGGTCTCAAGGACTTCAAGCTGATCGAGTCCGGTGAGGCCGGGATGCTGGCGGCGGTGCAGCGGGCGGTGAATCGCAAGGAGTTCGTGGTGTTCGTCGGCTGGACCCCGCACCCGATGAACATCAATATGAACATCACCTATCTGACCGGCAGCGAAGACGTCTACGGCCCGAACGAAGGCGCCGCGACGGTCTCCACCGTCACCGCGCCGGACTACGCCCAGCGTTGTCCGAACGTGAACCGCTTGCTGGAAAACCTCACCTTCACCGCCGCCCAGGAAAGTCAGTTGATGGTGCCGATCATGGCGCGCAAGACACCCCAGGACGTCGCCCGGCAATGGCTGCGTGAGCACCCCGAGGATCTGCAGCGCTGGCTCGCCGGGGTGACCAGTTTTGACGGCAAGGATGGCGTGGCGGCGGTGCAGGCCAGTCTCAAGAATTGACGATTAGATGATCGTGGCGAGGGGATTTATCTGTAGGAGCAAGGCTTAGATCCCCTCGCCACATAATCAGCGCCCATCCCGATCCTCTATGTTGGCGTCGTTCCATGGCTACTTATCCACTCTCCCAGGCAATGTCCGCCTTCATCGACCAAACCCTGAGTTTCGATGCCCCGGACAACAGCCTCCCCGGTCTGCGTCAGGCCTACAGCCAGATGTGCCGGGCGTTCACCCCGCCATGCCCGGACGCGCTGGCAGTCGAGGATTTCGAGCTGGCCGGGGTAGCCGTGCGGGCTTACTGTCCTCGGAGCGAGCCGCCGTCCGAAGGCTGGCCATGCATCCTTTATCTGCACGGTGGCGGCTGGGTGGTGGGTGACCTGGACTCCCACGACTTCATCTGCATGGAACTGGCCGCGACCCTCGGCGTGCTGGTGCTGGCGGTGGATTATCGACTGGCGCCGGAGCATCCGTTCCCCGCCGGCTTTGAAGACTGCCTCGCCGTGTGGCATCACCTGGCGGCCACCCCCTTTACCATCGACCCTCGCCGTCGGCTGGTGGCCGGTGACAGCGCCGGAGGCAATCTCGCCGCCGCGTTATGCCTGGCCTTGCGCGATGCCGGGCAAGCGCTGCCACGGGGTCAGGTGCTGATTTATCCCGCCCTCGGTGGCCCGGCCCATCTGCCCTCGCGGCGCGAATGTGCCGATGCGCCACTGTTGAGCAGCAGCGATCTGGACAGTTATCACGCCCTCTATCTGAGCGACGCTCAACCGTCTTCCCTCGCCATGCCGTTGCTCGCCGATGACCTGAGCGGCCTGCCGCCAGCGCTGGTCGTCGTGGCGCAATGGGACCCGTTGCGCGACGATGGTGTCCTTTACAGCGAGCGGCTGAACAGCGCAGGTGTGGATGCTGTGCTGTATGTCGGGGGAGGATTGGTTCACGGCTGTTTACGTGGCCGGGGCCAAGTGCCGGAGGTCGATCAGATGTATCGCACACTGCTTGCGTATCTGGCTGACACGCTTTGACTGCGCAGGGGACATGCTCATTCGGGTAATTCGGGTTTATGATGCCGGACGGCAGATTAAATAGAAGTCCCCCCAGGGATGACTCGACCCCTTACGGAGCGCGCAATGCAGACTTTGTACCCGCAGATCAAACCTCATGCCCGGCACGATCTGGCTGTCGATGACACCCACACGCTCTATGTCGATGAAAGCGGTTCCCCGGAAGGCCTGCCTGTGGTGTTCATTCACGGTGGCCCGGGTGCCGGTTGCGATGCCCAGAGCCGTCGCTACTTCGATCCGAACCTGTACCGCATCGTTACCTTCGACCAGCGCGGCTGTGGCCGCTCCACCCCTCATGCCAGCCTTGAAAACAACACCACTTGGGATCTGGTCGAAGACCTGGAGCGCATCCGCAAACATCTGGGCATCGAAAAATGGGTGCTGTTTGGCGGCTCTTGGGGCTCGACCCTGGCCTTGGCTTACGCCCAGACCCATCCCGAGCGGGTACATGGCCTGATTCTGCGTGGGATCTTTCTCTGCCGTCCGCAGGAAATCGAGTGGTTCTACCAGGCCGGCGCCAGTCGCCTGTTCCCCGATTACTGGCAGGACTACATCGCGCCGATCCCCCTGGACGAGCGCGACGACCTGCTCGGCGCCTTTCACAAACGCCTGACAGGCAATGACCAGATCGCCCAGATGCACGCGGCCAAGGCCTGGTCGACCTGGGAAGGCCGCACGGCGACCCTGCGTCCGAACCCGCTGGTGGTCGATCGCTTCTCCGAGCCGCAGCGGGCGTTGTCGATTGCCCGGATCGAGTGTCATTACTTCACCAACAACGCTTTTCTCGAACCCAACCAGTTGATCCGTGACATGGGCAAGATCGCCCATCTGCCGGGCGTCATCGTGCACGGCCGCTACGACGTGATCTGCCCGCTGGACAATGCCTGGGAACTGCACCAGAACTGGCCCAACAGCGAACTGCAGGTGATCCGCGACGCCGGTCACGCCGCTTCTGAGCCGGGTATTACCGACGCGCTGGTGCGCGCCGCCGCCCAAATGGCCCGGCGCCTGCTCGACCTGCCGCCCGAAGAAGCATGAAGGGGCTGTTGCAACGGGTCCGCGGCGCCCGGGTCGAGGTCGCTGGGGAAGTCGTTGGCGCGGTGGACCAAGGCCTGCTGGTCCTGGTAGCGGTCGAGCCCGAGGACACCCGGGCCAGCGCCGACAAGCTGCTGCACAAGCTGCTGAACTACAGGGTGTTCAGCGACGCTGATGGCAAGATGAACCTGTCCTTGGCAGATGTCGGTGGTGGCTTGCTGTTGGTGTCGCAGTTCACCCTGGCGGCGGACACCAAAAGCGGATTACGCCCGAGCTTTTCGACGGCCGCACCTCCGGCCTTGGGCGAGGAACTCTTTGACTATCTGCTCACCCAAGCGAAACAGGTGCATGGCACTGTGGCATCAGGTAGATTCGGCGCCGACATGCAGGTGCATCTGGTTAACGACGGCCCGGTAACCTTCCTGTTACAGGTCTGAAAGTGTTTGAAACATCTTTTCGGTCCTGTTTCGAGGCAAAACAGGGAGTTTTCTCGATAAATACTTTGTTACCCCTGATGCGTTGTCACGCGGGCTACTAGATAATCGCGCGCTACGGGGGACCAGCGTTCGCTGGTCCATTTGACTTAGGTAGAGACTTGTCCTGGGCCGTTTGGGGAATCATTTTGTCCCATCGGAGTCGGAACAATGCTCGCCAACTTGGCAAGAGTGGCCTGCAGGTGCGGTTTTTCAGTGCCGATACCGTGCAGATACTTTATCTGGCCGTTGGTTTTTTGATCTGTTTTCGGCGAGGGTTGCTCGTGATTGTTAGTCCCTGTAATGCACCAAAAATGACTGCCAAACGGTTTAGAAACGCTCTGGTAGCGGGCTCGGCCCTGCTGTGCCTGTTTGGCGCGGGCCAACTGTGGGCATTCAGCCTGGATGATGTATCGGCGAAGGCTCAAGAACTGGCCGGGCAAAAATTCGAAGCCCCGCGCAGCAATCTGCCGAACGAATTCCGCGAAATGAAATTCGCTGACTATCAAAAAATCCGTTTCCGCACCGAAAAAGCCGAGTGGGCCGATCAGAAGACGCCGTTCAGGCTGTCCTTCTATCACCAGGGCATGCATTTCGACACGCCGGTGAAGATCAACGAGATCACCGCGACCACCGTCGATGAAATCAAGTATGACCCGACGCGCTTCGATTTCGGTGACGTCAAGTTCGATCCCAAGTCCACGGAGAAACTGGGCTACGCGGGTTTTCGCGTGCTGTACCCGATCAACAAGGCCGACAAGCAAGACGAAATCATGACCATGCTGGGCGCGAGCTACTTCCGCGTCATCGGCAAGGGTCAGGTTTATGGCTTGTCCGCCCGTGGCCTGGCCATCGATACCGCCCTGCCATCGGGTGAGGAATTCCCGCGCTTTCGCGAGTTCTGGATCCAGCGTCCGAAGCCGACCGATAAGCACCTGGTGATCTTCGCCCTGCTGGATTCGCCACGGGCTACCGGTGCCTATCGCATGATCCTGCGTCCGGGCACCGACACCGTCGTCGACGTGAAGTCGCGCGTGTTCCTGCGAGATCGCGTCACCAAGCTGGGCATTGCTCCGTTGACCAGCATGTTCCTGTTCGGCGCCAACCAGCCGTCCAAGATCCTGAACTACCGTCGAGAGCTGCACGACTCCAGCGGCTTGTCGATCCATGCCGGCAACGGCGAGTGGATCTGGCGCCCGTTGAACAACCCGAAACACCTGGCCGTGAGTAACTTCTCGGTAGAAAACCCGCGTGGTTTCGGCCTGCTGCAACGCGGTCGTGACTTCAGCCACTACGAAGACCTCGATGACCGCTACGACAAGCGTCCAAGTGCCTGGATCGAACCGAAAGGCGATTGGGGCAAGGGTTCCGTCGATCTGGTTGAAATTCCGACCGCTGACGAAACCAACGACAACATCGTGGCGTTCTGGAGCCCGGAAAAGCTGCCTGAGCCAGGTCAGCCGCTGGACTTCGCCTATCGCCTGCACTGGACCCTCGACGAAGCCAACCTGCATTCGCCGGACAGCGCCTGGGTCAAGCAGACCCTGCGTTCGACCGGTGACGTGAAGCAGTCCAACCTGATCCGTCAGCCGGACGGCAGCGTGGCTTATCTGGTGGACTTCGAAGGTCCTTCCCTGCAAGCCCTGCCGGAAGACGCCGAAGTGCGTAGTCAGGTGAGCGTCGGCGAAAACGGCGAGATCGTCGAGAATAATGTGCGTTACAACCCTGAAACCAAGGGCTGGCGCCTGACCCTGCGACTGAAGATCAAAGACCCGAAACAGTCCACTGAATTGCGCGCCGCGCTGGTCCGTCCGCTGGTTCCGGTTGAAGCGCCGGCCGCGTCCCATGCGGTGACCACGACCCTTGCCAAGGCTGACAAGGTCGCCAGGCAGCAGAGCGATAAGGAAACCGCGCAAGAAAAAGAGCAGGAAAAAGAAGCCAAGGCCGACAACGCGTCCACTGCCGCTGAGTCGACCCCAACCCCGCAGGAACCGGAACCGACTGAACAAGTCCTGACCGAGACCTGGAGCTATCAGTTGCCAGCCGATGAGTAATACTCCAGTACAGCCAGAGACGCTCAGCGAGTATCTGGCCCATTTGCCCATGACCGATGCGCAGCGTGCCGAGCTGGCGGGCTGCAAGTCTTTCAGCGAGTTGCACGAGCGCCTTTCGTCGTCGACCTTCGATGCACCCACCGAGGCGGCGCAAGCCTCGGTGGGTCGTCGGCTGACCCTGAGCACCGCCGAAGAACTCGAAGACGCCGAAATGCTGGCGCTCGACGCCAGCGGGCGTGTCTGTCTCAAAGCCACGCCGCCGATTCGTCGGACCAAGGTGGTACCGGAGCCGTGGCGCACCAATATCCTGGTGCGCGCCTGGCGTCGCCTGACAGGTCGCACCAACCCGCCGAAGCCACCCAAGGACGAGCGCGTGCTGCCACACGCACGCTGGCGCACCGTGGGTTCGATCCGTCGCTATATCCTGCTGATCCTGATGCTCGGCCAGACCATCGTCGCCGGCTGGTACATGAAGGGCATCATGCCGTACCAGGGCTGGTCGTTGGTGGACCTGGACGAAGTCCTGCACCAGCCGCTGTTGCAGACCGCTACCCAGGTGCTGCCCTATGCTTTGCAGACCAGCATCCTGATTCTGTTCGGGATCCTGTTCTGCTGGGTATCGGCCGGTTTCTGGACGGCGCTGATGGGGTTTCTCGAGCTGCTCACCGGTCACGACAAGTACCGCATCTCCGGTGCCAGTGCCGGCAACGAGCCAATTCCCAAGGACGCCCGCACCGCGCTGGTGATGCCGATCTGCAACGAGGACGTGCCGCGAGTGTTCGCCGGTTTGCGCGCCACGTTCGAGTCGGTTGCGGCCACCGGGGACCTGGATCGTTTCGACTTCTTCGTACTCAGCGACAGTAACGAAACCGATATCTGTGTCGCCGAGCAGCAAGCCTGGCTGGACGTCTGCCGTGAAGCCGGGGGCTTTGGCAAGATTTTCTATCGCCGCCGTCGTCGTCGCGTCAAGCGCAAGAGCGGTAACCTCGACGACTTTTGCCGTCGCTGGGGCAGTGACTACAAGTACATGGTCGTGCTCGACGCCGACAGCGTGATGAGCGGCGAGTGCCTGACCAGCCTGGTGCGCTTGATGGAAGCCACGCCGGATGCAGGCATCATCCAGACCGCGCCACGCGCCTCGGGCATGGACACGCTGTATGCGCGCATGCAGCAATTCGCCACTCGGGTGTACGGTCCGCTGTTCACCGCCGGCCTGCACTTCTGGCAGTTGGGGGAATCCCACTACTGGGGTCACAACGCGATCATCCGCATGAAGCCGTTCATCGAGCACTGCGCCCTGGCGCCGTTGCCTGGTAAAGGGGCGTTCGCCGGGGCCATCCTGTCCCACGACTTCGTTGAAGCAGCGCTGATGCGCCGTGCCGGCTGGGGCGTCTGGATTGCCTATGACTTGCCGGGCAGCTATGAAGAGTTGCCGCCGAACCTGCTGGACGAACTCAAGCGTGACCGTCGCTGGTGCCACGGTAACCTGATGAACTTCCGGCTGTTTCTGGTCAAGGGCATGCATCCGGTGCATCGCGCGGTATTCCTGACCGGCGTGATGTCCTATCTGTCGGCACCGCTGTGGTTCTTCTTCCTGGTGCTATCCACCGCGCTGCTGGCGGTGAACACGCTGATGGAACCGCAATATTTCCTCGAGCCACGCCAGTTGTACCCGTTGTGGCCGCAGTGGCATCCGGAAAAAGCCATCGCGCTGTTCTCCACCACCATCGTGTTGCTGTTCCTGCCCAAGCTGCTGAGCATCATCCTGATCTGGGCCAAGGGCGCGAAAGAGTTTGGTGGCAAGTTCAAAGTAACGATGTCGATGCTGCTGGAGATGTTGTTCTCCATGCTGCTGGCGCCGGTGCGGATGATTTTCCACACCCGCTTCGTGCTCGCCGCCTTCCTGGGTTGGGCCGCTACCTGGAACTCGCCCAAACGTGACGACGACTCCACGCCCTGGAGCGAAGCCGTCAAGCGCCACGGCCCGCAAACCCTGCTGGGCTTCTTCTGGGCCTTGCTGGTGATCTGGCTGAACCCGAGCTTTTTGTGGTGGTTGGTGCCGATCGTCGGTTCGCTGATGCTGTCGATCCCGGTGTCGGTGATCTCCAGCCGAGTGGGCCTTGGCTTGAAGTCCCGGGATGAAAGCTTGTTCCTGATCCCCGAGGAATACGCACCGCCACAGGAACTGCTGTCGACTGACCAGTACACTCATGAAAACCGTTGGCATGCGCTGAACGACGGTTTCATCCGCGCAGTGGTCGATCCGCAACAGAACGCCCTGGCCTTTGCGCTGGCCACCTCGCGTCACGGCCAGGCCGAGCCGATCGAATGGCTGCGGATCGAACGGGTTCGTCATGCCCTCAAGGTTGGTCCGGCGGGCCTGAACAACAGCGAGCGACTGGCGCTGCTGAGCGACCCGGTGGCCCTGTCCCGCCTGCATGAGCAGGTCTGGAGCGAGGGGCATACCGAATGGCTGGCGGCGTGGCGTGCATCGGTCAAGGCCGATCCTCACGCACCGCTACTGCCGCTTCAGCCCATGAGCGCACAGCCTCAACTGGCCTGATACGCAAAAAGCCCCGCTTCTGAAAGGAAGCGGGGCTTTTTGTTGGGGGCTGTTTGAGTATGTGAGTACTGCCCGTGGTGCGGTCAGGGTTGTGTATTGACCTTATCCAGCACTCGACTCGCCAACAAGCCACTCAACTCGATCAGTTGCTGAATGCCAAGGGCGATATGGCGCCGTGAGCCTTTCAGGTCGAATGCCAGGTCGCTGACCATTGCATCGGCTGAAGCCAGGGTTTCGCTGAGGTTGGCGAGCAGGCTTTCGGTGTCGATGCCATCCACTACCTTGAAGAGCTGGCCCGGTGGCTGTTCGTCTTCGGGGCTGGTCTGTTTGGGGTTCAGGTAGAAGTCGAGCGCGCGATCGGTGGCTTCCTGGATTTTCCTGGGGTCGGTTTCTGGTGCTGGTGGGTTGGGTGTGACCTTGTACATGGTTGACGCTCCTAGGGTAGTGGAGCCGCCAGCTATCGCTGCTAAACGAGAAGGGTGGCAGCTGTACGCGGGTTAGCAGACCGGGACCCTAGAACCCGGCAGACCCGTAGGTCTCCCACGCACAACCGCCATGACATAAATGTACAGGCACTGAAACCTGCTCACGCATGTGGGAGCGTACGTCTAGGATTGTCCGGGCTGCTAAACACGATCGCTGAACTGACAGCGCCTGCAAACGTTAGAGCCCAGGCCCCAGGCGCACAAGCCGGCGGATTCCGGCGTAGTTGTAGGCAATGGTGCAAGGCTCCGTAGCCTTGGGATGACGGATTGTGGGGCGCAGGTATTTTTGTATGTATATCCGTTATTTAGGTAACGGCTGCTGACGGTTCCGCTCTTACAGCGGCTCACTTTTGAGAAGCGCAAAAGTAAGCAAAACGCTTTATGGGTATGACTCACCCACATGGGTTACAAATCAGTTCACGCACATAGGTAACAGTTTTTAACTGGCAGGGTCGATTTCGCGAGGATCTGACCATGCCCTGGAGAGAGCTGAAACCTATGGGCCTCAAAGTGATGTTCATCGCTGAGTATCTGTCTGAAAAGCACAGCTTTA
>NZ_JAKUDH010000026.1:0-83618 GCF_031570495.1 Pseudomonas sp. JL2
CTTATCCAGGCACTGGGGATATTAAATACATTGGCCTGGCCGGTGGTCACATCCTGTGTTTCAGTGTCGCGCGTTGTCACACCCACCCATCGGGCCCTGACGGTATAACCAGTCTGGCCGCCATAGTTCACGGTCACTTTGGAAGCCGAGTAACTGGGGGCGGGTAATGGATGAACTGCTTGCGGATCGATATGCAGTGTCAGCCTGTCTGACTCTATCGTCTCACCAACCCCTTTTTCCTTGACGGAATAGCCGACCTCGACAGAGCGACCGATATTGTCGACAACTTCCAGACGAGGAATTGAGATCAGTCTTTTTCCGGGGGGATCACCGACGGGGATAATTGGACTGTTGTAGTTGACCCGACCCTGCCAGCGCGCCCGGATGGTATCGGTTCCATGCATACCGGTGTAGTGAGGTATTTCAACATCCACATGAGCGTCGGTATAGATATCGCTCATTTTCAGGTGGTCGCCCGCTGCGTTATAAGCTTTGGGAACCTTGGGTTTGAGTTTCCCCGGGGTGATGGGAAGGACAGCCTGGTCCGCGGCGTTATAGACAAACGTGGCATCTGCAGACGCGGTGCTGGGTAAGGTCAAACGAATGATGGGGACCACCATGCCCCCGGTGCGGTCGTAATATTTCTGTTGGTCGATTCGGGCATTCGCCAGCCCTGTATCGATGTAGAAGAAGGCCTGAATCGGCAATACGCCGGGCTGATTTTCAGGCCAGGCTTTGATGCGCAGCTCGTTGTGATCGGCAAAAGCCTCAGTGGGGATCAATGAACGAACCCGAATGGCTTGGTTGAAGCCTTGGACCGCCTCTGCATCCAGGCTGCTCGTTACCATAAAGGCGCAGGAGTGCGCGGTTCTATATTGAGAGACCTTTCGATAATGAGCCACCCATTGTTCCGCGGTGGTAATGTTTTGCTCTCGACAAGGCGTGCTATCAGCAAATACTCGCGGAGGCACGATACTGTCTCTGCATCCATACTGCCCAGCGGCATCGCGATAAAACGTATCACCGTCGAGAGGGAAGAAGCAGATCACTTCGGGTTTTATTTTTCCGGAAGGGGCATTTAAATAAGGATAAAAAATCAAACCATTGAGCCCATACCATGGAGTGCGAACAAACTTTGTATCGGCTCTCAAATAAGAAAATGAGACTGCGTCGGTTTTTCTTGAGAAGTCGCTATGATCCCATGGATCGTAATTATTGCTGGTTTTAGTGATGCGTAGCGTTACCCCTGAGCAGAGAAAGGCTGGCGTGGTGGGCGTGCCGCAGTTGGCGGCGGTATTGTGATAAGCCGTGGTCAGTTTTTGAGCTGTTTCCTCACCGGAACGCTCATAACTACTGGAAGACTGAATGTCGGGCGGTGGCGACGGCAGTTGAGTGGCGCAACCAAATAATACGGCGAGCGCGAGGGCCGTGAGTGCCTTTATGCTGGCGTGGGTAAAGTTCCACTGTTCAAAGTACTTGCTCATGAGGGCTCCCGTCGTGGGGTGACTGTCGAGTCAAAACAGAACGTGGAGTTATTAACCTGCGGATACAGCCATGCGTCTACTGTTAGAAATAACAGGTCAAAGGAAGAAATAGCGCCATCTGTCGGTTAGCTTGAGCGACCTGTAAAGTCTGACAGTAGACACCGCATCTAAAGGCGCCCTAGAGTGAATTTCGAGAGTAATAGATAAGTGTCCACTACCAGAAGAGGTGTTGTGATGGCTACGAAAGAACTCCGCCTGACCCTGGAGGATGTTGACGTTAATGTCAAAACCGACATTGATGGCGACGGCGATATGGACAGGCAAGACGAAAAAGTAATTCTGGATCTGGCAAATACCTTTTTCAGGTTTAAGTAGGGCGCTGCCATGTCAGATCAAATCGCCCTACACGTGCTGGTTTGTGCACTTTCGTTGATCGTCGTTGAGGCCGCCCGAGGGCAAGTGCCTTCAGACACATCAGAACAAGGACCATGGGGAGATTGGGGGACGGCGGCATACTGCCCCCAAGGGCAATATGTCTGGGGGTTTCGACTCAAAAGTGAACCCTATCAAGGCAGCGGCGACGACAGCGCACTGAATGCGGTTCAGCTTATATGCAAAAGTGGGGTCAACGGAACGAAAACTTACATCCGAAGCCTTGAGGGGAAGTGGGGCAGTTGGGGCGATGACTATATTTGTCGTGAGCATCCCGTCATCGCGTTTGCCATTCAGGTGGAGCGGCTTCAGGGGCGGGACAAGGAAAAGGGGTCGAAGGACGATACTGCCGCCGGCAATATCAAGATGAGTTGTGGGTCGCAAACCCTGGTAGGTGATCCGCCAGCGGCGTGGGGAGAATGGACCGGATTCTACAGTTGCCTCGATGGCCTCGGTGCCAAGAAGGTGAGGGGATTCCAGACCAAGGTGGAGCCCGATCAGGGCAGTGGGGATGATACGGCCCTGAATGCGATGCAGGTGTTTTGCGGCCTCTAGCTCTAGCCTACTGCCGTTTCGCAGCCTCACCAGCACAGAGCAGGTGCGGCCAATGGCAGGGATGAGGGGTAGGGAAAGGTCGAGTCGGCAATACCAGCAAGATTCACCTGGCGGCGAACCCAGGCAAACCGACCTTTGGTCGGCAGCCCATAGCCGATGCGCGCACCCTGCTAGCGTTAACTAATGGAGGGATGGGGGTAACCGCAGCTTTCATTTCACCCGCCAGGTGAAGAGGTTGATCATGACCATCGCCGAATGGCGCATGCAGGGCGTCGAATTCATTGCCTGCAACTGCAATTGGGGCTGTCCCTGTCAATTCGATGCGCCACCGACCCATGGCCACTGCCACGCGGTGGCGTCGATGCGAGTGGAACGCGGGTATTTCAATCAAGTGGCACTGGGAGGCTTGTGTTGGGCCGCCACCTTCGCTTGGCCGGGCGCCATCCATGAGGGCAACGGCAGTTGTCAGGTGTTCATCGATGAACGCGCCGACGAGGCGCAACGCCAAGCCCTGCTGACCATCCTCTCTGGTCTGGAGAGCGACCCCGGGGCCAACGTGTTTCAGGTGTTCAGCAGCACCATGAGTGAAATGTTCGAACCGCAGTTCGTGCCCATCACCCTGTCCATCGATGTCGATCAGCGTTTGGCGCACCTGGACATTCCCGGCGTATTGCAGGCCAGCGGCGAGCCGATCCGCAGCCCGATCGACGGTTCACCTCATCGAGTCCGCCTGTCCCTGCCCAACGGCTTCGAGTTCCTTGAGGCTGAAGTGGCCAGCGGCAGCTACCAGACGCATTCAGCGCTCAAGCTTCAATCCCAGGACAGCCATAGCCACCTCGCCCACGTGCATTTCACCGGTCATGGCATAGAGCCGTAAAGATGGCAGAACCCCAGGCGGCGGCGCAGAGCAAGCGACTGACAGGCGAGCAGTTGTTGTTCCTGCTCTGTCTGCTCGCGCTGACCGCCTTGGCCTGGCTGATACTGCTGCAGATGGCCCGTGACATGAGTGCGCCGGGCGGCATGGCCGATGCGGCAATGGCCGGTATGCTTATGCCCTGGAGCCTGGGCGATGCGCTGCTGATGTTCGCCATGTGGGCAGTGATGATGATCGGCATGATGTTGCCCAGCGCCTTGCCCATGCTGCTGATCTACCAGCAGATGCTGCGCAAGCGCATGCCGGCACCGCAGCGACACCTGGCCCTGCTGCTGTTCTGCAGCGCCTATGGCCTGGTCTGGGTTGGTTTCGCCCTGGGCGCCACGGCGCTGCAATGGGCGCTCGAGCGGCTGGCCTTGCTCAGTCCGGGGATGCGCAGCAGCAGTACCGCGCTGGGCGCTGGCCTGCTGCTGGTCGCAGGCATCTATCAGTGGTCGCCAAGCAAGGCGGTCTGCCTTGAGCATTGTCGCGGGCCACTGCATTTTCTTCTCGGCTACTGGCGCCCCGGCGTGCTCGGCGGCTGGCGCATGGGACTGGCCCATGGCGCTTACTGCCTGGGCTGCTGCTGGGCCCTGATGGGCCTGCTGTTCGTGGTCGGCGTGATGAACCTGCTCTGGGTGGCAGTGATCGGTGCCTTCATCCTGCTGGAGAAGAACCTGCCGCAGGGACTCTGGCTCAGTCGTATCTGCGGTGTGTTGTTGCTCGGCTGGAGCCTGTGGCTGTTGCTGGGCTAGGCTGACTGCCAGGGGTTACCGACACACCTACTTCCCCGTGGCGAGGGAGCTCGCTCCCGCTGGGTGGCGTAGCCGCCCCAATCGAGACGACGCAATTGCCCAGGCAGATCGCGTCAACCGGCGTTACGACTGCTGCGCAGCCGAGCGGGAGCAAGCTCCCTCGCCACAAAAGCCTGGGTGTTCTTCCTGGGACTGCTCAGTGTTCATTTCCAAGTATGGATTGGCCACCCGGCCGATTCGGCATGGGCCTTCAACACCGCATCCGGGTTTACCACATGGGGGTAATCCACCCGCTGTAGCAGCGGCAGGTCGTTGCGCGAGTCGGAATAGAAACTCGCGCCCTCAAGGTTTTCCTCCTCGGCATCCAGCCAGTCCAGAAGCCGTGCGATCTTGCCTTCGCGATAGGTCAGGGTGCCGACGGTCTTGCCGCTGTACACCCCATGACTCACCTCAAGCTCAATCGCCAGGATCTCATCGATGCCCAGGCGTTCGGCAATCGGCTTGACCAGGTGCGTGCCGGAGGCGGAGATCACCAGGATCCGGTCACCGGCCTTGCGGTGTTCGGCGATGGTTTTGGTGGCGTCGCTGAAGATGATCGGTTCGATGAAGTCTTCCACCCACGGCGTCACCAGGTGTTCGATTTCTTCCGGGGTGCGGCCGATCATCGGTTCCAGGCTGAAGTCCATGTATTCTTCCATGCGCAGCTTGCCGTGGCTGTAGGCGTCCATCAGCTCATTGTTGCGACGCATGAACGACTCTGGATCGACCCAGCCCAGGCGCCCCATCTGCTCGCTCCAGAGGGTGGCGCAATCGCCGTGGATCAGGGTTTCGTCCAGATCAAAAATTGCCAGGGCCATCAGCGCGTTTCCCTTTTCAGAATCAACTTCAAAATCAATAAAGCCATCAGGCTACCTCACACAGCGCCGTCGAATCGATGGAAAGTGACAGTCGTGTGCCATCGGGGTGCAAATCGGCGGCGGAACGATTGAGCACGTCGACCACCAGCTCTACGCCGCGAGCCTCGACCCGGTAGCGGATCACGTTGCCCAGCAGGCTGTGGCTGCGGATCAGTGCATCGGGCTCGCCGCTGCGGCTCAGTTCAATGGCCTCCGGGCGAATGGCGATGCGACCGGTCACTGGCCGTTGCAGCAGTTTGCTGGCGCTGTCGGCGTCCAGCAGGTTGTAGTTGCCGATGAAGCCGGCGGCAAAGACATCGACCGGCGCAGTGTAAAGGGTTTCGGCATCGCCGCTTTGTACGATCTTTCCCTGGTTCATCAGGAAAATCCGGTCGGACATGGTCAGCGCTTCTTCCTGATCGTGTGTGACGAAGATCGTGGTCAGGCCCAGTTCGCGTTGTATCTGTCGGATCTGCTCGCGCAAATGTTTGCGAATCCGTGCATCCAGGGCCGACAGCGGCTCGTCCAGCAGCAACAGGCGCGGGCGGGTCACCAGGGAGCGGGCCAGGGCCACGCGCTGGCATTGGCCGCCGGAAAGTTGATGGGGGTAGCGAGCGGCGAAGTCGTGCAGCTCCACCAGCCGCAAAATCTCCAGTACCCGTTGGCGGCTGTCCTCGGTCGCAACCTTTTGCATGCGCAGGCCGAAGGCGACGTTCTGTTCCACGGTCATGTTGGGAAACAAGGCGTAGCTCTGGAACACCATGCCGATCCCGCGTTTCTGCGGGCTCAGCGGGACGATGTCCTGTCCGTCCAGAAGGATCTGTCCGGCATCCACCGCGGTCAGGCCGGCAATGCAGCGCAGCAGTGTGGACTTGCCGCAGCCGGAAGGGCCGAGGAGGGTGACGAACTCGCCCTTGTGGATTTCGCAATTGATGTCGCTGAACACCGGTGTGCCGGCATAGCTTTTTTGCAGGTGTTGGACGCTGACGTAGCTCATTGGCTTTTGTCCTTGTTCAAGATGTTGGCCGCCCAGGTCAGGACCAGTACGAAGAAGAAGTAGGAAATCACCAGCGCACTGGTGAAGTGGCCGCTGCTGTTGCGCATGTTGTTCAGGTACACCTGCAGGGTTTCATAGCGAGTGCCGACGAGAATGTTGGCAAACACGAACTCACCGAACAGAAACGAGAAAGACAGCAGCAACGCCACCATCAAGCCCTTGCGCAAGTTCGGCAGTACCACCAGCAAAGCCGCCTGGAACGTGCTGGCGCCTAGCAGTTGGGCGGCGTCCATGAGGTCGCGCAGGTTGATGGCTTGCAGGTTGTTGGTGATCGCCCGATACATGAATGGCAGGGCAACGGTGAAGTAGCAACCGATCAGGATCCACGGCGTGCCCACCATCGCCAGCGGCCCGGAACCGTAGAGTTGCAACAGCCCCACTGAAGACACTACCGGCGGCACCGCGAAGGGCAGCAGGATGAGGATGTTCATCAGTGCGTCGAGCTTTGGAAAGTGGTAATGCACCACAAACAGCAGGGGCAGGATCAGTACCACGGACAGCACCAGCGCCCCGACGCAGACGATCAGCGATTGACCGAAGGCGTTGAGAAAACGCGGATCGCTCCACAACTGCACGTACCACTTGAAGGTGAAACCGCTGGGCAGCACGGTGGCCGACCAACTGCTGGCGATGGAGTAGATCAGCGTGCCGGCCAGGGGCAACAGCAGGATGGCGAACAGCAAATACACCACCAGCCGATGATAGAGCCCGGTAGAGCTCGATTCAGCGCGAGACATGGTAGCTCCTCTTGAGCAGCAACTGATGGACGACGGTCACCAGGGTCATCAGCGCCACCAGCACCACGGCCAGGGCGCTGGCCATGTTCGGGTCGAGGGAAATGTCCCCGGAGACCATGGCGGCGATGCGAATCGGCAGGACGTTGAAGTTACCGGTGGTTAGCGCATACACCGTGGCGTAGGCACCGAGCGCATTGGCCAGCAGGATCACGAACGTGCCCAGCAGCGCCGGGGTCAGCACCGGCAAGCCGATGTGCCGCCAGAACTGCCAGCCGTTGGCGCCCAGCAGCGCAGCGGATTCGCGCCAGTCCTCGCGCAGCGCGTCGAAGGCCGGGTAGAGCAGCAGTACGCCCAGGGGAATCTGGAAGTAGGTGTAGAGGATGATCAGCCCGGTTTTCGAGTACAGGTTGAAATCTTCAATGATCCCCGCCTGTTTGAGCATGATCGTGATGCTGCCGTTGAACCCCAGCAAAATGATGAAGGCGAAGGCCAGGGGCACGCCGGCGAAGTTGCTGGTCATGTTGGCGAAGGCGTTGACGAAGTTGCGCAGGCGCGAATCGACCCGACGCAGGGAATAGCTGCCCAGCACGGCGATGATGATGCCGAACACGCTGGACCAGAAACTGATTTCCAGGCTGTGCTGGATCGCTTGGCGGTAGAACTTCGAACTGAAAATCTTGCTGAAATTGGCCAGGCCCCAGCCGAACTCTTCCGATTCCAGGCTGTTGACCAGCACCCAAAGCAGCGGCGCGATCTGGAACACGATGAAGAAAATCGCGAAGGGCACCAGGCACAACGCTGCCAGCCATTTGCCGCGCGTCATGGCATTCACTTGAGCAACTCCTGGCAATAGGGTTTGTCGTGGGCAACGCCGAGCAACTGGCAAATGGTGCCGCACAGTTCAGTCTGCCGGGGTGCGGCGTTGGGGTTGAGGCTGAAGCCGTTGCCCAGCACAAACAGTGGCACTTCCCGTTCTTCAGCCAGCAGGCCGTTGTGGGAGCGGTCGTTGTTCATGCCGTGGTCGGATGTCACCAGCACCTGGTATCCGGCGTCGAGCCAGGCTTGCAGGTAAACCGCCAGGTTGATGTCGGCCGAGCGGGCGCTGTTGCGGTATTGCGGGGTGTCGAGGCCGTGCTTGTGGCCGGCATCGTCGATGTTCATGGGATGCACCAGCAAAAAATTCGGCAGGTAGCGCTGACGCAGGTGTTCGGCGTCGGCAAACAGATGAGAGTCGGGGTAGTGGTCATTCCAGTAGAAATGCCCGTATTGAATCGGCAGCTCGGGGTTGTCGGTATGACGATCGCGACCGGCCACGAACGGCGAAGCGTTGTAGAGCTCGCTGACCCAGTGATAGGCCGCGGCTGCCGTACTCAAACCGCCTGCGGTAGCGTAGTGGAAGATGCTGCGCTGGTTCGACAGGCGCGAGACATTGTTGTGCACGATCCCGCTGTCGAGGGGCACGACGCCGGTCAGAATGCATTCATAGAGCGGACGGGACAGGGCGGGCAGTTCACATTCCAGTGTGTAGAGCGCCGCGCGTCCTGCGCCGACATAGGCCTGCAAATGCCCCATGGCATGCCGGGCGACCTCGTAGTTGAGGCCGTCGAGCACCACCAGGATGACGTTGTGCTTCATGGGTAGCGGGACTCCGGACAGATACCAGGAAACTCGGATTCACCAGGGACCTGATGTGGAAGCCAGCTTCTGTGGGAGCCGAGCTTGCTCGCGATGAAGGCGACACGGTTCAACTGCAAGACCGTTTCATCGTTCATCGCGAGCAAGCTTTGCTCCCACAGTGCTCGCTCCCACAATTGGATCTCCAGTGGATTTCCGAGCGGGAGCTATTGCCTCACTCCATATTGATGATCACTTCTTCCTGCCACTTCTGCGGCAGTGTCTTGGAGGTTTTTTCCCACGCATCCGCATCCTTGATCGGGGTCACGCCTTTGTACTGTTCGTTGGGCAGCAACTTGGCCTTGACCTCTTCAGGCAAGGTCAGGTGCTCGGCGCGGATCGGACGGGCGTTGCCCTTGGCCAGGTTGATCTGGCCGGCATCGCTGAAGATGTACTCGCGAGCCAGTTTGGCGGCGTTCGGGTGCTTGGCGTATTTGTTGATGATGGTGGTGTAGCCGGAGATGACCGAGCCGTCGGATGGAATCAGTACGACGTAATCATCCGGGTTGGCCATCTTGGCCTTGTAGCTCAGGCCGTTGAAGTCCCAGACCACGCCGACTTCGACTTCACCTTTTTCCATGGTGGCGATGGTCGGGTTGGCCATGGACAGACGCCCTTGCTTGGCGATCTCGGCGAACATCAACAAGGCCGGTTGAACGTTTTTCTCGTTGCCGCCATTGGCCAGGGCCGCTGCCAGCACACCGTTGGCGGCTTGGGCGGCGGTGCTCACGTCACCAATGGAAACCTTGTATTTGCCGGTTTTCAGGTCGGCCCATTTGGTTGGCACTTCGGAGCCGTGCAACAGCTTCTTGTTGACGATGAAAGCAATGGTGCCGGTGTAGGCCAGGGCCCAGTTGCCGTCCTTGTCCTTGGCCCAGTCTGGAACCTGTTCCCAGGTGCTCGGTTTGTAGGGTTGAACCACGCCTTGCTTGACCGCGATCGGGCCGAAAGCTGCGCCGACGTCACCGATATCGGCGCTGGCGTTGTCTTTCTCGGCGGCGAACTTGGCGATTTCCTGGGCCGAGCTCATGTCGGTGTCGATGTGTTTCAAGCCATAGATTTTGGCCAGGTCATCCCAGGTGGCTTTCCAGTTCGCCCAGTCATCGGGCATGCCGACGCTGTTCACGGTGCCTTCCGCTTTCGCAGCGGCTTCCAGTGTTTTCAAATCGGTGTCAGCGGCCATGGCAACAGTGCACATGGCAATGGTCGAGCCTAACAGTGATGCCAGGAAAAACTGTTTCATCCGAAGCTCCTATGGGCGTTTTCAACGCTGCGATTGCGGTTGTGTTGGTCTAGGTCAGCAATACCTGAGCCAATGTAGGCGAGCCCTGTGACATTTTGATGTCGGTGCAGGAGATGCCGGCATGTGCCAGGCGGGGGCAAAGTGGCTGCCAACTAAGCGTAGACCATGGTTAAGCGGCTGATCTGCAAGGAGTTGGCCGCTAACTTGCAGGGATGGCAATGAACCGTTCGGCGGTTCTGTCATCTACCAGTCATGTGCAGTGCCTAGGCTTGCAAGCATGAGAAACGGATGGATGTTCCATCGATTTCGCCCCGAAAGAGTGCTGGTCTAGTCCAGATAGGTAACGTTGATGCGCATCGAGACAACCAAAGCGGTGACAACCATCGGGCAAGTCCTGCAGGAGCAGCTCGACCATGGCTTGCTGGCGCCCGGTAGCAAGTTGCCGGCCGAGCGCAAGCTCAGTGAGTTGTTCGGCACTACACGCATCACTGTGCGCGAAGCGCTGTTACAGCTCGAAGCCCAGGGGCAGATCTATCGCGAGGAGCGCCGTGGTTGGTTTGTCTCGCCGCCACGCTTGGCCTATAACCTGATGCAGCGCAGCCATTTCCACGCCATGGTGACTGCCCAGGGGCGAGTGCCTTCCACTCAGGTGATCTCGGCCCGTCTGCAGCCGGCTTCGGCAGCAGTGTGTGCCTGGTTGCAATTGCCGGCACTGTCCAGTGTGATCCAGATCTGCCGCGTGCGGCGTATCGATGAGCGGCTGGTGCTGTATGTCGAGCACTACCTGAACCCGCAGTACTTCCCGGACATCCTCGAATTCGACCTCAATCAGTCCATCACCGAGTTGTACGCCCGTCATTACGACTTGCACTACGGCCGGGTGAAGTTCGAGATTGTGCCGACCTCGCTACAGCCTGAAGCGGCGGCGGCGTTGAAAGTCTCGGTTGGCAGCCCTGGCTTGCGGATTGCCCGGGTCAATTATGACCAGTATCAGCGGTTGATCGATTGTGACCTGGAGTTCTGGCGTCACGATGCGATTCACGTGGGGGTGGACGTGCCGGAACAACCGTCGGCTGCCTGAGGTGAGGTCAGATCGACTCGTTGAGTTTGGCCAGGATCCTGAACACCACCGTGGCGAGGATCAACAACATGCCGATCCACATGGCAAACACCCCGACGTTCTTGTCTCGGAAGTTGAAGCCGATGGCCAGCAGAATCATGCCGGCGATGATGGGCACCAGCATGGCATTGAACGCAGACATCGGAATCATGGCGACGGCCTTGTCGGAGGGGATAAGGTCAGTCTAGTTGGGGTTTTGCCGGGGTGTGATGATGTATGTCATGGCCACCTCGAATCTTGAGGCGGACATCATTGTGGCGAGGGTGCTTGCTCCCGCTCCAGTGCGCAGCACTGGCAAACCTGCATGCAGGGGGCTGCTGCGCAGCCCAGCGGGAGCAAGCTCCCTCGCCACAGGGGTTAGCTGCAACGGCAGCTATGGCAACTCACGACAGGCATAAAACGCGCTCAACACCTTCACCAGGTGCGCCAGGTCATGACTGCCGCACAGCTCGCGGATCGAGTGCATGGCGAAGGTCGGCAAACCGATGTCCACCGTGCGTACACCCAACTGACTGGCGGTGATCGGGCCGATGGTCGAGCCGCAGCCCATGTCGCTGCGCACCACGAAGCTCTGCACCGGTACTTCCTCGGCCATGCACAGGTGACGGAAGAACCCGGCGGTTTCGCTGTTGGTGGCGTAGCGCTGGTTGGTGTTGACCTTGATCACGGGCCCGGCATTGAGTTTCGGGCCGTGGTTGGCGTCGTGTTTGTCGGCGTAGTTGGGGTGCACGCCGTGGGCGTTGTCTGCGGAAACCAGCAGGGATTTCTGGATGGTCCGTACGAACTCTTCACCTTCAGGCAGCAAACGACGCAGGGTTTGTTCCAGCATCGGACCATCGGCGCCACAGGCCGAGCAAGAGCCGACTTCCTCGTGGTCGTTGCACACCAGCACGCAGGTCTCTTCGGTGTCGGCGTTCAACAAGGCTTGCAGGCCGGCGTAGCACGACAGCAGATTGTCCAGGCGCGCGCCGGCAATGAAATCACCATGCAGGCCGATGAGCGCGGCGCTTTGGGTGTCGTAGAAACTCAGCTCGTAATCGAGCACCACGTCCGCATTCAGGCCGTGTTCGCGGGCCAGTTGATCGGTGAGCACGGCGCGGAAGTCGACGCGCTCATCACCGGCGAACTGGGCGAGAATCGGTGGCAGCTCATTCTGTGGGTTGATCGCCCAGCCCTGGTTGGCTTCGCGATTGAGGTGGATGGCCAGGTTCGGAATCGTGGCGATCGGCGCCTTGAAATCGATCAGCTGGCTTTCGACCTTGCCATCGCGGCGGAAGGTCACGCGCCCGGCCAGGGACAAGTCGCGGTCAAACCACGGCGCCAGCAGCGCGCCGCCATAAACTTCCACGCCCAGTTGCCAGAACCCGTGGCGTTGTAGTTCCGGCTGGGGCTTGATCCGCAGGCAGGGGCTGTCGGTGTGGGCGCCAACCAGGCGGATGCCGTCGTGCAGCGGTGAGTTGCGCCCCAGTTTGAAAGCGATGATTGAAGAGTCGTTGCGCGTGACGTAGTAACGACCGTTGGCCTCGGTGGCCCAGGTCTCGCGTTCGTCAAGACGCTGATAACCCTCTGCCTCCAGACGTTGGGCAAGGCTGGCGGTGGCGTGGAACGGGGTGGGGGAGGCCTTGAGAAAGTCGATCAGGCCTTGGTTCAACTCTTGGCGCATAAATAACTCCAGACAGCAATGCGCGGGAGTTTACCGTATTGGGGGGCGATGAGGAGGGTGGCCAGTGATTGATATACGCGTTGAATGTGCCGTCCCCTTCGCGAGCAGGCTCGCTCCCACAGGGGACTCAGGGTGAACACAAAACTTGTGTAAGCCTGCAATCCAATGTGGGAGCGAGCCTGCTCGCGATGGGGGCGACGCGATGCCTCAGAACGGCGCCGGGCACTCGAAGCGCAGGCGTTCGCCGCTTTGCGGGTGCGTGAAGCTGAGCATGCTGGCGTGCAGGCACAGCCGTGGCCACGCAGCGAGGGCCTGGGGATGGGCGTAGAGGCCGTCGCCCAGGAGCGGATGACCAATGGACAGCATGTGCACGCGCAACTGGTGCGAGCGTCCGGTAATCGGCGTCAGTTCGACCCGGCACCAGTCGCCGCAACGCTCCAGCACGCGCCAGAAGGTCAGGGCGTGCTTGCCCTGCTCATGATCCACCACGTGGCGCGGTTTGGTCGGCGGGTCGTAGCGCAGGGGCAGGTCGATGCTGCCGCTGTCCAGCTCCGGTTGGCCCCAGCACAATGCTGTGTAGGCCTTTTCGGTTTCCCGGTCATGAAACTGCCGAGACAGTTCGCGATGGGTGTCCGGATCCCGGGCCAGCAGGATGATGCCAGAGGTTTCCCAGTCCAGCCGGTGCACGATTCGCGCTTCCGGATAGCCGTTTTCCTGCAGGCGGGTGATCAGGCAGTCTTTGTTGTCGTCGGCCCGGCCGGGCACGGACAGCAGCAGGGTCGGCTTGTCGACCACCAGGACGGCGGCGTCCTGATGGATGATGCGGATGTTGGACAGGGGCATTCAAACAGTCTCGTAACAAACGCCAACGGCGGCTCGGGCCCTTTTTCCTAACCCTGTGGGAAGGACTTTGGGACCCGGAGCCGCCGTGGGCACCTGCAGGATCGATCAGCGATCCGGCAGGGTGATATTGAGTTCCAGAATCGAGCAACTGCCCTGGCTTTCCAGCGCCACATGCACATCATCGGACCCGATGTTGACGTACTTGCGGATCACTTCCACCAGTTCTTTCTGCAAGGCTGGCAGATAATCAGGGGTACTGCGCTGGCCGCGCTCGTGCGCCACGATGATCTGTAGACGCTCTTTCGCGACCGAGGCGGTACTTGGCTTTTTGTTGGCACGAAAGAAGTCAAAAAGATTCATTACCTACCTCCAAACAGGCGCTCGAAGAAACCTTTCTTCGTTACATCGAGGAATCGATGCTCTACGGTTTTGCCCAGCAGGCGATCGACCGCATCGCTGTACGCCTGACCGGCGTCGCTCTGATCGTCGAGAATCACCGGCACACCCGAGTTGGAGGCCTTGAGTACCGCTTGGGATTCAGGAATCACACCCAGCAGGGTAACAGCGAGGATTTCCTTGACGTCTTCGACGCCCAGCATTTCGCCATCGCTGACACGTTGCGGGTTGTAGCGGGTCAGCAGCAGGTGTTCCTTGATCGGCTCTTCGCCGTTCTCGGCGCGACGGGATTTGCTCGCCAGCAGGCCGAGCATGCGATCGGAGTCGCGTACCGACGAGACTTCCGGGTTGGTCACGACGATCGCTTCGTCAGCGAAGTACATCGCCAGGTGGGCACCTTTCTCGATACCGGCCGGGGAGTCGCACACCACGAACTCAAAGTCTTCCTTGAGCTGCATCAGCACTTTTTCCACGCCTTCCTGGGTCAGCGCGTCTTTGTCGCGGGTCTGGCTGGCGGCCAGCACGTACAGATTTTCAAGGCGCTTGTCCTTGATCAGGGCTTGCTGCAGGTTCGCTTCACCGTTGACCACGTTGACGAAGTCATAGACCACACGACGCTCGCAACCCATGATCAGGTCCAGGTTACGCAGGCCGACGTCGAAGTCGACGATGACTGTTTTGTGGCCGCGCAGAGCGAGGCCGGTACCGATAGCGGCGCTGGTGGTGGTCTTACCCACACCACCCTTGCCGGATGTAACCACGAGAATCTTGGCCAAGGTGTTTCACCCCTAAGGAAAAAGGACTTTTTCAGCCCCTGAAAAACATCTCTTGAAACTGCTGCAATTGGACAGGCTTGGCTGGAATCGGATGCGGGACGGGGTCTACCTCCGGTAAACACTGCCTTATCCTTTTTCCTACGTCGTTTAAGCCGTTTTCGCTACGTTTTAGAGATGCTTGGAAAATGCGGCAGTATCCGTTAAAGCCGAATGATGTTCAACACGTCGCCCGACAGGCTGACCTGGACACCGGCCCCCCACAGCGGGTCGCGACGCAGATCCTCGGAAACCTTGTACTGCCCGGCGATAGAGACCAGTTCAGCGCTCAACTGCTGACAGAAAATCCTGGCTTTCGTATCGCCCTTGACACCGGCCAGGGCACGGCCACGCATCGGGCCGTATACATGGATGTTGCCATCGGCCAGAAGTTCCGCACCCGGGCTGACCGAGGACACCACGACCAGATCGCCACCCTGGGCATAGATCTGCTGCCCGCCACGTACCGGAGACGTGATGACTCGGGTCGGCTTGATGGTCGGTTCTGGTGGTTTTTCCGGCTTTTTCCTGGTCTCGACCGGGCTCAGTTCCAGCACCCGTTCCCGGGCGCCCGAGGGCGGCAGCACCGGAATGTCCACGGCGATGGCGGCGGCGATGTCTTCGATACGGCTGGCCCGGATCGCCAGGGTGCGCAGGCCGTGCTGGCGACAAACCCGCATCAGGCCCGGCAGATCCACGGCACCTTCGCCGGCCGGCAGTTTGTCCAGCGCCAGCACCAACGGGGCATTGCTGAAAAAATTCGGGGCCTGGGCGACTTTTGCCGCCAACTGCCGGTCAAGGCTCTCCAGGTCGTTGCGGGCCAGCTCCAGCACCGTAATGGCGAGCATGCTGCCCTTCAGCTGGAACACGGGATCTTGGTCTAGCGGTTCGGTTTGGCTCATGGTCGGCGTACAACGGCTTGTCACTAAAAGTGCCGAGACTTATAACGAGATCGTCCCCGGGCCGCAAGCCGGGTCGAACGATGTAGAATGCGCGGCCCATGTCTTTATGGAAGCTGTAATGGATCGCCCGCGTTTTCGAGCTGCATTTTTTCATCCGCGTTTCTGGCTGCTGTGGTGCGGTCTGGGGCTGTTGTGGCTGATCGTTCAGCTGCCCTATCCGCTGCTGCTGCGCGCCGGTCGTGTATTGGGTGCGCTGATGTATCGTGTGGCCGGCGACAGACGGCGCATCGCCCAGCGCAATCTGGAACTGTGTTTTCCTGAAAAGTCCGCGGCCGAGCGCAAGCGCCTGCTCAAGGAAAATTTTGCCTCCACCGGTATCGCCTTCTTCGAAATGGCCATGAGTTGGTGGTGGTCGCGCTCGCGCCTGGCGAAGCTGGCCCATGTCGAAGGGCTGGAGCATCTCAAGCAGGCCCAGCGCGAGGGCAAAGGGGTGATCCTGATGGCGCTGCACTTCACCACGCTGGAAATCGGCGCGGCATTGCTCGGCCAGCAGCACACCATCGACGGCATGTACCGCGAGCACAAGAACCCGCTGTTTGACTACATCCAGCGTCGCGGGCGCGAGCGGCACAATCTTGATTCCCTGGCGGTGGAACGCGACGACGTGCGTGGCATGCTCAAGCTGCTACGGGCGGGACGGGCGATCTGGTATGCGCCGGACCAGGACTACGGCGCCAAGCAAAGCGTCTTCGTGCCACTGTTCGGCATCCAGGCCGCGACGGTCACAGCCACCAGCAAGTTCGCTCGCCTGGGCAAGGCACGGGTGGTGCCATTCATCCAGGAACGCCTGGCTGATGGCAGGGGTTACCGGTTGGTGATCCAGACGCCACTGGAAGATTTTCCAGGGGAGAGCGAAGAGGCCGATTGCATCCGTATCAATCGATGGGTGGAGCAGTCGGTCAGCAGATGCCCCGAGCAATACCTCTGGGCTCACCGGCGCTTCAAGAGTCGTCCGCCGGGCGAGCCGAAGCTGTATGACAAACGCGGTTAAGCCTGTAGTCCACTTAATGAACACGGAGCGTTGCGATGACCCCACTTGAACCGGTGACAGGTTTGATTCTTTCCGGCGGCGGGGCTCGGGCAGCGTATCAAGTGGGGGTATTGGCCGCGATTGCCGAACTGTTGCCGGACGGGGCGGATAACCCGTTCCCGGTGATTGTCGGCACCTCGGCCGGGGCAATCAACGCGGTCAGCCTGGCCAGCGGGGCGATGGACTTCAAAACGGCCATCGAGCGCCTGACTGCCTTCTGGCAAGCGGTGCGCAGCCATCAGGTGATGCGCAGCGACTGGTGGGGCGTGATTGCCCAGGCGACACGTTTTATCAGCCACAGCCTGCTGGGCCTGGGCGCCCGGTTACCAGTGGCGCTGATCGACAGTTCCCCGTTGCGTGAACTTCTCCAGTCTCAATTCCACGCCTCGGGCATCGAACAGGCGATCGCGCAGCAGCAACTGCGGGCCGTGGCGGTGACTGCGTTCGGTTATGAGTCCGGCCAGGCCGTGACCTTCTATCAGGGCCGCGGCACCATCGAATCCTGGCTGCGGCACCGGCGCATCGGCGTGCCGGCCCAGTTGTCGGTGGAACACCTGCTCGCCAGTTCGGCGATCCCCCTGCTGTTCGCGCCGGTCAGGATCGGCCCGGAATATTTCGGCGACGGCGCGGTGCGTCAATCGGCTCCCATCAGCCCGGCCCTGCACCTGGGGGCCAATCGCGTGCTGGTCATCGGCGTCAGCGGCAATCCGCGTGGCCTTGGTTCGCCAGAGCCGTTGCAGCGCAGTTACACCGGCCAGCAACCAACCCTGGCGCAGATCGGTGGCCACATGCTCAACAGCACGTTCATTGACAGCCTGGAAAGCGACATCGAGTTGTTGGAGCGTCTGAATGGCTTCAGTCATCTGCTGCCCGATGACGTGCCGGCTCATGCGCTGGGCGCGGCGCCGGTGGAGGTGTTGGTGATTTCGCCGAGCCAGCCGATCGACGAAATCGCCGCCCGCCATCGCCTGGAATTGCCCCGCGCGCTGCGCATGTTCCTGCGCGGGCCGGGCGCGACCAAGACCAGCGGCGCCGGGGTGCTGAGTTATCTGCTGTTCGAAGCGGGCTATTGCAGTGAACTGATCGAGCTGGGACGCCAGGATGCGTTGGCTCAGCGCGAGGAGTTAAGCCGGTTCTTGCGGGTGACGGCGGGGTGATGCAGTAGCATCCACCGCCATCGCGAGCAGGCTCGCTCCCACAAGATTTCCTGAGCATCGAGGATCGATGTGGATCAGAAATGATACTTCAGCAAGAAGCTGGTATTGCTCTGATTGGTCTTGAAGCCTTCGCTGTCTTTGATCGCGTACTTGTTCTTCCAGTAGTCGTATTCCACGCCCACGTACAATTGCTTGGCGCCCAGCTTCAATGCCTTGCCCAGGTCATATTTGATCTGCGGGACGATGTGCAGGTTGGCGTGGTAGGTGCCCTTGGCGTTGCTGTCGTTATCCACGACCCAGTCGATGAAACCGTCGAACAGGATATCGGATGAGCCCACCGGGATGGTGTAGGCCCAGACCGGGGTGATCTGCCAGACATTGTCGCCAGCGCGCGGACCTTCGGTCTGGCGGTTGTAGAAATTCAACTGGAAGTAATCGAAACCGGGAATCGCCAGGTCGAAGCCCGGACCGATCAGGTACGACTCGTTGTCGCCCTCCCCGAACTCGTAGGTCATGGCCAGCAATACATCTTTGATCGGACCCAGTTCCAGCTTCTGGTCGAAGATTTTGCCGAACGACAGGCGTGGGCTGAACTCACCGTAGTAGGTGTTCGGGCCGGAATTGCTGTCGTCCTGGCCGTTGTAGAAGATCCGGTCGAGGAAGAAGAAGTTGTCGCCGTATTTCCAGGCATCGGCGTGCTCGAAGGTCACGGTTTGCTGGATGCGCGGGTTGATCTGGAAATCCTTGCCGTACAGGTAGCTCAGACTGTTGTTCTGCCACTGCAGCAGGTCATCGGCCATCGCCTGGCCCCCGGCCAGCAAAGAGCCTGCAAGTATCAGCTGGGTAGACGTACGTTTCATTCAGTTTGCTCCCAAAGGTAAGTGGTACTGCATTTTTTTAAGATCAGCGCTCTGGTGTGGCGCTTTTTTTCTACGGAAAAAACATCCGTTCGGTCAGCTTTTTGTTTGTGACAAGCGCTGACAGCAAGAGCTGAGCCAAGACCGGGATAAATCGGAAAAATGGCTTGTTCAGTGGTTTGAAGCGATCGAAAAAGTGTCTTCAGCGGGAACCGATATCTGCCAACACTGCAATAGTTGGCGTATCGGTCAGGATCCGTTGGTTTTACGCGGCACCGGACTCAAACGGCCGCGCAGGATACGGCCCTGCATTCATGGGCTCAAGTGCCCTGCAACGGCGCATTCGTGGCGAATTTGGGGCGTGATGGCGGGGCTGGTTCATCTGGTGCTTTCCTCTTGTTTTTATTGTTGAGGCGCAGGCAGGCGCTGACGGGCGACCGGTCGTGTGCCGGTCTGCCTGTCAGCGGTATTACGTGTAGCGGGTGATGTCAGGTTTGATGTCGGCGGGACTCAGTTGGTCCGCGCCCCCTGGCTGATCCACGCGCCGATCAGGTCGCGTTCCTGTTGGGTCATCTGGGTGATATTGCCCAGGGGCATGATCTGCGTGGCCACGGCCTGGGCCTGGATGCGCGCGGCTTGTTGCTGGATCTGCTGCGGGGTATCGAACATCACCCCGCCCGGCGCGGCGCTGAACAACGGGCTGGTGGGTTTGGCCGAATGACAGACCGAGCAGCGCTCCTGAATCACGCTGTGGACCTTCTCGAACGAAGGGCCTTGGGCATTGGCGGTCTGGGCCGGCGTCGATGCCGGTGCGGCCGCTGCCGCTGCCGTCGCCGGTTTTGCGCCGCCGCCCACCGCCGTTTCCGGCAACGGTTGGTACTCGATCACACCAGGGGTTTTGGCCACTTCCGGCGCTGTGGCCATGGGCTTGGGACCCGTGACATAAGCCAGGCAGATCATCGCCAGAGCGCCGACCGGCAGCGTCCAGGCATACTTGTTGCTGTCGTGGCGGGTATTGAAATAGTGCCGCACCAACACCGCCGCCACGGCGATCCCAGCCAGGATTAACCAGTTGTACTGGCTGCCATAAGTGCTCGGGAAATGGTTGCTGATCATGATGAACAGCACCGGCAGGGTGAAGTAGTTGTTGTGGCGCGAGCGCAACAGGCCCTTGGCCGGCAGCGCCGGATCCGGCGTGCGGTTCTCGGCAATGGCCGCCACCAGCGCGCGTTGGGCCGGCATGATGATGCGGAACACGTTGCCGACCATGATCGTCCCGATGACCGCCCCGACATGCAGGTAGGCACCGCGACCGCTAAACACCTTGCTGAACCCGTAGGCCGCGGCGATCAGCAGCACGAACAGGATCAGGCCGAGCAGGGCAGGACGTTTGCCCAGGGCCGAGTCGCAGAGAAAGGAATACACGAACCAGCCGACGAACAACGAGCCGATGCCCAGGGCGACACCTTCGGGCCCGCTCAGGCTGCTGCCCGGTGCCAGCAGGTACAGGGTCGGGTTCCAATAGAACACCAGGCACAGCAGGGCGACGCCCGACATCCAGGTGAAGTAGGCTTCCCATTTGAACCAGTGCAGGTTGTCCGGCATGGACGGCGGCGCGAGTTTGTATTTTTCCAGGTGGTAGATGCCGCCACCGTGGATGGCCCACAAATCACCGGCCAGACCGCTTTTGGGGTTGACGCGATTGAGGTTGTTTTCCAGCCAGACGAAGTAGAACGACGCGCCGATCCAGGCCACGCCAGTGATCATATGAACCCAGCGCACGCTCAGGTTCAGCCATTCCAGCATATGTGCTTCCACAGTCTTTACCTCTCGCCCGTCACGCTTGTTTTCGCGTGATCGGACGCTTCTCTTATTGGTGGGGGGCGAGGATCAACAACTCATCCTCTTTGAAAAAATGCTCATCGCAGTTATTGCCTGTGCCACTGCGATCAACCACCAGGAAGTCATCCCGCTTTTCGATCGTCAGCACCGGGTGGTGCCAGACGCCGCGATGGTAATTAATGCCCTGCCTGCCGTTGGTGACGAAGGCGCGGACCAAGCCTGATACAGGTACATCGCCAAGTGGCGCGACCACGATCAGAAAGGGGTTGCCGAGCAGCCCGATGAAAGCCTGGCTGCCCAGCGGATGGCGCTCCAGCATGCGTACGGTCAACGGCATCTCCAGCGCCTCGGCGCGGAAGATGCTGATGATCGCCTTGTCGTCCGGTTCGGCGGTTTCAACCGTCGCCAGGCGATGGAAGCGCATGGTCGAACCATTGTTGATCATGAAGTGATCGCTGCCGTCGGTTTCGATCACGTCACCGAACGGGGCGAAGGCTTCTTTGGTCAACGGTTCGATCTTGAGTGTGCGCATGCTGGTCTTCTTACCTTGAATTCTGTGTTGTTTGTTGTGCCGCCATCGCGAGCAAGCTCGCTCCCACAGGGGAATGCATTTCAAATGTGGGAGCGAGCTTGCTCGCGATTCGGGTTCACTCTTATTTCGACACCTTGCCAAGCACCCGCAGGCGACTCACGCCACCGTCCGGGAACACATTCAGACGGATGTGGGTGATCGGCCCCAACGCCTTGATCTGCTCGGCGAAGGTGTGTTCGGCGTGCATTTCCAGCTTCTGGCTGGGCAGTAATTCGCGCCAGAACAGCGACTGGGTTTCGATCTGGCTGTCGGTGCCGCCCTTGACGAATGCGCCCTGGATCGAGCAGCTGTCCGGGTAGTTGCCCTTGAAGTGCAGGGTGTCGACGATGACTTTCTCGACCTCGCCGGCATGGCCCAGGGCGACGATCACCCAGTCATTGCCCGGGGTGCGACGTCGGGCGGTTTCCCAGCCGTCGCCCATGTTCACCCCGCGACCGGGGTTGAGGATGTTGCTCATGCGACCGAAGTGTTCGTCGGAACAGGCCAGGGCGCGACCGCCATTGAGGGCCGCGGCGAGGTCGATCTGTTCGTTGTCGCCCACGGCCGACCAGTCGCGGTACGGAATGCCGTAGACCCGCAGGCGGGCCACGCCACCATCGGGGTAGATGTTGAAGCGCAGGTGGCTGAAGGCCTGGTCATTGCTGATTTCATGGTAGTGGTGGCTGTTGCCTTGCAGTTCCACGGCCGACAGCACTTCAGTCCATTGGGTATGTTCGTCTGGCTCGCCGGAGGTCAGGAAGCAGGCTTCCAGGGACGCCGACGGCGGGTAGTTACCGGTGAAGAATGAAGTGTCGATGTCCACGCCTTTGATCGAACCCGGCACGCCCAGGCGGATCACCGCGCTGTCGTAGCCTTCGAAGCGCTTGCGGCGCGACTCCCAGCCGTCCATCCACTTGCCGTTGTCATCGAACACGCCCTCCTTCCATACGGCCGGAGTCGGCTGGAACAGACGGTTGGCGTCGGCGAACCAGTCATCGGTGACCGAAATGATCTTGGTGCCCAGGCGGGCGTCGGCCAGGTTGACGAACTTCTCGAAGGGTACGGCGTAAGCTTTCATTCTTCTTGTCTGCCTTTAATAAGTTGGCTGGGGATGCTTGCAGGGGCCTGGGCCTCAGGGCTGCTTGCTAAAGAGTCAGTAATCGGAACAACGCGATCTTGTTGATCTCTGCCAGCGCGCATTTGAACTCGGTATCTGCCGAGTGGTGAATGCGCGTTTCGAACGCCGCGAGGATCTGATGCCGGTTGCTGCCTTTTACCGCCATGATGAAGGGAAACTTGAACTTGGCTTTGTAGGCCTCGTTCAGCTCGGTGAAGCGTTGGAACTCATCGCTCGAGCATTGGTGAATACCGGCGCCAGCCTGTTCGTTGGTACTGGCCTCGGTCAGTTGGCCCTGGACGGCGGCTTTACCGGCCAGGTCCGGGTGTGCGTTGATCAGCGCCAGTTGGCTGGCGTGATCGGCGCACAGCAGGATGTCGCTCATGCGCTGGTGCAGGGTTTCGATCTGGTCGATCGATGGGTCCTGGCCCAGGTCGAAAGCCTTTTCGGCCACCCATGGCGAATGTTCGTAGATGTCGGCGAAGGCTTTGACGAACGCTTCGCGGCTCAAGGTCGAAGGCTTGAGGGTCTGGAATGCGGTCATTTCGAAGCCCCTGATTTCAAAGCGCCCGGATGTGGGTGGGTCTGCTGCCAGTGGCGGGCGATGTCGACGCGACGGCTGAACCAGACCTGCTCATGACCCTTGGCGTATTCAAGAAACCGCTTGAGGGCCGCGAGACGGGCAGGACGGCCGATCAGGCGGCAGTGCAGGCCGATGGAAAGCATCTTCGGCGCCTCGCTGCCTTCGGCATACAGCACGTCGAAGGCATCCTTGAGGTATTGGAAAAAATCGTCGCCCTTGTTGAAACCCTGGACCTGGGTGAAGCGCATGTCGTTGGTGTCCAGGGTGTACGGAATCACCAGGTGCGGCTTGCCGGTGGGGGTGTTCGGTTCCCAGTAGGGCAGGTCGTCGTCGTAGGTGTCGCTGTCATAGAGAAAACCGCCTTCTTCCATGACCAGCCGGCGGGTGTTGGGGCCTGTGCGGCCGGTGTACCAGCCCAACGGACGTTCGCCGGTGATTTCGGTGAGGATACGGATCGCTTCGAGCATGTGCTCGCGTTCCTGGGCTTCATCCATGTATTGATAGTCGATCCAGCGATAGCCATGGCTGCAGATCTCGTGACCGGCGGCGACCATGGCACGGATCACATCCGGGTGGCGCTGGGCAGCCATGGCCACCGCGAAGATCGTCAGCGGAATATCGAATTCCTTGAACAGCTTGAGGATCCGCCAGACACCGGCGCGGCTGCCATATTCGTAGAGCGATTCCATGCTCATGTTGCGCTCGCCCTGCAGCGGTTGCGCCGAAACCATTTCCGAGAGAAACGCTTCGGACTCCTTGTCGCCATGCAGCACGTTACGCTCGCCGCCTTCCTCGTAGTTGAGCACGAAGGACAGGGCGATGCGGGCGTTGCCCGGCCACTGAGGATGGGGAGGGTTACTGCCGTAACCGATCAGGTCGCGTGGGTAGTCAGCGCTCACTGCAGTTTTCCTTCTTGTTCGAACCATGTAGGTGGCGCCTGGGCGATGAATCACAGGCTGGCGTCACAGCGATGGGTTGATTGTATACAACTTTATGCGCACTTTGTAAGCCTGATTTTTTGCATTTTTCACAGCTGCCTCTGGCGTGTCTACACTGCAAGAAACCTGCCCATTTGGTCAGCTAAGGTATGACAATCCTGTGTGTCTGTTGGTTTTATTACTGATCGGGTCTGAACCCTTCTCGAATATGGCAGGCGATAAATTTCTGTTTTTTATTGTGTACAATTTTTATTTAAAGTGTCTTAATTCGCTCATCGCCGCAGCGTTTCGTGCTCCGAAACGGTGCGGCCTGTCTTTCAACTGATTCAGGAGGCGTCGGGCCGGACTGCTTGCAGCGAGGCGCGCACAATCAATGGGACGTTTGACTACTCACGTTTTGGATGCCGCGCACGGCTGCCCGGGCAGCTCGATCAAAGTCGAGCTGTACCGCGTCGAAGGTACGCAACTGCAATTGCTCGCCAGCGCGCTGACCAACAGCGACGGCCGTTGCGATGCACCGTTGTTGCAAGGGGATGACTACCGTAGCGGCGTCTATCAGATTCAATTCCATGCCGGCGATTACTACCGTGCCCGTGGCATCCAGCTGTCCGAGCCGGCGTTCCTGGATGTGGTGGTGCTGCGCTTCGGCATTTCGGCCGAGCAGGAGCATTACCACGTGCCCCTGCTGATTTCGCCCTACGCTTACTCAACGTATCGAGGCAGCTGATCCCCCAAGCAGTTGCCTTGTCCTGGAAGCGACTGCGCATGTAGCTTCTTTGGTTTTTCGCCCGCTCACACTGCGGGCTTTTTTTTGAGCCGTGTATTTACAGCCTGGAATTGTCATCCCGGATGATAAAAATCGTGTCTGCAACGCCGGGACGGATTTCAGTACCGCCCTTGAGCCAGATGATTTTATTGGCACTGTGGGCATCGTTGACGGCTTTCGCAGCGACTCCGCCAACCTGGGTTTCCAGGCGCAGCTCGGCTGTCTTGGGATCCATATACATGGGGAGGGAAATCTTCGGAATTCTGGTGCGGTGCAGGCTCATGAAAAATACATAGTCATGCCCTGTGCGGCGAAATACCAAAGCGGGAAAACTGTTGAAAGAGTTGGGCTCAATGACTGTATAGCCATTACGCGTCAGAAGGGCGGCCATAAAGCGTTTGAATTCCACTGGCGAGTACGACGTCAGATAAAGAAGCCACTGTCGCTGGAACCGCAGGGGATCAAAATCCAACCGATTCAATATTCCTGTTGAGAAGGGGTTAGGCAAGGCTATCGAGCGGGCAGCGCCTCGGGACGCCGAAGAGGTTGGAAGAATCGGAAGCATCAACAGTGGATCGGACCATTGCGGATGTGGCGAGTGGGTCGCGTTTTCCCAACTGCTGTAAATCTGCCGGAGTGCGGTCAAACCCGCAGAGTCGGCGAACGGCGAATCATTGCTGAGTTCAAATTGCCTTCTTGCGATATTTTCCAGGGTGACGGTCGTGACTTCTGGAAAAAAATCCCTGACGTAGGCCGTCAGTGTTTTTTCAAAGGGTAGCCTGGCGTCAATTTCCCAATGGTTGTCCGGCGGAACTTGTATTGCGCCTCGGGGTTGCTCGTCAGGCATATGCCTGAGGGTGGCTTCCAGCAAGTCAAAATCATAGATGGGATGAGCGGGTGACTGAATGTAGGTGATCGGGGATTCTCGCGCGTCGGTACGTGTCACCACCTTATAGTGAACATTGTTTATGGTGATCAATTCGGACAGCGTGAATCTTGGGTCAACCCCCCAGTTTTTCCTGAATGCCCGTGTAGGCGGGAGATTGGAATCACTGTGGTGCGTCACGTCGCGGTGCGCAGTTGGACGCCATAGAAGGCTGCCCTCCACTTGTTCCAGGCGTGGTCCGGAGGCAACAAGTTCAGTGCCTGATCGGGCTCTGTAGTTCTGTTCGGAATCGCGTCCAAGCAGCACCGTCCCTCCCTCTGCAAGCTCAACGTAGGTGCGTGTCTTGAACGTTCGGATCCCAGAGGTTGCGTCCGGCTCCGATAACAGGGGCACCAGCTCGGGTGAAAGGTAATAATTGTCCAGCGATACCGACAGGGAGCCATCACTGATGGCTGTCGCGGATGCGATTTCGGATACCTGAACGGTCGGGCGCTGTGATTCAGTCGCTTCAGTTTGGCGTCCGGTTGGCGAGCCGGACGCCTGATCGGTTTCTGCGCCTCTCAGGGGATTGCCGAGCATTGTGTCCAGTGACGTATCGCGACTGGAGTGAGGCGTATCAGGGGACGACTTTGTAAGCGTGGGTCGGGTGTTTCGTCTTGGACTCATTGAAAATGTCTGCTCTTGAGTTTGAATATTGATGATTCAAGTAGGTATCAAGCTAATGGCCTGTCGTAGAGCCGGAGGCTGACAGGCCCTGGGTTCCAGGATGTTCGTGGAAAACCAGCAGACAGGTGCACTACATATGTATGGCGTGTGAAAGAAACCGTCGAAGACGTTCTTCAAGGTCAGGTAGGTTCGGGAGACGCCTCAGCCAATGAGAGGAACCAGCTCAATTGCGAGAGCCTTATGCCGAAGACCGCGCTCAGCGCTAACGCCCGCGCAAACATCACTGAGTTGTCCAAAGTGAAGCTTTCTATCAGCTCCACGCACTTTTCCCGCAACAGGCGAAGTGTGTCATCACCCAGGGGCGGCGTCTGATTGAGCCCCTCGCGGGCCAGATCCTGATAGATCTTGAGGGCGTGGTCACACAGGTCTGTTTTTTTCAGGTTCGCCGCCTCAATGACTCGGGACTTATCGGTGTCAAGGATCCATTTACGGGTTCTGAGGTTGTAGCTCAGTGTGCCGGGAGACCCATCTTTGACAGCAACGTGAAGAACCTTCAGTTCTTCGGATGTCAGGCTCGACAGTTCGCTGGGCAATGGGATGTTGGGGTCGGTGAGCGGGGCAAAATACCGGCCATCAAGCGCTTCTACATAAACCCGCTCAAACAGGCTGTCGACAGCATGAACAACGCCTTGTGCAGTGATGACTCGTATCGGGTCGACAAGGTCTTCAGCTTCATAGACGGGAAGATGGATGGTCGTTCCACCTATTTGCAGCAGGTTGGAGGACAGTTTTATCTCGACTTGGCCCAGGCGCGTGGCATCCAACTCCCATAGGGAAGCACGGGGTAACCGAGGATTGGCGCCGGCCAATGCACCTGGCGTGGACAGGCGTAGCGTCATGTTCGGGCTCAGGTGAACAAGGTAGGTGGCGCCTTCGCCAATCAGGACTTCGATACCCGTTTGTTCCGTGGGCGATGTCAGCAGGGCGCAGGTTGCCCAGCTGCGCATGTAATAAGGTTTTTTGTCCAAGGGTTGTAGATAGGCGTATTTCTTTTTGGTAGGCGTCAATGGCAATGGAACGTCTGTTTTCCATTCCACCGGATCTTTACCTATGAATGTTTCGTCCAGCAACAGGCCATAGTCGGGCGAGGGTTGGACCACGCGGTACGACGAGCCGTCGTTCAGGGTGAGGATAAAAGTATGATGCGAACCGAGGGCGGAAAATGCACGCCGACCGGTTTTTGCGTTTTGCGCGCTATAGCGCTCATCGGAACTTGCCAGATTTTTCAGTACGACTTGGCGAACACCAAAGTGCAAGGTCAGGCCGCATTCGCCATATTTGATGCTGTCCCCTTCATCTTTCTGAGTGACATGAGCCTTGTAGTAGGCCTCGATACGGGTCAGCTCGGCGTTGGCGTAGTCCAGATGAAGGGTGGTGGAAAATTCGCTTTTGTGTTTGACCTTGAGTGTGGTCAGTTCATTGAGATGTGAAACATAGTAGCTGGTGTCTTTGTCATGGCTGATCGGCTGCTCGCTTCGATCAGGCAGGATAGCCGGGTTGCGGGGTGTGCCTGGCTGCACCACAACTGTTTCAATGTCGAGCGGGCTGCTGGATTCGATCGTATCGGGCAGGTCGGGCACCAAATGGTAGCCATCCTGGGTGATGAACGTCAGTCTGTTGTTTTGTAAGGCTCTTGGAAAAGCAGAGTCTTCATAGACTTCCCTGATGGTGACTTTGCGCAACTCCCGGTCGCTTGCATCAAAGCATGAAGTAATGACCAGATGACCGTCTTCAATTCGCCAGCTTTCAATCAGGTCAGCTCTCCAGTCCAGCGCGATGACGCTATTGTCCACACCATTTTCGGTGATGGAAACGTGGCCGGGTTTATGAGCGATGGCATAGATATCTTCACCCGGTCCGCCGTCTGCGTTGCGGTTATTTCCATTGAGAATGAAAATTCGGTCATCTCCCGCGCCGGCGTCGATTGAATCGTTGCCGCGGGACCTGATGATGTTTGGGCCGGCTGTCCCCTTGATGATGTTGGCACCGCCCTCGGGAATTTCTACGTTTTCAATGCTTTCAAGGTCCGCATGGCGATGAGGCTTGCTCTGCGTGTCATGACTTTTTTGAGTGATGATGGACACTTGCCCGGCGTCCAGGTCGACCTGGTAACCCAGACGCGGCTCCTGATGACTGCTGCTACGGCCCGACAACACCACGGTGTCGTTGCCCAAGCCACCCACCAGGTTATTTGCTGACGTTTCACTGAGGGTTTCCGTGGAGCCTTCAAAGATAAACACGTCGTCTTTTGTGCCCCCGGTCAGTTTTTTAACGCCCGCCCCGTAGTGAAAGACGTTTGGCTTGTTTTCGACGCCTTCAACGATGTCGTTGCCGCCGCCGATGTACCAATGGATAGCTTTATGTTCGGCCGACGTTTCAATGACTGCGCCGGGCGTCTGAGCCGTAACGCCTTTACGCGCATCGATCCGGTCGTCGTTGTCTTTGATCTTCGGACGGACTGTCGTCGCCCGGTACCTGGCACCGGTCCACCAGTTCCAAGTGTTGTAGGGCACCGGTTCAAGCTCCACGGTGAATGTACCGTTTACGATTGCCTCAGTGCTGTCTTTCAGTGGGCCTTTGAGCAAGTGCGAGGCATTGGCCTGCAGCAGCTTTGTATGTTCGGCGGTAGCCTTGGCGATGGTGTAGCGATCCTGGATATCTTTATCAGGGCCCATTGCCCAGAAGGCCAACCAACCAGTGCGCAGACGCTCGTGTACGGTGAGTTCTATGTAGTCGTCGATGTCATCGACTTGACGAACCGCGCCCCAGATTTGTGAGCCAACCACCAGGATAAGTCCGGCGGCAAGGCCCGCAGGACCGGCTGAACCAAATCCCGCCAGCGCCGCTATGCCAATGGTTAAGGTCATCGCGGCGCTGGTGACGCTCAAGGCTGCGCTGACATAGTGATCGGTGGCTTCTTTGCCAGTGGCGTGGGCAGCCGCCTTGAAAGAATCAACCGCGGCGATGATATCGAAAGGAAGTGTCAGGACGCTGGCAATCAGCCCACTTCCACGGGCGAGGCGCGTGGCAAAGGTCGTTTTGGCAAAGTCCTCAAGGGAACGTTGGCCGGCCCTGATCATCTGAGAGGCTTGTCTGGTCACCGCAGCTTCGACACCGATTGAAGCGACTTCGGCGGCCACGCTGGTCCCATTGAAAATGGTCTGGTAGGAGTCCTTGTTACGGATGGCGTCTTGCAGGCCGCGCAGACCGCTATAGATTCCGAAGGCCTGAAGTCCAAGCCCTGTAGGGATGAGGATATTGCTCTTGGTTGTATTTGCCCAACTGAATGCTCTATGACTAAGCCCTTGTATATCGAGTCTTTGGGCCGATTTCAGGAGTTTTTCCAGTGTTCTCCGATGGCTGGCAGGTTCGGCCTGTGTTTCAGGCGTTTGCCTCAATAATGGGGGCGCGGCGGGTGAGCGCTGGCTCGCCATTTCAAACAGCAACGTGGGCAGCCGATAGTCGTTGGCGTCGGCGGTCAGTTTGAGCCGTGTTTCAATATTGTTTGCGTTGAACTGTAACGAGTTCACGAAAAAACGATTGAGGCTGCGGAAAAAAGTATTGTCGCCGTTCAGCGGCTGTCCATCGGTGGTTGCGCCTAACGCATCCAGGGCTGAACGGGTGACAGTCACGGAACCGATGTGCAGCGGGCCGTAAAGTTTATCGACGATTTCGAGTTGGGCTTGTCTATGTTTGTGCTCCGAACTCAGCTGCGTCCCATCGGCAGTCTTGAAATCGAGTGTTTCGATGGTGTGCTTATTTGTAGGCACGCCTAAGTCGGTAATGACTACGGCATAGTCGTCGGGCACCGGGCCGTGCTGGAAAATCTGGGCCATTGTGAACGTCCTTGTTCAACGATGATTGAGCGGCCCTATATGTAAGATGCTTCCTGGCGGGGTGTATATCGATGGGTTGTTTCTACGTTTTGCGAAAGCCTCGAGTAAAAGATGAGGCTGTTTCGCAAAATCAGGGACTCAGTGAGTGGACATCAACGAGGCCGCGCCCGCACCGCCAAAGAGTCCTGCACTGATGCGGTTGAACCAGCTCTGGCCTTTACCCGTTCGCAGATACCGCGCCGCGCCGTGGGCGCCGAGGCCGTAAGCCAGCTTGCAGAGCAGGTCAAGAACGGTCCAGGTGGCGATCATGATCAGCAGTTGCGGCAGGAACGGTTGTTCGGCGCTCAAGAACTGCGGCAGGAAAGCGGCGAAGAACAGAATGTCCTTGGGGTTGCTGGCACCCAGCACGAATGCCCGGCCGAACAGGGCGCGAAAGCGCGGGATGGCGGCGGCCTGGGGCACTTCGGCACCCTGGGACGGCTGGCGCGATTGCTGCCAGCTCTGCCAGGCCAGGTAAAACAGATACAACGCGCCGACCATCTTTAGGGCGCTGAACAGTTGCTCTGACGCCAACAACAATGCACCGAGCCCCAGCGCCGATGCGCTCAGCAGGCAAATCGAGGCGATCACGCCACCCAGGAACGCCGGATACGAACGGCGCAGGCCATAGTTCAGGCTGTTGCCGATCATCAGCAGCGACAGTGGGCCGGGGATGAGGATCACCACCAGAGCGGCGCCGCTGAACAACAGCCAGGTTTCCAGATTCATTGCTTTGCTCCTGATGCAAGAACGCCTCACCCGACGGGGTGAGGCTGATGAATAATCCCGTGCCTACAAGAAGATGAACTTGGCGATGAAGATCGCGCAGAGCACCCACAGACTGACAGAAATTTCCTTGTGTTTACCCGTGCCGGCCTTAAGCACCACATAGGTGATGAAGCCCAGCGCAATACCGTCGGCGACCGAAAAGGTCAGGGGCATCATGATGGCCGTGACGATGGCCGGGATGCTGTCGGTCGCTTCGTCCCATTCGATGTGGGCCATGCCCCCCATCATCAGCATGGCGACATAGATCAAGGCACCCGCGGTAGCGTAGGCGGGGATCATCCCGGCCAGGGGTGCGAAGAACATCGCGGCAATAAATAGCACACCGACCGTCACGGCGGTAAGCCCTGTGCGGCCACCCGCCGCGACACCGGCGGCGCTTTCCACGTAGCTGGTTACCGGCGGCACGCCGACCATGGCGCCGAACACGCTAGAGGCGCTGTCGGCTTTCAAGGCCTTGGACAGGTTCTCGATCTTGCCATCAGGTTTGACCAGCCCGGCACGCTGGGCAACGCCCATCAGGGTGCCGGCGGTGTCGAACATGTGCACGAACAGGAAGGCCAGCACTACGCTGATCATGCTGACGTTGAATACGCCGACCACATCCATCGCCATCCAGGTGGGCGCCAGGCTCGGAGGCGTCGACATGACCCCGTTGTATTGCACCAGTCCCAGGCCCCAACCGGCCAGGGTCACGGCGATGATGCTGATCAGGATCGCGCCGAACACGCGGTGATAGCTGAGCACGGCGATCATCAGGAAACACACCGCAGCCAGTAACGGGCCGGGCTCGTGCAGGGAGCCGAGCTTGATCAGGGTAGCGGGGCTGTCCACGACGATGCCGGCGGTCTTCAGGCCGATTAGTCCGAGGAACAACCCGACTCCCGCACCCATGGCATAACGCAGGCTCACCGGAATGCTGTTGAGCAGCCACTCACGCACCCGCGACAGGGTCAGGAACATGAATAGCACCCCGGAAACAAACACCGCGCCCAATGCGGTTTCCCAGTTGTAGCCCATGGTGCCGACCACGGTGTAGGTGAAAAACGCGTTCAGGCCCATGCCCGGTGCCAGGCCCACTGGCCAGTTGGCGTACAGGCCCATCAACAGGCAACCCAGGGCGGCGGCGATGCAGGTCGCGACGAATGCGGCGCCGTGATCAATGCCGGCGTCGGCCATGATGTTGGGGTTGACGAAAATGATGTAGGCCATGGTGATGAAGGTCGTCAGACCGGCAATCAGCTCGGTCTTCACCGTGGTGCCATGCAAGCTGAGTTTGAAGATGCGCTCCAGCCAGCCAGTGCGTAGTGGCGGCGAGAGGTCCAGCGTCCGGGCTTCGGGTTTGCGGCTTTCCACAGCGAGTACTCCTCAAGAGTTTTATTGTTATTTCCAGCACGCCCGCCCCCTGAGGGTGGCGGCGTTGCTTTGAGGCAGGTAAGGCAGGCGAGGTTTTTTGACCTTATGGTCAAGAACTCGCACGAAGCGAATTATGCTTTTGTATACAAATAAAGCAAATAATGTTTTCTGTGTTGTCGACGAAATGTCTGGCGATAGGGATATATCGCCCATGCGGGCGCTATCGCGAGCAAGCTCGCTCCCACAGGGGAACGCCGTCAAACACAAATTATGTGCTCACCACACTCCCACTGTGGGAGCGAGCTTGCTCGCGATAGCGCCAGTCCAGGCAAAGCCAATCTGAGCCTAGGCCTTGCCCAGTGCCAGATTCATCGCCAACCACCCATCCACCGCCTCCTCCCCAGCCTCGGCAAACACCCGCTCCAGCAATTTCACCTGCTCGCGACGCAACGCCTGTTCGAAGCGCTCGCCCTCGGCCGTCAGTTCCAGCAGCCGCTTACGCTTGTCCGTCTCGGACGCGACGCTGTTCACCAGGTGCATTTCCATCAACTGCCGCAACGGCATGTTCAACGCCTGTTTGCTCACGCCAAGCAGCGTCAGCAATTCCTTCACGCTCAGGGATGGGTAGCGGGCGATAAAAAAAACGATGCGCTGATGCACCCGGCTCAGCCCGCGACGCTCAAGCATTTCATCGGCCTTGGCGGTAAACGCCTGGTAACCGAAGAAGAACGCTTCCATAGCCAATTGCTGGGAGGCCGGGTTTTTAAGGTCAAGCATATTGACGTATCCAGAGAGGTCGGAGTAATTTCGGTCAACTAGTTTGACTCATTTTTTCAGTGACCCGCTACAGGTGACCCCCTATGGCTTTTTCCGAACGTGTTTCGCGCCTCAAAAGTTCTTTGATTCGAGAAATCCTCGCCGCCGCGCAGCGTCCTGAAGTGATGTCGTTCGCCGGTGGCCTGCCGGCCGAAGCCATGCTGCCGAAAGTCGAATGGGCGGCCATGCCGGTGTCCATGGGCCAATACGGCATGAGCGAAGGTGAACCGGCCTTGCGCGAAGCCCTGGCGGCACAGGCGCGGTCATTGGGCCTGGCGTGTGAAGCCAGTCAGGTGCTGGTGGTCAGCGGCTCCCAGCAAACCCTCGACCTGGCGGCCAAGCTGCACATCGATGTCGGCACTCAAGTCATGCTGGAAGCGCCGACCTACCTGGCCGCGTTGCAGATTTTCCAGCTGTTTGGCGCCGACTGCATCACGGTGCCCCTGGAGGCCGATGGGCCTGATCTGAAACAGTTGCGAGCCCGGTTGGAACAGCATCGCCCCGCGTTCATCTACCTGATTCCCACCTTCCAGAACCCTTCGGCGGTGCGCTACAGCGAGACCAAGCGCGATGCCGTGGCGGCGCTGCTGGATGAGTTTGGCGTGACCCTGGTGGAAGACGAGCCCTACCGCGAGCTGACCTTCGACGGCGGCAGCGCCACGCCGATTGTCAGTCGCTTGAAGAAAGCCAGCTGGATCTACACCGGCACTGTGTCGAAAACCCTATTGCCCGGGCTACGTGTGGGTTACCTGATCGCCAGCCAGGATCTGTTCCCACACCTGCTGCGGCTCAAGCAGTCGGCGGACCTGCACACCAATCGCATCGGTCAGTGGCAGGCATTGCAATGGATCGACACCGAGCAGTACCAAAGCCATTTGAGCGAGTTGAGGGATTTTTACCGGGATCGTCGCGACCGGTTCCAGGCGGCGCTGCAAACACATTTTTCCGATATCGCGCATTGGAACGTGCCTCAGGGCGGGCTGTTTTTCTGGCTGACCCTCAAGCAACCGCTGGACACCCGCACCTTGCTCGACGCCGCGCTGGCTGCCGACGTCGCGTTCATGCCGGGAGAGCCGTTCTTTCCCGAGCCGGACAAGCATCCGGGGCACCTGCGGTTGAACTTCAGCCACATCGACCCGGCGCGGCTGGATGAGGGGCTTAAGCGGTTGGCGGGGGTGGTGCGGGAGGCTTTGGCGGTAAAAGCAGCCTGACTTATGTGGTGACTGGACTGGCCCCATCGCGAGCAGGCTCGCTCCCACAGGGTTCAGAGTCGATCACAAAACCCAGTTATCCACAGTTCCATTGTGGGAGCGAGCCTGCTCGCGATAGGGCCCGCAAATACACCGTAAAACTATCAGACTGCCGCAAACCGCTTATCCAGATAATCAATGATCACCTTGGACTCATACATCCAGGTGGTTTCGCCGTTCTCTTCGATGCGCAGGCACGGTACTTTGATCTTGCCGCCTTGCTCCAGCAGCGTCTGGCGATCCTGCTCGTTGTTTTTTGCATCCCGCAAGGCCACCGGCACGTTGAGGCGGTGCAGGGTGCGGCGGGTCTTCACGCAGAACGGGCAGGCGTGGAACTGATAGAGCGTCAGGCTGCGGGCGGCCTGATTGACTTGCGCCTGGGCTTCGGCCGGACGTTGCTTCTTGCCGGGGCGGGTGATGAAGTCGATGAAAATAATCAGCTGGCCCAGGCCAACTCGCAGCGCTTTGACGATCACGGTATTAAGCCTCACGACAGGGAAGAAGAGGGCGCGCAGCTTACCTGATTTTTCACGGGCGAAAAAAAACCGGCGATCAATGCCGGTTTTTTTCATGCGGGGGGTTACTTGATCAGGCTGAGGAACTCGCTGCGGGTCGCGGCGTTTTCGCGGAACTCGCCGAGCATCACCGAGGTGATCATCGAAGAGTTCTGCTTTTCCACACCGCGCATCATCATGCACATGTGCTTGGCTTCGATCACCACCGCCACGCCCAGGGCACCGGTCACCTGCTGGACCGCGTCGGCGATCTGGCGGCTGAGGTTTTCCTGGATCTGCAGGCGACGTGCGTACATGTCGACGATGCGTGCGACTTTCGAAAGCCCCAGCACCTTGCCACTCGGAATGTAGGCCACATGGGCCTTGCCGATGAAGGGCAGCAAATGGTGCTCGCACAGCGAGTACAACTCGATGTCCTTGACCAGCACCATTTCGCTGTTGTCGGAGCTGAACAAGGCACCGTTGGTGACTTCTTCGAGGGTCTGTTCGTAACCGCGGCAGAGGTACTGCATGGCCTTGGCAGCGCGCTTGGGCGTGTCGAGCAGGCCCTCGCGGGAAACGTCCTCGCCCAGTTGGCCGAGAATCGCGGTGTAATTCTGTTCCAGAGACATGAAACTACCTGTGGGATTTTACGCAAAGGGCAAGGGTACGGTGGCGGACACGGCGCTGCAAGCTCGGCAATCGGGTGCTACTCGTCGCGGCCTTCCATCATGGTGCGCTTGAGCATCACGTACACCGCCCCGGCGCCACCGTGTTTCGCCTGGCAGGAGGTGAAGCCCAGCACTTGCGGGTGCTGGCGCAGCCAGGTGTTGACGTGGCTCTTGATCATCGGCCGCTTGCCGTCCAGCCGCACGGCCTTGCCGTGGGTGACGCGCACGCAGCGGATTTCGAATTTGGTGGCTTCGGCCAAGAAGGCCCAGAGGGTTTCCCGGGCCTTTTCCACGGTCATGCCGTGCAGGTCGAGGCTGCCTTCGAAGGGGATCTGGCCGACCTTCAGCTTGCGCATCTGGCTTTCCTGAACGCCGTCGCGAGCCCACATCAGCTCGTCTTCAGGACCTACGTCGATCACGAACTGGTCGGACAAGCCATCCACGGTGGTGGCGTCGGTGCGCACCGTGGCGGCCTGGCGCAGCTTGGCGATTTGTGCGCGATCCGCCTTGGGTTTGCCGGTTTCGGCACGGTCGTGCTTGATCGGTTTAACACCCTGGATTGCACTTTTGAACAGGGAAAAGTCGTCGTCTTGCATGTCAGCCTCCGCGAAGGCCGGCCAGTTTACCCAACTCCTGCGGGATCCGGCGCGACAAAACGTCGGGCGGCGGGTCAGTCGTGCTTTTTCATCAAGTGAGGAGCCATGGCCAGCTCCAGGGATTGGCGGGCCCGACGGCGGCAAAGACGCCACAGCCACACGCCCAACAGCAGTACCAGCAAGCCGATCACCAGAATGATCGTTGAGCCGAGCGGGGTTGCGTTCAACTCGCCCAGGGCGGGCGGGCGACCCAGCAGGCTGGCGGCGCCCGCCATCGACAGCAGTACACCGAGCGTTGCCAGGAGCGCCGCGAGCGCGGCACCGAAACGCAAGCGCCAGTTGCTCGGGCCTTTGGGCCGCAAGCGACGTGCGTCAAAACCATCGGATAACTTCATTCCGACCTTCCTCAATGGGTATCGGCCCTTCGACCGGAAGATGTTCGGGTTGTTCCTGACACTACGGCAATTGCGGCAAATGAGAGGCTTTTGCGGATAAGCGGCGCAACGGGCCGCTTATCGAAGGGGTGTCAGATGAAATCGCGGGTCAGGGCCAGGGTGGCGAAGTTGTCCGCCATGATCGCCATTTCGGTCTGGTGCACGTGTTCGGCGCTCAGGACACCGCCCTTGTACGGCAGATCGCGAGTGGCGCAGGCGTCTTCGACCAAGGTGCAACGAAAGCCCAGGTTCTTGGCGGCACGCACGGTGGTGCTGACGCTGGAATGGCTCATGAAACCACAAACGATCAGGTCCAGGGGGCCGAGGTCCTCCAGGCGCTTTTTCAGTTCGGTGCCGTGAAACGCGCTGGGCAGCAGTTTTTCCACCACGGTTTCGTCGCCCTGGGGTTCCAGGCCGTTAATGAACTCCCCGCGTTCGCCCTGTGGGTCGAACAGCCCGCCATGGGTGCCCAGGTGACGCACATGCACGATCGGCCGGCCGGCAGCACGGGCCGCGCCGAGCAATTGCTTGATGTTCGCGACCGCCGCATCCATGCTACTCAACGCCAGGGGGCCGGCGAGGTATTCTTTCTGGGCATCGATGATGATCAGCGTCGCTTGACTCAGATTGGCCGCCGCGTAACCGCGACCGCTGAGTTGAAACATCGTTTTTGGAACGGACATTCTGGGGCTCCTTCGAGTGGGGCTTTTGCGACATTCTCCTCTGGCTGAGCGGTTCTGTGAATCGCTTCCATCGCAAGGGCCGTCGTTGCTGGCCTACAGCCTTGTCAAGATGTCTGTCTTGTTCAATAGTCAGCGCGAAAAACGGATAAATCCTACATCTGCCCCGTCCTTTTTCGTGCGTGTTTTAGGTGTGTTTGAGGCGTGCTTTGGTGAGGGGAGTGTTTGGCTGGTAGACTCGCCAGTCGTTTTTTCTGGAGTTTGCCGCCGTGATCACTTCCCGTCTCCGTACCCTGCGCGACCATATACGTTGGGCCGTCAGTCGTTTCCATGGAGAGGATCTGTTTTTCGGCCATGGCACCGACAATGCGTGGGATGAAGCCCGGCAACTGGTGTTGGGCGCGTTGCATCTGCCGTGGGAGATTGCCGATAGCTACCTGGACTGCCGTCTCGAAGATGAAGAGCTGGTCCATGTGCAACGCCTGCTGCGCCGACGCATCGCCGAACGCATCCCGGCGGCCTACCTGCTGGGTGAAGCCTGGTTCTGCGGAATGTCTTTCATCGTCGACGAGCGCGTGCTCATTCCACGCTCGCCCATTGGTGAACTGATCGAAAACCGTTTTGCGCCCTGGCTGGGTCAGGAGCCGGCACGGATTCTCGACCTCTGCACCGGTTCCGGCTGCATCGGCATCGCGTGCGCTTTCGAATTCCCGGAGGCGGAGGTGGTGCTGGCTGACCTGTCGTTCGAAGCGTTGGAAGTGGCCAACCAGAACATCGAGCGTCACGGCGTCGACGAGCGCGTGTTTACTGTCCAGGGGGATGGTTTCGAGGGCTTGCCGGGCCAGCGTTTCGACCTGATCGTGTCCAACCCGCCCTATGTCGATGCCGAAGATTTCGCCGACATGCCCCAGGAGTATCAGCACGAGCCGGAGCTGGGCCTGGCCTGTGGCGATGATGGCTTGAACCTGGTACGCCGGATGCTGGCCGAGGCCGCCGACCATCTGACCGAGAAGGGTTTGTTGATTGTCGAGGTGGGCAACAGCCAGGTCCACGTCGAGGCGTTGTATCCGGAAGTCGATTTTGCCTGGCTGGACTTCGAACGCGGCGGGCATGGTGTGTTCATGCTCAGTGCCGAACAGTGCCGTCAGCATCAGGCGTTGTTTGCTTCGCGGATTTGACGACAATTGATCTGACGGGCGCGCCCGGGTCTGTCAACGAGGATGCAAACCTGTGGGAGCGAGCCTGCTCGCGATGAGGGGGTGTCAGTCAGTTTGAAGACTGCTGACACGACGCCATCGCGAGCAGGCTCGCTCCCACAGGGGTTAGGCGGTGTTCAGTCTTAGCTACGCGTCGCAATCCAGATCAACAACCCGGCCTGGAACATGGCAAATGCCACCAGGCAGGTGATGGTGAAACGCAGGCCGTTGTCTTCGCGTTTGAACTTGGCGACCTTTTCTTCCTGCTGCTTGAGTTTGACTTCCTGCTCCGCCAGGTTCTGCTCGGCTTGCTGGAGCATCTGCGCGGCTTCGAGAATTTCCACGAACTGCAGTTTTTCGGTGTTCCAGTCCCCCAGCAGATTGCCAACCTGGGCTGGCTTGACGCTGCCTTTGAGGTGCTGGGCGTCGGCGTAGACCACTTCGAAACCATGGGCTTTCAGGAAGTGGTCGCGGCGCAGGCGGGTGTCTTCGTTCAGCGCGTCCTTGTTATTCAGGTCGCTGCCATCGACCCGGTAGCTCGACCAGCGCTTCTTGGCCCAGGTAATGCCCTGTGCGGCGAGGAAGCGGCCAATGCCACGGTTCAGCGGCTCGACCTGCAAGCTGTCCGGGGAAAAATACAGGCGTTTTTCGACGTGATCGGCCCAGACGTCCAGGTGATTCTGTTCCTTGCGCACCCGCTGGCCCGGCAACTGGATGCTCATGCGCAGCAAACTGCGCTCCTTGCTGTGGCGCTCGGCATAGCTGAATTCGACAAACCGCAGCGGCCGCGCACCCGTGGCACGGTCGGTCTTGAGCGGTGCCAGCCGGAGCATTTTATGGTGCTCGGCCTGCACATCCGCCCAAGGCAGCTCCGCCACTGGAGCGGCGGGCGTTTCGGCGGGGGTGTCGGGTGAAGTTTGAGTGTCAGTCATAACGGCAAAATCCTGTCCAGGCCGGCCCGTCGGCAGCCATGGCGCTGTCCGACACCGGTCTATCGGCCGTTTTTGCCAGGACTGGAGGGGAAAAACCGCTTATCGAGCGGGTAATGAGCTAATAAAACCCAGAATGTGCGTACCCAGTTCGGCCGCCAGGGGCAGGTTTGGATTTTTGTAGGAGGCCAATTGCCGCTCCATGTCGTTGGGGACGATGCGCATGACATGGTTCATGCCCTTGATCAGCGCCAGCTCGGCGTCGGGTTTGGCGGCTTGCAACTGCCTGGCGTCATCGACGCTGACTTGAATGTCATGGCTGCCCTGGATAATCAACGCTGGCATCTTCAGCGCCGCGAAAGCCTGGGCCGGCGCCTGGCGGAACAGCGAGATCAGGTAGGGCTGCACGCTAGGGCGAAAGATGACCTGCAGTTGCGGCGGCACGTTCGGGTCGAGCCGACCGGCCTTGAGGCTGTCCAGCAGCTCATTGGCGCGCACCATCAGGGGGGGAGGGAGGCGGCTGCTCAGTTGTTGACGCAGCACCTGGTCGATCGGCCGGGCACTGCCGGACAGCGAGATGACCGCAGCTGCATTGGCCTGGGGGGCGGCGAGACTGGCGATCAACGCGCCTTCGCTATGACCCAACAGGATCAACGGACCCATTCGCGGATCGGCAGCCAGTTTGCGGCTCCAGGCCACGGCGTCGGCCACGTAGGCTTCGACGCTCAGGTTGCGTTCGTCCGGGGTCGCCGCAAGGCTGGCGGCCACCCCGCGTTTGTCATAGCGCACGCTGGCAATGTTGTGCTTGGCCAGCACCCAGGCCAGGCGCTTGAGGCTATCGTTGCGCCCGCCGTCGGGGTTGTTTCCGTCACGGTCGGTAGGACCCGACCCGGAAATGATCAGGACAACCGGCACCGGTGCGTCGGATTTGGGTAACAGCAGCGAGCCGAAAAGCTCGCCGTTGCCGGTGTCGAGGCTGATCGGTCGTTGCAGGACGGTGGCCTGGGCCAGGCTGGAAAGCAGGCCGGTCAACAGGGCAAGGCTCAAGGCAAGCAGTTTTAACATCATCACGCCAGTAGTTACGAAGGTGCCGGTTGGACTGACAGGCATCGATAAGGTTCGAGGATGAACTCGTCGGGGAGCCTGCGTATACTGGCGCCCACTACGAATCCAAGGTTGAGTCTCTCAGCGTTTTTCACGGAGCACCCTGCATGTCCGGCAATACCTACGGCAAGCTGTTCACCGTTACCACCGCGGGCGAAAGCCATGGCCCGGCGTTGGTCGCCATTGTCGACGGCTGTCCGCCGGGCCTGGAGATTTCCCTGGACGATCTGCAGCGTGACCTGGACCGGCGCAAGCCGGGCACCAGCCGCCACACCACCCAGCGCCAGGAAGCCGATGAAGTCGAAATCCTCTCCGGCGTGTTCGAAGGACGCACCACCGGCTGCGCCATTGGCCTGCTGATCCGCAACACCGACCAGAAGTCCAAGGACTACTCGGCCATCAAGGATCTGTTCCGCCCGGCCCACGCCGACTACACCTACCACCATAAATACGGCGAGCGCGACTACCGTGGCGGCGGCCGCAGTTCGGCCCGGGAAACCGCCATGCGCGTGGCGGCCGGCGCGATTGCCAAGAAGTACCTGGCCAGCCAGGGCATCGTGATTCGTGGCTATATGAGCCAGTTGGGTCCCATCGAAATCCCGTTCAAGACCTGGGATTCGGTGGAACAGAATGCCTTCTTCTGCCCCGACCCGGACAAGGTGCCGACCCTTGAGGCCTACATGGACCAATTGCGTCGCGACCAGGATTCGGTCGGCGCGAAGATCACCGTGGTGGCCGAAGGTGTAATGCCGGGCCTGGGCGAGCCGATCTTCGACCGGCTCGACGCCGAACTGGCCCACGCGCTGATGAGCATCAACGCGGTGAAGGGTGTGGAAATCGGCGCCGGTTTCGCTTGTGTCGCCCAGCGTGGCACCGAGCACCGTGACGAGCTGACCCCGCAAGGTTTCCTCAGCAACAATGCTGGCGGCATCCTCGGTGGCATTTCCTCGGGCCAGCCGATCGTGGCGCACCTGGCATTGAAGCCAACCTCCAGCATCACCACGCCGGGGCGCTCCATCGACATCCATGGCAACCCGGTGGACGTCATCACCAAGGGCCGTCATGACCCGTGCGTCGGCATCCGCGCCACGCCAATCGCCGAGGCGATGATGGCGATCGTGCTGATGGACCACCTGCTGCGTCATCGCGGCCAGAACGCCGATGTTCGAGTCAGCACCCCGGTGCTGGGCCAGCTTTGATGGCTGACCTGCCGACCGCCGTGGCCTGACGACCATGGCGGCTCTGCCGTACTGGCGGCTCTCCAGTTTCTATCTGTTCTATTTCGCGCTGCTCGGTTCGACGGCGCCGTTTTTGGCGTTGTATTTCGATCACCTGGGGTTCAACGCGGCGCGCATCGGCGAGCTGGTGGCGATCCCCATGCTGATGCGCTGTGTGGCACCGAACATCTGGGGCTGGCTGGGGGATTACACCGGTCAGCGCCTGGCGATCGTGCGTTTTGGCGCCATTTGCACGCTGCTGACGTTCTCGCTGATCTTCATCGACCAGAGCTACGCCTGGCTGGCGCTGGTCATGGCGCTGCACGCGTTCTTCTGGCACGCGGTGTTGCCGCAGTTCGAAGTCATTACCCTGGCCCACTTGAGCGGGCAAACTTCGCGCTACAGCCAGATCCGCCTGTGGGGCTCCATCGGCTTCATCATTACCGTGGTTGCGCTTGGCCGGCTGTTCGAATGGTTGAGCCTGGACATTTACCCGGTGGCGCTGGTGTTGATCATGGGCGGCATCGTGCTCGCCAGCTTCTGGGTCCCCAATGCCCAGCCGACACAGGGGCCGCGAGTCGCGGGGGAAGGTTTTCTGCGGCAATTGCGCAACCCTGGGGTGCTGGCGTTCTATGGGTGCGTGGGGCTGATGCAGGTCAGCCACGGGCCGTATTACACCTTTCTGACGCTGCACCTGGAAGGCCTGGGTTACAGCCGCGGGTTGATCGGTATGCTCTGGGCCATTGGCGTGGTCGCGGAAGTCTTGATCTTCCTGCTGATGAGCCGGATCCTGGCGCGGTTTTCCGTGCGTCGGGTGCTGCTGGTGAGTTTCCTGCTGGCGGCGTTGCGTTGGCTGCTGCTGGGCTCACTGGCCGAATTTCTCTGGGTCCTGTTGTTTGCCCAGGTGCTGCACGCGGCGACCTTCGGCAGTTTTCACGCCGCTGCCATCCATTTCGTGCAACGTAGCTTCGGCCCACGCCAGCAAGGCCAGGGCCAGGCGTTGTACGCCGCCCTGGCCGGCATGGGCGGGGCGTTGGGCGCGTTGTATTCCGGCTACAGCTGGAACGCCCTGGGTGCCAGTTGGACTTTCAGCATCGCCAGCCTCGCAGCCTTCGCTGCAGCCGTTATCATTGCCACACGTATGCAAGAGGACAGGCCATGAGCCTTACCCGTGAACAGCTCGCCCGGGAAATCATCGATGCCGGGCGTTTTTTGTATGGCCGCGGCTGGTCCCCGGCCACCAGCAGCAACTATTCGACCCGGCTTGCCCCTGATCAGGCCTTGCTCACCGTGTCCGGCAAGCACAAGGGGCAACTGGGCCTGGATGATGTGCTCGCCACCGACCTGGACGGCAACAGCCTGGAGCGCGGCAAGACACCCTCCGCCGAAACCCTGCTGCACACCCAGCTGTATCGCTGGCGCCCGGAGATCGGCGCGGTGCTGCACACCCATTCGGTGAATGCCACGGTGTTGTCGCGCCTGACCCACCAGGCTTTCATCGACTTTGAAGACTACGAACTGCAAAAAGCCTTCAGCGGTGTGTCGACCCACGAATCCTGTGTCCGCGTGCCGATTTTCGACAACGACCAGGACATCGCGCGCCTGGCCGGCCAGGTGCAGCCGTGGCTCGAGGCTCACCCCGATTGCGTCGGCTACCTGATTCGCGGGCATGGCCTGTATACCTGGGGGCCGAGCATGAACGATGCCCTGCGCCAGATCGAAGCGTTCGAGTTCCTGTTTGAGTGTGAGCTCAAGACCCGCGCACTCCTGAACCGTTAATTTGCTGGAGCCCTAACCATGAGCAGCCTGTCCGTCTATCACGTCTCAAGCCCCGACATTCCGAACAAGGTGCTGACCCATTTCGAAGACATCGCCGCGACCCTGGCCGATAAAGGTGTTCGCTTCGACCGCTGGGAAGCGGCGACGAAAATCCAGCCAGGCGCCGGCCAGGACGAAGTGATTGCCGCCTACAAGACCCAGATCGACCGGTTGATGACCGAGCGAGGCTACGTCACGGTCGACGTCATCAGCCTCAACAGCGATCACCCGCAAAAAGCCGAACTGCGGGCCAAATTCCTCGATGAACATCGCCATGCTGAAGACGAAGTACGATTTTTCGTCGCCGGTCGTGGCCTGTTTACCCTGCACATCGACGATTACGTCTACGCCGTACTGTGCGAAAAGAATGACCTGATCTCGGTGCCTGCGGGCACGCCGCACTGGTTCGACATGGGCGAGCATCCACATTTCGTTGCCATTCGCCTGTTCAACAACCCGGAAGGTTGGGTCGCGAAGTTCACTGGCGACGACATCGCCAGCCGTTTCCCGCGCCTGGAGGACTGAGCCTGTGTCGATCAAAGCCATTCTCACGGACATCGAGGGCACCACCAGTGCGGTGAGTTTCGTGTTCGATGTGTTGTTTCCCTATGCCGCCAGGCATCTTCCGGATTTCGTTCGTCAGCATGCCAACCGCGCCGACGTCGCCGAGCAATTGGCAGCGGTGCGTCAGGACAATGGTGAGCCGGGGGCCGACACCGAGCGCGTCATCGCGATCCTGCTGGAGTGGATCGCCGAAGACCGCAAGGCCACGCCGCTCAAGGCGTTGCAGGGCATGGTCTGGGAGCAGGGGTATCAGGCGGGGCAGTTGAAAGGGCACGTTTACCCGGACGCGGTGCAGGCACTGCAGCGCTGGCATCAGCAAGGTTTACGGCTGTTCGTTTATTCCTCGGGCTCGATCCAGGCACAGAAGCTGATTTTCGGCTGTTCCGAGGCTGGCGATCTGTCGCCGTTGTTCAATGGTTATTTCGACACCACATCGGGACCCAAGCGGGAAGTCCAGTCCTACCAGCGCATCAGCGCGGCGGTGGGCGTAGCCCCGGAGGAGATTCTGTTTCTGTCGGACATCGTCCAGGAACTGGATGCGGCCCGTGATGCCGGCATGGCTACGTGCGGAGTGGCGCGCGAGGGCGGTGAGCTGCAAGGGCATGTCACGGTGGACAGTTTTGCCCGGATCGATCCTGCGCGTTTTTGATAGAGGACTGTGGGAGCGAGCAAGCTCGCTCCCACAACACGATCAGGCGCTGTGATAGGTCGGCAGCGCAAAACGATGCTGGCTTTGCAGCATGGCGATCTGCGGCAACTCGCTGGCCTGTTCCGCCAGGTCGCGACGGATTGCGCTGATTGCCCAGGACAGTTGGTCCCCGGCGTGCAACTGGGCGTAGGAAATTGTGCGTTTAAACAGTTTGCCTTCGCTGTTGCGCAAGGTCAGCAGGATACCGCCATCCGGGCGGGCCTGAGTGGTCACTTCGTAGTTGGAGAAGAGGGACGCAAACTTTTCTTGAATCATGTTCATATTTGACTGCTCCATGGTGGTGGCAAACCGTGGAGAGGTAGTTGCAGTGTCTGTGCCAGCGTTGGGCTTGATTAAAAAGCGTTATAAAACAATCAGTTAACAATTCCCCCTATTTTTGCTTTCGTGCAACTTGCATGAATGGCCATCGTGCATCCTGCATTTTGCGTGGTCGGCTGATCTTTTGTTGAACCAAATGGATTTCTGGCGCTCATGCTCCGCCTGTCCGGAACGGTGGATACAAAACATTGCAAAAACCGCATGTACAGCGCCGGAATCGCTGGCGTAATTTCGAGCGCAATTGAGCTCCAGCCCGACAACAAGAACCCAGACCCACGAGGTCGAACGGGAGTGACCATGAGTCGTACATCCAGCGACGCCATTACCTGGGGCAAGATGCTGCGCAAGCTACCCACTATTGCCAGAGCCATTCCCCGTATCGTCAAAGGCATGAAGCTCGCCAACGTCCAGGACCCGACCCAGCCTTGCGGCCTGGGCTGGTGTTTCGAACAGGCCACCCAGCGCAATCCCCAAGGGCCGGCGTTGTTGTGTGGCGACACGGTATTGAGTTACGCGCAGGCCAACGAACAGGCCAATCGCATCGCTCATTACCTGTTGGCACAGGGCATCGGCAAGGGCGACTGCGTGGCGATTTTCATCGAGAATCGGCCAGAGATGCTGGTGACGGTGCTGGCGGTGGCGAAGGTCGGTGCGGTCAGCGCCATGGTCAACACCTCGCAGACCGGGGACGCGCTGGTGCACAGCCTGGCGTTGGTCACGCCTGTCGCGGTGGTGGTCGGGGCAGAACGGGTCGCGGCCTTCAACGACGTGCGAGCCCGCACCTCACTGTCCGGCCACCGAACCTGGTGGGTCGCCGACCAGGACAGCGCCGTCGTTCCTTCCGGTTTTGTCGATCTGATAAGTAGCAGCGCCAGCCATCCAGGTGACAACCCGGCCAGCAGTCAGCAGGTTTTTTTCAACGACCCATGTTTTTATCTCTACACCTCGGGCACTACCGGGCTGCCCAAGGCCGGGGTGTTTCGCCACGGGCGCTGGATGCGCACTTCCACCAGTTTCGGCCTGATCGCCCTGGACATGCAGCCCGCGGATGTCTTGTATTGCACGCTGCCGCTGTACCACGCCACGGGCCTGTGCGTGTGCTGGGGAGCGGCGATCTGCGGCGCCTCGGGGTTTGCGATCCGGCGCAAGTTCAGCGCCAGCCAGTTCTGGAGTGACGTTCGCCGTTACCGGGCCACCACCCTGGGCTATGTCGGTGAATTGTGTCGCTACCTGGTCGACCAGCCCGCCAGTGCCGAGGACCGGCGGCACGAGGTCCGGAAGATGATCGGCAACGGCTTGCGCCCCGGGGCATGGTCGGCCTTCAAGACGCGTTTTGGTGTCGACCATATCTGCGAGCTGTACGCGGCCAGCGACGGCAATATCGGCTTCACCAATGTGCTGAATTTCGACAACACCGTCGGATTTTCCCTGATGGGCTGGGAACTGGTGCAGTACGACCATGACAGCGGGGCGCCGTTGCGCAACCTGCAAGGCCGGATGCAGAAAGTACCCAAGGGAGAACCGGGCCTGCTGATGGCGCGCATTGACGACAAGGCGCCGCTGGACGGTTACACCGATCCGGCCAAGACCGAAAAAACCATCTTCAAGGATGTCTTCGTTCCTGGTGACCGTTACTTCAATACCGGTGACCTGCTGCGCAACATCGGCTTCGGCCATGGGCAGTTCGTTGATCGCCTCGGTGATACCTATCGCTGGAAGGGCGAGAACGTCTCCACCACGGAAGTTGAAAACGTATTGCTACAGCACGCGCAAATCGCCGAGGCGGTGGCTTATGGCGTCGAAATCAATGGCACCAATGGCCGCGCCGGCATGGCGGCGATTACTCCCTCCGAATCCCTGGCTACCCTGGATTTTGCTGAGCTGTTGCAATTTTTGCAGTGCAAGTTGCCGGCCTATGCGGTGCCGTTGTTCTTGCGCATCAAGGTAAAAATGGACACCACCGGCACCTTCAAATACCAGAAAAACCGCCTCAAGAGCGAAGCCTTCGACCCGTGCGCCACGGACGATGAGCCGGTCTACGCCTGGCTGCCCGGCACCGCGACCTACGTGCGGGTCGACCGGCAACTGGCGGCGCAGATTCAGCAGGGACAGTACCGTTATTGATTCTGACTATGCACGGTGCAGAGAAAAAAGGGATGACAGGCCTGGAGTCCCTCGGGAAACTAGCCGCTTTGCGAAGACTTAAGTGGAGTTTCCCATGTCCGATACAAGCCGCCAGATGACCCCGGAAGAGGCTGCGGAGTTTGCCGAACAGGTGTTCAATGTCGCACGCCAGGGTGACGCCGCCATGATGGCCGCCTTGCTGAGCAAAGGTTTGCCCCCCAACCTGCGCAATCACAAGGGTGACACCTTGCTGATGCTGGCCGCTTACCACGGGCATGTGGAGACGGTGAAGGTATTGCTGGAAAACAAGGCTGATCCGGAAATCCGCAATGACAATGGCCAGAGCCCGATTGCCGGTGCGGCGTTCAAGGGCGACCTGGCCGTGGTCACCGCGCTGGTAGACGGCGGGGCGCAGGTGGAAGGCTCGTCCTTCGATGGTCGCACCGCGTTGATGATGGCGGCGATGTTCAATCGTGTGGAGATCGTCGATTACCTGATCAGCAAAGGCGCCGACCCCAAGGCCAAGGATGCAAACGGCGTCTCGGCGCTGGATGCAGCCAGGACCATGGGCGCGGTGGATACCACGGCGCAGTTGGAGAAGTTGTTGGGTTGATCCCTATCTTTTAGGGCTGCTTTGCAGCCCAGCGGGGATAAATCCCCTCGCCACAAAAGCTCCCAGGCCACAGCTTTCTGACTCAATCAATGTGATGCGCTATCCTGCGCGCCCTCAAACCCCAATCGCCACAGGATTTTCCCCATGAAAGCCGCACTCGTCGAACTCATCAGCAANAAGCTCCCAGGCCACAGCTTTCTGACTCAATCAATGTGATGCGCTATCCTGCGCGCCCTCAAACCCCAATCGCCACAGGATTTTCCCCATGAAAGCCGCACTCGTCGAACTCATCAGCAAAATAAGCTCCGGCTGCCTGGGCGATGCGGACGTTGCGAAAATCGCTGACGAAGCGGCCCAGGCCTACGCCGACCCGGCGGCTTTTCTGGCGGCCAACCCGGACATCAACTACGACGACAGCTTTCCGATTCCACTGGGGGAGTGGGTGGTGGTGGGGAGTCTGCCGGACACCGTGTTGTTTCAGGCCGACTCTTATGTAGAGCTGTTCGAACAGATCGTTGCCTCGTTCGGGCCCGGTGTGGCCTTCAACCTCAAGCCCAAGCAACTGGCGAAAACCGAAGCCCTGACGGCGCTCAATCGCATCCAGATCCAGATGAGCAGTCTGAACAAGGAAAACGGCGGTTATGTGCTGATGAATTTCAGCCAGTTGCTCGACGATGAACTGCAAATGGTTCTGGTGTATGGCAACGACGTGCCGCGCGTGCTGGAGCTGTGCGCCGAAGTCGGCATCGCCGCCGCGCCGGCCCTGGAAGCGTTGAAGGTTGCGATCCACGTCTGACGCAATAAAACGGAACCCTCGCCGGGCCCCCGCTATCCTAAGTGGGCATATCACCATCTGGGAGCGACACCATGGGTTCCACCTTCAACGGCCTGATTGGCCTGATCATCCTGGCGCTCGATATCTGGGCGATCATCAATGTGCTCAAGAGTGGCGCGGGAACGGGGGCAAAAGTCCTGTGGGTGCTGTTGATCCTTCTGCTGCCAGTGCTGGGCCTGATCATCTGGGCGATTGCCGGGCCACGGGGCAACGTGCGGATCTGACCGCTTTTTGATGTTGCCCGGCAGGCCTCGGCCGCCGGGCATTACGACCCTGTCGCGACGGTATCAGGCCGTCGCCAGTGCGTGTTTTTTCGAGGTCTTCAGGAAACTCAGCAAGGCAAGCAGCGGGAAGCCGCTGCCGATGATCACCACCCATAACCAGCCGCCGTGCTCGTACACCGCGCTGGCAATCGATGAACCAAACGCGCCGCCGACGAAGATGCTGGTCATGTACAGCGCATTGAGACGACTGCGGCTTTTGGCATCGAGGGCATAGATGGTGCGCTGGCCCAGGACCATGTTCATCTGCACACAGAAATCCAGCACCACGCCCGTAACCGCTAGGCCAATAACGCTGTAGAGCGGATGGATGAACGCTGGCAGAAAACTCAGGCTGGCCAACAGCATTGCCAGCAACGAAGCGATGCGGGTATGACCGGCATCCGCCAGGCGACCGGCAATGGGCGCGGCGATGGCGCCAATGGCACCGACCAGGGCGAACAGGGCGATTTCAGTTTGCGACAGACCATGATTGCGCGACAGCTCCAGCGGCACGGCGGTCCAGAACAGGCTGAAGGTGGCGAACATGCAGGCCTGGTAAAAGGCTCGTTGGCGCAACAATGGCTGCTGGCGCAACAGGGTGCCGAGCGAGCCCAGCAGTTGGCCATAAGAGGCGCTGTGGTCGGGTTGGCGCTTGGGCACGGTCAATGCGAGGAGGATGCTGATCGCCGCCATCAAGGCGGCGGCGATCATGAACATCGCCCGCCAGCCGAAGTGATCGGCCACCACGCTTGAGATCGGCCGCGCCAGCAGGATCCCCAGCAGCAGGCCGCCCATGATCCCGCCCACGACCCGCCCTCTGGACTCTTCCGGGGCCAAGTGCGCGGCCAGCGGGATCAGGACTTGCACCGACACCGAACTGAACCCCACCAGCAGCGAGACCAGCAGGAACACGTTCGGTTGGTCGGTGAACGCTGCCGCCAACAGACTGGCAATCGCCACAACAGTGGTGAGGATCATCAGGCGACGGTTTTCCAGCAGGTCCCCCAGTGGTACCAGGAAAAACAGGCCCAGGGCATAACCGATCTGAGTCAGCGAGACGATCAGGCTGGCCATGGTGCTGCTCAGGCCGACGTCGGGTGCGATCAGTTCGATGATGGGCTGGGCGTAGTAGATGTTGGCGACAATGGCGCCGCAGCAGAAGGCGAAGAGCAGGACCATACCGCGAGTCAGGCTTGTACCGGCGGGCACGGAGGAGGGATGGGCACTCATGGCAATCTCATCAGTAGCTTGAAAGGATGGCGTGAGGCTAAAGAGTTAGCGGGCTCTGGAACAGGCTTTGTGGCTGATATCGGACATGCTTGCTATTGATGATGAAACAGGCCCGATCGTTCCCACGCAGAGCCTGGGAACGATCAAATGTGGATAGGACGTTATTGCCCGCTGTAGATCTGGTCGAAAACCCCACCGTCATTGAAGTGAGTCTTCTGCACCGTGCGCCAGTCGCCGAAGGTTTTTTCCACGGACAGGAAGTCCACTTTCGGGAAACGGTCGGTGTATTTGGCCAGTACCGCAGGGTCCCGCGGACGCAGGTAGTTGGCGGCGGCGATTTCCTGGCCTTCGGGCGACCACAGGTACTTGAGGTAGGCCTCGGCGGCCTCGCGAGAACCTTTCTTCTCGACCACTTTATCGACCACGGTCACCGGTGGCTCGGCTTCGGCAGAAACGCTCGGGTAGATCACCTCGAACTGGTCGCGGCCAAATTCGCGGGCGATCATCTCGGCTTCGTTTTCAAAGGTCACCAGCACGTCGCCGATCTGGTTGGTCATGAAAGTGGTCGTCGCGGCACGGCCACCGGTATCCAGTACCGGCGCCTGCTTGAACAGTTTGCCGACGAAGGCTTTGGCCTTGTTCTCGTCACCGCCATTCTTGAGCACATACCCCCAGGCCGACAGGTAGGTGTAGCGACCGTTGCCGGAGGTCTTTGGGTTGGGCACGATCACCTGCACGCCGTCCTTGAGCAGGTCGGGCCAATCCTTCAGCGCTTTCGGGTTGCCCTTGCGCACGATGAACACGGTGGCCGAGGTGAACGGGGCACTGTTGTTCGGTAAGCGGGTGACCCAGTTTTCGGGCACCAGTTTGCCGTTATCCGCCAGGGCATTGATGTCGGTGGCCATATTCATGGTGATGACGTCAGCTGGCAGCCCGTCGATCACCGAGCGTGCCTGCTTGCTGGAACCGCCGAAAGACATCTGCACGATGATGTTTTCGTTGTGCTCGGCCTGCCAGTGTTTCTGGAAAGCCGTGTTGTAGTCCTTGTAGAAATCGCGCATCACGTCGTAGGAAACGTTGAGCAGGGGCGGGGCGGCGTGGGCCAGGCTGCCAAAGGTCAGGCCAGCGGCGAGAAGGGAGGCACCAAAGAAGTTCTTCACTGCGAATTCCTTTTTATTTGAAAGGGGTTCCGGGCAATTAGCCGGCACACTAGCGGCAAGCCAATAGGCCATCAAGCATTAAAAAGTGCTTTGCTTATTCCAATTTCTTAAACAGCGCATTGCCGCAACGGGAGCAGAACGCAGCTCCATGATCGTGGTTGTTTTTGCTGCAGACCGGACAATCATGCTTGAGCTGGTCACCGCGCATGGCCGTGGCCAGCTCAGCGGTGAAAATGCCCGTCGGCACGGCGATGATCGAGTAACCGGTGATCATCACCAGGGACGAAACCACCTGGCCCAATGGTGTCTTGGGCACGATATCGCCAAAGCCCACGGTGGTCAGCGTGACGATGGCCCAATAGATGCCCTTGGGAATGCTGGTGAAACCGTTCTCGGGACCTTCGATGACGTACATCAAGGTGCCGAACACGGTCACCAGGGTCGAGACGCTGACCAGGAACACGATGATTTTCTGCTTGCTCCCCCGCAGCGCCGCCAGTAGGTAGTTGGCTTGCTTGAGGTAAGGGCTGAGCTTGAGCACGCGGAATATCCGCAGCATGCGAATGATGCGCACGATCAGCAGATACTGGGCGTCGCTGTAGTACAGCGCCAGGATCCCAGGCACGATCGCCAGCAAGTCCACCAGGCCGTAGAAGCTGAACGCATAGCGCAGGGGCTTGGGCGAGCAGTACAGGCGCAGGCCATATTCGACGATGAAGATGAAGGTGAACCCCCATTCGATGGCGGCCAGCAGGGAGGCGTAGTTCTGGTGCACGCTGTCGATGCTGTCGAGCATCACGATCACCAGGCTGGCGAGGATGATCAACAGCAGTGTGCTGTCGAAGCGCCGGCCGGCCACGGTGTCGGTCTGGAAAATGATCACATAGAGGCGTTCACGCCAGTTGCTGCTATCCATAACCTTCGCCTGAACCAATAGTCAGCGAAGCCTAGGGTGATTGCCCCGCAAAGCGCAAGGCGCAGTGTCCCGACTGGCCTGTTGCCACACTCGGTGGGTGGCATGAACCAGCCAGCAGGCCAGGATGAAGGGCGCGGTCAGCGGCGCCAGACCGAGGGCAAGAAAGCCCGGTGTGAGTATGAGCGCCAGCACAATACCCGCCAGCGGCAACCATCGCTGGCGGCGTTGTTGGCTGAGGGCCAGCGCCACCAGGGCCGGGTTATAACCGCCGAGCCCCGACAGGGCTTGGGTCGTGTCGTGATGCAGCAGGGAGAACCCCAGGCCTGCGGCTGAACCCAGCATCGCCCACCCGGCGGCGCGTGGATTGGCAATCAACAATCCCACAGCGATCAGCGCACCGGCGAATGGCTGGTCGAGAAACATGACCTGACCGAGTCCGCTCCAACAAGCGGCCAGCAAATTGGCCATCGTCAGTTCAACCGAAACGGGTGATGGCTGTGCCGGGGCAAAACTCAGCAGCAACCAGCCCAGCGCCACGAACGGCGCGGTGTAGGCGGGCAGGCACTGAGGGCCACGGCTGCGCTTGAGCCATTGCTCGGTCAACATCGCGCTGAGGCCGCCGCTGGCAATAATCAATGGCGGCAACACGGCTGACCAGGGTAACGCGAGGCTCAATAGCAGGCCCAGCAGGATGCCGTTGTAACTGAACAGTCCGGCCTGTCGATCAACCTTCGCATAACCGCGTCGCTGGGCGGTGAGCAACCCGGCCACGCCGCCGAGTAACGCACCGCCAAACAAGGCGGGTGCGGTGAAGAGAATCGCCAGCAGGCACAGCAGACCGCACAGCGGATGACGCTGGAGGAAAATCTGGCTAAAGCCGTTGAGCAGGGCGGTGGCCCAGTCGGGGCAGTGGGTGTAGGGCATGGTGGGTATGTCTGATGGGACGGAGTTGCCCTTATCGCGAGCAAGCTCGCTCCCACACTGGATTTGCGGCGATCACAAACCCCTGTGGGAGCGAGCTTGCTCGCGATGAGGCCAGTACAAACGCTAGATCAACGTCTCAATGCGCAACGAATTGGTCGACCCCGGCTGCCCGAAAGGCACGCCGGCTGTGATCAGTAGGGTGTCGCCGCGTTGGGCCATGCCCTGGGCCTGGGCAATTTCCAGGGCGGTGGAACAGACTTCATCCACTTGCTTCAACCGGTCATTGACCACCGAATGCACACCCCAGGCCACCGTCAGACGGCGGGCTGCTTGCAGGTTGGGCGTGAGGTTGAGGATCGGCACCGTCGGCCGCTCCCGCGCCGCCCGCAGGCTGGAGCTGCCCGATTCGCTGTAGTTCACCAGCACCGCTACCGGCAGTACGTTGCTGATACGCCGGATTGCGCAACTGATGGCGTCCGACGCCGTGGCTTCGGCCTTCGGCCGGCTGACATCCAACTGCGCCTGGTAATCCGGGCCGTTCTCCACCTGGCGGATGATCTTGCTCATCATCTGCACGGCTTCGAGGGGGTAATCGCCCGACGCGGTTTCCGCCGACAGCATCACTGCATCGGCCCCTTCAGCCACGGCGTTGGCCACGTCGGTGACTTCGGCTCGGGTGGGTGCGGGAGAAAAACGCATGGATTCAAGCATCTGCGTGGCCACCACCACCGGTTTACCAAGGGCGCGGCAGGTGCCGATGATGTTCTTCTGGATCTGCGGCACGCTTTCGGCCGGTACTTCGACACCCAAGTCACCCCGGGCAACCATGATCGCGTCGCTCAGTTCGGCGATCTCCCGAAGCTGGGTCACCGCCGACGGTTTCTCGATCTTGGCCATCAGGAATGCCTTGTCGCCAATCAACGCACGCGCCTCGCGGATGTCCTCGGGGCGCTGCACGAACGACAGCGCCACCCAGTCCACGCCCAGCTCCAGGCCAAAGCTCAAGTCGCGACGGTCCTTGGCGGTCAGCGGGCTCATGTCGAGCACGGCCTGGGGCACATTCACGCCTTTGCGGTCCGACAGTTCGCCGCCGTTGAGCACTTGGGTGTCGATGGCATCGGCGTGTTTGGTGGTCACACGCAGGCGCAGCTTGCCGTCGTCCAGCAGCAGGTCCATGCCCGGCTCCAGGGCCGCGATGATCTGTGGGTGGGGCAGGTTGACCCGCTGTTCATCGCCGGGCGTGGCGTCCAGATCCAGGCGCAGGGCCTGGCCGCGTTGCAGCAGCACTTTGCCGTCGGCGAATGTGCCCACGCGAAGTTTCGGGCCCTGCAAGTCCATCAGAATGCCCAGTGGGTAGTTGAGCTGCTGCTCGACGTCACGAATCCACTGGTAGCGCTGGGCGTGGTCGGCATGCTCGCCGTGGCTGAAGTTCAGGCGGAAAATATTCACGCCGGCCTGCACCAGTTCACGGATGTCATCGATCCCACGGGTTGCGGGGCCAAGGGTCGCGAGAATCTTGACCTTTTTATCAGGCGTCATGTTTGGGGTTCTCAAGAATCAGGATGGCGCGAAAGTCGTTGACGTTGGTGCGCGTCGGCTCGGTAACGATCAACGCCTCCAGCGCGGCGAAGTAGCCGTAGCCATTGTTATTGTCCAGCTCGTCGCTGGCGCTCAGGCCCAGTTCGGCGGCTCGGCGATAGCTGTCTGGGGTCATGATGGCGCCGGCGTTGTCTTCGGAACCGTCGATGCCGTCCGTGTCACCGGCCAGTGCGTAGATGCCGGGATGGCCCTTGAGGCTGTCGGTCAGGCTGAGCAGGAATTCTGCGTTGCGTCCGCCCCGGCCATTGCCGTGCACGGTGACCGTGGTTTCGCCGCCGGAGAGGATCACGCATGGCGCCGCCAGAGGCTGGCCGTGCAGGGCGATTTGCCGGGCGATACCGGCGTGGACTTTGGCCACTTCCCGGGATTCGCCTTCCAGGTCGCCGAGGATCAACGGGCTGAAACCGGCCTGGCGGGCTTTCACCGCCGCCGCTTCCAGTGATTGCTGGGGGCGGGCGATCAATTGGAAGTGACTGCGGGCCAGGCGCGGGTCGCCGGGTTTGACGGTTTCCGATTCCGGGCTTTGCAACCAGTTGCGCACCGAGGCCGGTACTTCAATGTTGTAGCGCTTGAGGATCGCCAAGGCTTCGGCCGACGTACTGGGGTCGGCCACGGTGGGGCCGGAGGCGATGACCGTGGCGAGGTCGCCGGGCACATCGGAAATCGCGTAGGTGTAGACCGTCGCCGGCCAGCAGGCCTTGCCCAGGCGCCCGCCCTTGATAGCCGAGAGATGTTTGCGCACGCAATTCATCTCGCCGATGGTGGCACCGGACTTGAGCAAAGCCTTGTTGATCGATTGCTTGTCGGCCAGGGTGATGCCAGCTGCCGGCAGCGCCAGCAACGCCGAGCCGCCGCCGGACAGCAGGAAAATCACCCGGTCGTCTTCGTTGAGGTTGCTGACCAGCTCCAGCACCCGTTGGGCCACCGCCAGGCCCGCCGCATCAGGCACCGGGTGAGCGGCTTCCACTACTTCGATCTTCTGGCAAGGCGCGCCATGGCCGTAGCGGGTCACCACCAAACCGGTGACGTCGCCCTGCCAGCAGCGCTCGACCACCTGCGCCATCGCCGCGGCGGCCTTGCCGGCGCCGATGACGATCACCCGGCCGCTGCGATCGCTGGGCAGATACTGTTCAAGGACATGCTGCGGATGGGCCGCATCGATGGCTGTGGCAAACAGCTCACGCAGCAATTGTTGCGGATCGACCGACATGGCGGACTCCCGATTTTTATTATTGGATGAAGCGACTCGATTCCCTGTGGGAGCGAGCCTGCTCGCGATGGCGTTAATCCAGTCACTTTATGTGTTGAATGTAAGACCGCTATCGCGAGCAGGCTCGCTCCCACAAGGGTTAGTGCAGGTTTACTTGTCGCGAATCGAGAAATTCGCCATGTGCTCCAATCCCTTGATCAACGCCGAGTGATCCCAGTTGCTGCCGCCGATGGCCGCGCAGGTGCTGAACACTTGCTGGGCGTTGGCGGTGTTGGGCAGGTTGATGTTCAGCTCCTTGGCGCCTTGCAGGGCCAGGTTCAGGTCCTTCTGGTGCAGGCTGATGCGGAAGCCCGGATCGAAGGTGCCCTTGATCATGCGCTCGCCGTGTACTTCCAGGATCTTCGAAGAGGCAAAACCGCCCATCAACGCTTCGCGAACCTTGGCCGGATCGGCGCCGTTTTTCGCGGCGAACAGCAGGGCTTCGGCCACGGCCTGGATGTTCAACGCGACGATGATCTGGTTCGCCACTTTCGCGGTCTGGCCGTCGCCGTTGCCACCCACCAGGGTGATGTTCTTGCCCATGGCCTGGAACAGCGGCAGGGCGCGCTCGAAAGCGCCGCTGTCGCCGCCGACCATGATGCTCAGTGTGGCGGCCTTGGCGCCGACTTCACCACCGGACACGGGGGCATCGAGGTATTGCGCGCCTTTTTCATTGATCCTGGCCGCGAACGCCTTGGTGGCGGTGGGGGAGATCGAGCTCATGTCGATGACCACCTTGCCCGTGCCCACGCCCGCCGCGACGCCATCGGCCCGAAACAGCACGTCATCGACCTGCGGGGTGTCCGGGACCATGACGATGATGAACTCGGCTTCCTGGGCGACTTCCTTCGGGTTGGCCAGCGCCACCGCGCCGCCGGCCAGCAGATCGGCGGGGGCCGGATCGTGGTGCTGGCTCAGGAACAGACTGTGCCCGGCCTTTTGCAGGTTCATTGCCATGGGGTGGCCCATGATGCCGGTGCCGATGAATCCGATTTTAGCCATGAGAAAATCCTCTTGTTTTTATTACTGCTTCAGCAAATGAGACTGCTTTCCTGTGGGAGCGAGCCTGCTCGCGATGTCGGTTTCACATCCAACGAATAGGTTGGCTGGACTACAGCTATCGCGAGCAGGCTCGCTCCCACAGGGGATTTTTTGGGTCAGACTGCGTTATGGCTTTTCAGCCACCCCAGACCCGCTTCCGTGCTGGTCAGCGGCTTGTATTCGCAGCCGACCCAGCCCTGGTAACCGATGCGGTCCAAGTGTTCGAACAGGAAGCGGTAGTTGATCTCGCCGGTTCCCGGCTCGTTGCGTCCCGGGTTGTCCGCCAGTTGCACATGGTTGATCTGACCCAGGTGCGCCGACAGGGTCCGGGCCAGGTCGCCTTCCATGATTTGCATGTGGTAGATGTCGTATTGCAGAAACAGGTTGGCGCTGCCCACCTGCTCGCGGATCGACAGGGCCTGGGCGGTGTTGTTCAAGTAGAAACCGGGAATGTCGCGGGTGTTGATAGCTTCCATCACCAGCTTGATGCCTTTGGCCTGCAGCTTCTCGGCAGCGTATTTCAGGTTGGCGACGAAGGTTTTCTCCACCAGGGCCTTGTCGCAGTTCTGCGGACAAATGCCGGCCAGGCAGTTGACCTGGGTGTTGCCCAGCACCTGGGCATAAGCGATCGCCAGGTCAACGCCCGAGCGGAACTCTTCAACCCGGTCCGGAAGACAGGCAATGCCGCGCTCGCCCTTGGCCCAGTCGCCGGCCGGCAGGTTGAACAGCACCTGGGTCAGGCCATTGGCCTGGAGCAGCGCCTTGAGCTCGGCGGAGCTGTAGTCATAAGGGAACAGGTATTCGACACCGGTGAAACCGGCCTTGGCGGCCGCTTCGAAACGGGCGAGGAAATCCTGCTCGGTGAACAGCATGGACAGGTTGGCTGCAAAACGCGGCATGGTGGTCTCCTATAAATAGTTGGCAGGCCCCCTGTGGGAGCGAGCTTGCTCGCGATAGCGGTGTGTCTGCTTGCATCCATGTTGAATGTAGCGCCGTCATCGCGAGCAAGCTCGCTCCCACAGGAGTGCGTCGGCATTCAATCGAGCAACGAAATCGCTGTCGGCGCATCGTTGCCCACCAGCGCCAGGTCTTCGAATTCGTTGACGGCGTTGATCTCGGTGCCCATGGAAATGTTGGTCACCCGTTCCAGGATGATCTCGACGATCACCGGCACCTTGAATTCTTCGATCAACTCCTGGGCCTTGCGCAGCGCCGGCTGGATGCCGGACGGTTCGAACACCCGCAGCGCCTTGCAACCCAGGCCCTCGGCCACGGCGACGTGGTCCACGCCATAACCGTTGAGTTCCGGGGCGTTGAGGTTGTCGAAGGACAGCTGCACGCAGTAGTCCATGTCGAACCCGCGCTGGGCCTGGCGGATCAACCCCAGGTAGGAGTTGTTCACCACCACGTGGATGTACGGCAGCTTGAACTGCGCGCCTACCGCCAGCTCTTCGATCATGAACTGGAAGTCATAGTCGCCCGACAGCGCCACGACCTTGCGGCTCGGGTCGGCCTTGACCACCCCCAGTGCCGCCGGAATGGTCCAGCCCAACGGGCCGGCCTGGCCGCAGTTGATCCAGTGGCGCGGTTTGTAGACGTGCAGGAACTGCGCCCCGGCGATCTGCGACAGCCCGATGGTGCTGACGTAGCAGGTGTCCTTGCCGAACACCTGGTTCATTTCTTCGTACACACGCTGGGGTTTGACCGGCACGTTGTCGAAGTGGGTCTTGCGCTGCAGGCTGGCCTTGCGCTGCTGGCAGTCCTGCAGCCAGGCGCTGCGGTTTTTCAGTTTGCCGGCGGCTTGCCATTCGCGGGCGACTTCGATGAACGCCGTCAGTGCCGAAGCGGCGTCGGACACGATGCCCAGGTCGGGGGTAAACACACGGCCTATCTGGGTCGGCTCGATGTCCACATGAATGAAGGTGCGGCCTTCGGTGTAGACATCCACCGAACCGGTATGGCGGTTAGCCCAGCGGTTGCCGATACCCAGCACCACGTCCGATTTGAGCAGCGTCGCATTGCCATAGCGGTGGGAGGTTTGCAGGCCGACCATGCCGACCATCAGCGGGTGATCGTCAGGGATGGTGCCCCAGCCCATCAAGGTAGGGATGACTGGGATGCCGGTCAGCTCAGCGAATTCCACCAGCAGCTCGCTGGCATCGGCGTTGATGATCCCGCCGCCGGCCACCAGCAAGGGGCGCTCGGCCTGATCGAGCATGGCCAGGGCTTTTTCGATCTGCACGCGGTTGGCGGCGGGTTTGGCCAGGGGCAGCGGTTGGTAGGCGTCGATGTCGAATTCGATCTCGGCCATCTGCACGTCGAACGGCAGGTCGATCAACACCGGGCCCGGGCGACCGGAGCGCATCTCAAAGAAGGCTTTCTGGAAAGCGTACGGCACCTGGCCCGGTTCCAGAACGGTGGTGGCCCACTTGGTCACCGGTTTGACGATGCTGGTGATATCCACAGCCTGGAAATCTTCCTTGTGCAGGCGGGCGCGGGGCGCTTGGCCGGTGATGCACAGGATCGGGATCGAGTCGGCCGAAGCGCTGTAGAGCCCCGTCACCATGTCGGTCCCCGCCGGCCCCGAGGTGCCGATGCACACGCCAATGTTACCGGCCTTGGTGCGGGTGTAGCCCTCGGCCATGTGGGAGGCGCCTTCAACGTGGCGAGCGAGGACATGATCGATGCCACCCACCTTTTGCAGGGCAGAGTACAGCGGGTTGATCGCGGCACCCGGGATGCCGAAGGCGGTGTCCACGCCTTCACGGCGCATCACCAGAACGGCGGCTTCGATTGCTCTCATTTTGCTCATGATTTTGTGCCTCTTACGTTTTGTAATTGTATACAAGTGGCTTTGCGCTGAGTGTATTCACGGCGGACGGCGCAGGTCAATCCATTTCCTCAAGCACCTGTTTCATTCGTCGGAAGGCCGTAAATGCTGTGGCTTTTCGTCGATAAGGTTACGTTGTTGGATTTATTGTATACAAAAAATATTATCATTGTGTTCTATTGTTTGCGTCTGGTTTTGCCAAAGGCAATGCCAGGAACGCTTCTCACAACAAAAAAAGGACAGCACCCATGAGCGCTTTAACCTTGAAAGTCGCCGTCAGCCTGACGGGGCAAGCCCTTGCCGCAGGCCGTGAAATCAGCGCTGCACCGCTGACCATTGCGGTCCTGGACAGCGGCGGCCATCTGATTGCCTTGCAACGCGAAGACGGTGCGAGCCTGCTTCGCCCTCAGATCGCCATCGGCAAGGCCTGGGGCGCCATCGCCCTGGGCAAAGGCTCGCGCCTGCTGGCCCAGGACGCCCAACAACGCCCGGCGTTCTTTGCCGCTTTGAATGGGTTGGGCCAAGGCAACGTCGTACCGGCCCCGGGTGGGGTGTTGATCAGGGATCAGGAGGGGAGGGTGCTGGGGGCGATTGGTGTCAGTGGGGATGTTTCGGATGTGGATGAGCAGGTTGCGATCAGGGCCGTGGAGGGAGTGGGGTTGATGGCGGATGCGGGGGTGGTTTGATTTTGTATTGACTGACCTATTGCTATCGCGAGCAGGCTCGCTCCCACAGGTGGACTTGGGCGGACACAATATGTATGGGCACCGCAAATCCCCTGTGGGAGCGAGCCTGCTCGCGATAGCCATCCAGCAGACACATCCAGCTAAAAGTTTGCCTCCTATCCAGGCATGCACAGATCTAGCCTTCTTCATGAGTCAATCATCAAAGGGGCAAGGAATGCCTGGTTCACCTGCTTCACATAGACTGCGCCTCGGTCGCTACGCCGAATCCAGTCGGGTCTATTTACTGACCACCAACACATTTGGCCGCATACCAATTTTTAAGGACGTTATCCTGGGTAGATTGGTCGTTGAGCAATTTCGAAAAGCTCAGGAGCAAGGCTGGGCCGACTCATTGGCTTGGGTGGTCATGCCTGATCATTTCCATTGGTTGATCGAGTTGCGAAGGGGATCTTTGAGTGAGTTGATGCAAAGGATCAAATCATTGAGTACCAAAGCTGTAAATCTGCGCCTGGGTAATAAAGTTAGCCTTTGGCAGCAAGGATTTCATGACCGCGCACTGCGGCGGGAAGACGAGTTGATCATAATGGCGCGCTATGTCGTCGCTAACCCGTTGCGGGCAGGTCTCGTGAAGCGGCTTGGCGATTATCCGCTGTGGGATGCCATTTGGCTTTGACTTGAAATCGAGCTGTCTTCAATCGCGAGCAAGCTCGCTCCCACAAGGGATTCAGGTTTGCTAGCAGAACCTATATTCACAACAAAACCTGTGGGAGCGAGCTTGCTCGCGATAAAGGCAACTCGATCTATCAGCCTGGCTCACACCCCTTCAACACCAACCGAATAATCGTCTGCGCCGCCGCTTCGTAATCCGCCTCATCCAGTTTCGCCTTGCCGGTCACGGCGCTGATCTGCCAGTCGAAGTCGGCGTAGGTCTGGGTGGCCGCCCAGATGCTGAACATCAGGTGGTTGGGGTCGATGGGGGCGATCTGGCCGCGGTCGATCCAGGTCTGGATGCAGTCGATGTTGTGCCGGGCCTGGGCGTTGAGTTGTTCCACCAGGTCGGCGCTCAGGTGTGGGGCGCCGTGCATGATTTCGCTGGCGAAGACTTTTGAGGCGAAGGGCAGGTCGCGGGAGATGCGGATCTTGGAGCGGATGTAGTGGCTCAGCACTTCGCCGGGCACGCCGTCCGCGTTGAACGGGGTCGAGGCCTGGAGGATTGGCTCGATGATACTTTCCAGCACCTCGCGGTAGAGGTTTTCCTTGGATTTGAAATAGTAGTAGACGTTGGGTTTTGGCAGGCCCGCCTTGGCCGCGATATCGCTGGTTTTGGTCGCCGCGAAGCCCTTGTCGGCAAACTCTTCGCTGGCGGCACGCAGGATCAGTTCTTTGTTGCGCTCGCGGATAGTGCTCATAAACCCAGGGGTTCCTTGCCTGTTCTGGCGGTTGCGCATGGTAGCACCGGCCTCGCGAAGCGCTCAAGAATGCCCCGCGGCCACGTCGGGCGCGCTATGCTGCGCAGCATTATTGTTCAAGGAGTTCCTCCATGGCCGGAAGCAGTTTGCTGTTACTGATCGACGATATCGCCACGGTGCTCGACGATGTTGCATTGATGACCAAGATGGCCGCCAAGAAAACCGCCGGCGTGCTCGGCGATGACCTGGCGCTCAATGCCCAGCAGGTGTCAGGCGTGCGTGCCGAGCGGGAAATACCGGTGGTCTGGGCGGTGGCCAAGGGGTCGTTCATCAACAAACTGATCCTGGTGCCGTCGGCGTTGGCCATCAGCGCTTTCGTGCCCTGGCTGGTGACGCCACTGCTGATGGTGGGGGGCGCCTACCTGTGCTTCGAAGGGTTCGAGAAACTGGCCCACAAGTTCCTTCACAGCAAGGCGCAAGACCAGGCCGAGCATGCGCAACTGGTCGAGGCCGTGGCCAATCCGGCGGTCGATCTGGTGGCCTTCGAAAAGGACAAGATCAAAGGTGCGATACGCACCGACTTCATCCTCTCGGCGGAAATCATCGCCATCACCCTCGGCACCGTCGCTGACGCACCGCTGACTCAGCAGGTGATCGTGCTGTCGGGTATCGCCATCGTCATGACCGTCGGCGTCTATGGTTTGGTGGCCGGGATCGTCAAGCTCGATGACCTGGGGTTGTGGCTGACGCAGAAGCCGGGGCAATGGGCCAAGAGCGTCGGTGGCGCCATCCTGCGCGCCGCGCCCTACATGATGAAAGGCCTGTCGGTGATCGGCACGGCGGCGATGTTCCTGGTGGGCGGCGGCATCCTGACCCATGGCGTGCCGGTGGTGCATCACTGGATCGAAGGTGTGACGGCCAGTGCTGGCGGCGCCGGGTTCATTGTGCCGTTGCTGCTTAATGCGGTGGCCGGGATTGTGGCGGGGGCGCTGGTGTTGGCGGGAGTGATGGTGGTGGGCAAGGTCTGGAAAGCGCTGAAAAGCTGAATCTGACAACAGATGACAACTGTGGGAGCGAGCCTGCTCGCGATAGCGGTCTACCAGCCAACATAAATGTTGAATGGCAGGCCCTCATCGCGAGCAGGCTCGCTCCCACAGTGGGTTTTGGGGTGGCCGGGAGTTACTCGGCAATCTGCAACTTGCGCGACTCGGTATACACGTAACGCACCTTCTCATATTCGAATGGCGAGTTCAGTTGGCCATAGCGGAAGCTGGTCTGGTGGCGCTTGTCCACGGCGCGCAGGAGCAGCAGTTCCGGGTGGTTGCCGCTGACTTCTGAAACGTTGAGGAAGTTGATCGCCGATTCAGCCGTGTAGTCCACAAGCAATCCCGAGGTATCGCGAAGGTTCGAAGGACCGAAGATCGGCAGTACGAAATACGCGCCGCCGGGCACGCCATAGAAGCCCAGGGTCTGACCGAAGTCTTCGCTCTGGCGCGGCAAGCCCATGGCGGTGGCCGGGTCCCACAGGCCGGCGATGCCGACGGTGGTGTTGAGCAGCAGGCGTGCCGTGGTTTCCATCGAACGCTTGCCCTTGAATTGCAGCAGGCTGTTCATCAGGTTCGGCACGTCTCCCAGGTTATTGAAGAAGTTGCTCACCCCGGTGCGCAGGAAGCCTGGCGTGATGTAACGGTAACCATCGACGACTGGCAGGAAGACCCACTGATCGAATCGATAATTGAAGTGGTAAACGCGGCGGTTCCAGGACTCCAGCGGGTCATAGACGTTCAGGGCGTTGAGGGTCGAGCGTTCGAACTCGCGCTGGTCCAGCCCGGGGTTGAACTTGAGCTTGCTCAACGGTTCCTTGAAACCGTCGGAGTCCACCACCACAGGCGCGTTGGCCTTGCTGTTATCGGCGTGGACCATGCCAGCACTCATTAACGCGGCGATAAGCAGGAGATATTTAGCCACGGAAGAACTCCAGCATGGCGTCGCTGTTGACGCGGTAGTTTAGGTTGCCGCAGTGGCCGCCCAATGGGTAAACCGTCAGGCGGTCGCCAAAGGTCTTGCGCAGGAAGCCCAGATCGCCCGGGCCGAGGATGACGTCGTCGGCGTTGTGCATGACGGCAATCTTCGGGCTGTCGTGCAGGTAATCCTTGAGCGCATAAAGGCTGACCTGATCGATCAGTTGCAACAGGCTGCCGCCGTCGGTGCGCGCGCGCCACATCGGAATCACCTGCTCGGTGAGATAGCAGTCGAAATCGCATTGCAACGCGCGCTTGAGGAACGGCGTCAGGCTGGTGCTTTCGGTAATCGGGAATTTGGGCGGGATGATCAGGCCGCGACGGTTGATCAGGTCCGAGGTGAATGCAATGTCGGCCGCCGAGAAGCGGAACGAAGTGCCAATCAGCATCGCCATCTGCTCGTTGGTCAGGTGCTGCTTGGACTGCTGGAAGTCATAGAGCAGGGCATCGTTGAGATCGATGTAGCCTTTTTGCTGGAAATAACGAGTCAGCTTGTTGAGCACCAATTCATAAAAAGTGGTGGTGTTGTTGATGCCCTTGACCTCGGTCTGGACCAGTTTGTCCAGGTTGGTGATCGAGGTGTAGAGGTTGACCGGCGGGTTGAGCAGCAGCACTTTCTTGAAGTTGAAGCTGCGTCGGGTTTCGTCCAGATGGGCGACGAAGGCCGCGTCCAGGGCGCCGAGGCTGTAGCCGGTGAGGTAATACTCGGTCACGGGCAATTTGGGGTTCTGCGCGCGCACGGCCTGCATCACCCGGTACATGTCTTCGGCGTCTTCCTTGGTGATGCCGGGTGTGGCGAAGCGCGAAGCGGCACTCATGAAGTCAAAGCTGGTGGGCGACGACAGCTGCACCACGTGGTAACCGGCCTTGTAATAGAGGCGCTTGAGGTATTCGTTGAGGCTGCTGTCGTATCGTGCGCCGGTGCCGGCGATCAGGAAGATCAGCGGCGCGGGCTTGTCCTGGGTCGCCATGCGGTAGGTGAGGCTTTTCACCGGCCAGAAATTGTCTGGCAGGATGAACTCGCGTTCCGGGCGCAGGGTCAGGCTGTGGTCCGCCTGGTCGATATCTTCGATCAAGGGCAGTTCCGGGCGCAGGTCCGGTGGCGTAGTGGCGATGGTCGCCTCGAACGGGTTGGTCAAGGGGTAGCCATAGCTGGCGGCATCGATGTCCACCGCCAGCGCGGACGCACTCAGAATAAGGCCGCCGGCGAAGGCAGCGAAGCGCAAGGAATGGAGCATGACTGGATCCCTTAAAGGAAGATGCCGATTGAAGTTCGCAGGCTATGACCGCCGAAGTGAAGCCAAGTGCCATGATTGGCACAAAACAGGTACAAACGGGGCGCAATAGTAGCGCGAAGATACACGTTCACGCGTGGTAGCGGCTAGTTATCTGGCGGTTTGCCGAAGTCTGGCGTGACCGCCAGGACGGCATTTTTGTTGGCCCGAATGGCGCAGGCAGGTAGCTGGCGTTCTGATGTCGTTTCTCGTTGCTTCAACGTCGCAGGCAGAGCAGGTTCCAGATCGGCGCAGGTTGATGATCAACGAGTCAGTACTCCACTGACGTTCGAACCGGTTTTGCAGGCGAGCGTGATGGGGGCGCTGTGCACCATAACAATACGTTGACGCCGCTCGGCATCCGTCGGGCGCAGCACTTTCGGGGAAGTAACGATGAGAATGCGACGACTCTTGGGCGCAGGTGCCGCACTGGTACTGGCGATCAGCTCCACACTGGCCAGCGCCGAAACCAAAACCCTGAGCATCGGCTATGTCGATGGCTGGTCCGACAGCGTCGCGACCACCCATGTGGCGGCCGAAGTCATCAAGCAGAAACTGGGCTATGACGTGAAGCTGCAAGCGGTTGCGACCGGGATCATGTGGCAAGGCGTAGCCACTGGCAAACTCGACGCGATGCTCTCGGCCTGGCTGCCGGTGACCCATGGCGACTACTGGACCAAGAACAAGGATCAGGTGGTCGACTACGGTCCGAACTTCAAGGATGCAAAAATCGGCCTGATCGTGCCGGAGTACGTCAAGGCCCAGTCCGTGGCCGACCTCAAGACCGATGACAGCTTCAAGAACCGCATTGTCGGTATCGACGCCGGTTCAGGTGTCATGATCAAGACCGAGCAGGCCATCAAGGATTACGACCTGACCGGGTATCAACTCAAGGCCAGTTCCGGCGCCGGCATGATTGCCGAGCTGACCCGTGCCGAGAAGAAAAAAGAATCCATCGCCGTCACCGGTTGGGTGCCGCACTGGATGTTCGCCAAGTGGAAACTGCGCTTCCTGGAAGACCCGAAAGGCGTTTACGGCGCGGCTGAAACCGTGAACAGCATCGGCAGCAAGGAGCTGGACACCAAGGCGCCGGAAGTGGTTGCGTTCCTGAAGAAGTTCCAGTGGAACTCGAAAGACGAAATCGGCGAGGTCATGCTGGCGATTCAGGAAGGCGCCAAGCCGGACGCCGCTGCCAAGGATTGGGTTGCCAAGCACCCGGATCGCGTGGCGGAGTGGATCAAGTAATCGACTTGGTCTGACTGTTCCGAAAGCCGCATGACTGTCTGTCATGCGGTTTTTTTGTGCCCGAAATTCCTGGATTCCCCACAATCCCCTTGTGGGAGCGAGCTTGCTCGCGATAGCGGTACATCTGCTTGCATCCTTGTTGAATGTAGCGCCTCCATCGCGAGCAAGCTCGCTCCCACAGGAGGGCAATTGTGAAAGTGTGCGGGAAACCGGCAGCACCGTCATGTCGTTCTAATACTAAGGTCGTCTGGAACCTGGCCTTCAGCCGCATAGAGTAGAGCTGTTCCAATTAAATCTGTGCTGCGAGGATAAAAACAATGAACGACAGCATTTACCTCTCGATTCAAAACAGCCCGCGCTTCAAGGAGCTGGTGAGAAAAAGAGAAAAGTTCGCCTGGATTCTCTCGGCGATCATGCTTGGGTTGTATTCAGGCTTCATTCTTCTGATTGCCTACGGGCCGCATGTTCTCGGGGCCAAGATTTCGCCCGAGTCCACCATTACCTGGGGTATCCCCATAGGTGTCGGCCTGATCGTCTCGGCCTTCATCCTGACCGGTATCTACGTGCGACGCGCCAACGGTGAGTTCGACGATCTGAACAATGCGATTCTCAAGGAGGCTCAGCAATGATCCGGCGTCTAATGGCTCTGTTGAGCATCGCAGCTTTCGCACCGGGGGCCTGGGCGGCTGAAGCCCTGACCGGTGCCGTGCAGAAACAACCGCTTAACGTTTCGGCCATTGTCATGTTCGTGGCTTTCGTTGGCGCGACCTTGTGCATTACCTACTGGGCGTCCAAGCGCAACAACTCGGCAGCCGACTACTATGCGGCGGGCGGGCGGATCACCGGTTTCCAGAACGGCCTGGCGATTGCCGGTGACTACATGTCGGCGGCGTCCTTCCTGGGCATTTCCGCGCTGGTGTTCACGTCTGGCTACGACGGTCTGATCTACTCCATCGGCTTTTTGGTCGGCTGGCCGATCATTCTGTTCCTGATCGCCGAGCGCCTGCGTAACCTGGGTAAATACACCTTTGCCGACGTGGCGTCCTACCGCCTGGGGCAAACCCAGATCCGCACCTTGTCTGCCAGCGGCTCGCTGGTCGTGGTGGCGTTCTACCTGATCGCGCAGATGGTGGGTGCCGGCAAGCTGATCCAGCTGCTGTTTGGCCTGGATTATCACGTTGCGGTGATTCTGGTCGGTATCCTGATGTGCCTCTACGTGCTGTTCGGCGGCATGCTGGCCACTACCTGGGTACAGATCATCAAGGCGGTGCTGTTGCTGTCGGGCGCTTCGTTCATGGCGCTGATGGTCATGAAGCACGTCAACTTCGACTTCAACATGCTGTTCTCCGAGGCGGTCAAGGTTCACGCCAAGGGTGAAGCGATCATGAGCCCTGGTGGCCTGGTCAAGGATCCGATCTCGGCGTTCTCCCTGGGTCTGGCGCTGATGTTCGGTACCGCTGGCCTGCCGCACATTCTGATGCGCTTCTTCACCGTAAGTGACGCCAAGGAAGCTCGCAAGAGCGTGCTGTACGCCACTGGCTTCATCGGTTACTTCTACATCCTGACCTTCATCATCGGCTTCGGCGCGATCCTGCTGGTCAGCACCAACCCGGCCTTCAAGGACGCGGCAGGTGCCTTGCTGGGTGGCAACAACATGGCGGCGGTGCACCTGGCTGACGCGGTGGGTGGCAGCATCTTCCTGGGCTTCATCTCGGCCGTAGCCTTTGCCACCATCCTGGCGGTAGTGGCGGGTCTGACCCTGGCCGGTGCCTCGGCGGTGTCCCATGACCTGTATGCCAGTGTCGTCAAGAAAGGCAAAGCCAACGAGAAGGATGAGATCCGCGTGTCGAAGATCACCACCATCGCCCTGGCGGTGCTGGCGATCGGCCTGGGCATCCTGTTCGAGAAGCAGAACATCGCGTTCATGGTGGGCCTGGCGTTCTCCATCGCGGCAAGCTGCAACTTCCCGGTACTGCTGCTCTCGATGTACTGGAAGAAACTGACCACCCGTGGCGCCATGATCGGCGGCTGGCTGGGCCTGGTCAGTGCGGTGGGCCTGATGGTGCTCGGTCCGACCATCTGGGTGCAGATCCTGGGGCACGAGAAGGCGATCTTCCCGTATGAATACCCTGCGCTGTTCTCGATGGCCATTGCCTTCGTCGGCATCTGGTTCTTCTCCGTCACCGACAAGTCGGCTGAAGGCGTGAACGAGCGTGCACTGTTCTTCCCGCAGTTTGTGCGTTCGCAGACTGGCCTGGGGGCGAGTGGGGCGGTTAACCATTGATGTAGCGAGAAGTGCTTGAAGAAATACCCCGGTCGAGAGGCTGGGGTATTTTTTTGTGCCGGGTTTAAGGATGGCAGGGCTGCCGTCATCGCGAGCAAGCTCGCTCCCACAGGGGATTTTCAGTGAGTACAGGTTCTGTGTTCACAACAGGTCAACTGTGGGAGCGAGCTTGCTCGCGATGACGTCGGACCGGTCAATGCCGCTTCTGGATCAGATGAAAAGAGGCACAAACAAAACAGCCCCTGCTCTTATATAAGAAGCAGGGGCTGTTTCGGTGCAGCTCAAGACCTCATTGCAAGGCAGGTCTTACTTGCGGTCTTCCAGCTGGGTGATGTCACGCGACTCGTAGCCGGTGTACAACTGGCGCGGGCGGCCGATCTTGTACGGGCTGGAGAGCATTTCCTTCCAGTGGGAGATCCAGCCCACGGTCCGCGCCAGGGCGAAGATCACGGTGAACATGCTGGTTGGAATGCCGATCGCCTTGAGGATGATCCCCGAGTAGAAGTCGACGTTCGGGTACAGCGAGCGTTCGATGAAGTACGGGTCGGTCAGGGCGATCTCTTCCAGGCGCATGGCCAGTTCGAGTTGCGGATCGTTCTTGATCCCCAGTTCCTTGAGCACTTCGTCGCAGGTCTGCTTCATGACGGTGGCGCGCGGGTCGCGGTTCTTGTAGACCCGGTGACCGAAGCCCATCAGCTTGAACGGATCGTTCTTGTCCTTGGCCTTGGCGATGAACTTGTCGATGTTCGAGACATCGCCGATTTCATCGAGCATGGTCAATACCGCTTCGTTGGCACCGCCGTGGGCTGGGCCCCAGAGTGCGGCGATACCGGCGGCGATACAGGCGAACGGGTTGGCACCCGAGGAGCCGGCCAGACGCACGGTGGACGTGGAGGCGTTCTGCTCGTGGTCGGCGTGGAGGATGAAGATCCGGTCCATGGCCTTGGCGAGCACCGGGCTGATCGGTTTGATCTCGCACGGGGTGTTGAACATCATATGCAGGAAGTTTTCTGCATAAGTCAGGTCATTGCGCGGGTACATCATGGGCTGGCCCATGGAGTACTTGTAGACCATGGCTGCCAGGGTCGGCATCTTGGCCACCAGGCGGATCGCGGAGATTTCGCGATGCTGGGGGTTATTGATGTCCAGGGAGTCGTGGTAGAAGGCCGAGAGGGCGCCGACAACGCCGCACATGACGGCCATCGGGTGGGCATCGCGACGGAAGCCGTTGAAGAAGGTCTTCAACTGTTCGTGAACCATGGTGTGGTTCTTCACGGTGCTGACGAACTGGGCCTTTTGCTCTGCGGTTGGCAGCTCGCCGTTGAGCAGCAGGTAGCAGGTTTCCAGGTAGTCCGACTTTTCAGCCAGTTGTTCGATCGGGTAGCCGCGGTGCAGCAGGATGCCGTTGTCGCCGTCGATATAGGTGATTTTCGACTCGCACGAAGCGGTCGACATGAAACCCGGGTCAAAGGTGAAACGGCCCGTGGCCGTCAGGCCCCGTACGTCGATTACATCGGGACCAACGGTGCCGGTTAAAATGGGCAGCTCGACGGGGGCTGCGCCCTCGATGATCAACTGCGCTTTTTTGTCAGCCATGTGGCCTCCTATTAATGCTTGGAATCATCAGACAGACCCCCCACGCAGGGCCCGCACCACTATAGTGAGATAAATTCGAATGTCAATTTGCCTAAAGTCTTGCTCCAGAAGGCTTTAACCGGACTTTTTCCGCGAAATTGCCTGCCGTTTACGCCTTTTGCTTCATATGTGCAATGCGCTATTAGGGGAAGGTGAACGCGTTGTCATTAGTAGCCTAACTGTCTATACTCGGCCACCGACCGCCAGGGGCTTTTGGGCCTGCTTTCTTGGGGGTCGTCACTCCCTGGGTGGTGAGTACCTGACCAGTGCGCGCCCCAACAACTTTGCCCTGATTGTTAGGGGCTCTTCAGTGTGAAAAAAAGCCGTGAAAAGCCAACGACCTGTAAACCTAGACCTAAGGACCATCAAACTCCCAGTCACTGCTTACACGTCCATTCTTCACCGTATCTCCGGTGTCATTCTCTTCGTCAGCCTGGCCATCATGCTTTATGCATTGGACAAGTCGCTCGACTCGGAAGAAGGCTTCGGTCAGGTGAAAGCGTGTCTGACCAGTCCGCTAGCCAAGCTAGTGATTTGGGGCATCCTGTCCGCCTTGCTGTATCACCTGGTTGCCGGTGTGCGCCACTTGATCATGGACATGGGCATCGGTGAGACGCTGGAAGGCGGCAAGCTGGGCTCGAAAATCGTTATCGCCGTTTCCGTGGTGGTAATCGTTCTGGCAGGAGTCTGGATATGGTAACCAACGTCACGAACCTTTCCCGTTCGGGCCTCTATGACTGGATGGCGCAGCGTGTGTCTGCGGTCGTTCTCGCGGCTTACTTCATTTTCCTGATCGGATATGTCGTAGCAAACCCTGGCCTTGGCTATGCCCAATGGCACGAACTGTTCGCAAACAACTGGATGCGTATCTTCAGTCTGCTGTCGCTTGTCGCACTGGGCGCTCACGCCTGGGTCGGCATGTGGACCATCGCGACCGACTACCTGACGCCGATGGCGTTCGGCAAGTCGGCGACTGCCGTACGTTTCCTCTTCCAGGCAGTATGCGGCGTCGCGATGTTTGCGTACTTCGTCTGGGGTGTGCAGATTCTTTGGGGTATCTGATTCATGGCTAACATTCCTACGATTTCTTTCGACGCCATCATTATTGGTGGCGGCGGTGCCGGCATGCGCGCTGCGCTGCAACTGGCACAGGGCGGTCACAAGACTGCCGTGATCACCAAGGTTTTCCCGACCCGTTCGCACACTGTTTCCGCCCAGGGCGGCATCACCTGTGCCATCGCTTCGGCTGACCCGAACGATGACTGGCGCTGGCACATGTACGATACCGTCAAGGGTTCCGACTACATCGGTGACCAGGACGCTATCGAATACATGTGTCAGGAAGGTCCTGCCGCGGTTTTCGAACTGGACCACATGGGCCTGCCGTTCTCGCGTACCGAAACCGGCCGTATCTACCAGCGTCCGTTCGGCGGTCAGTCCAAGGACTACGGCAAGGGCGGCCAGGCTGCGCGTACTTGCGCGGCGTCCGACCGTACCGGTCACGCACTGCTGCACACCCTTTATCAGGGCAACCTGAAAGCCGGTACCACGTTCCTGAACGAGTACTACGCCGTTGACCTGGTGAAAAACCAGGATGGCGCTTTCGTCGGTGTGATCGCGATCTGCATCGAAACCGGCGAAACCACCTACATCCGCGCCAAGGCTACCGTGTTGGCGACTGGCGGTGCCGGCCGTATCTACGCGTCCACCACCAACGCCCTGATCAACACCGGTGACGGTGTCGGCATGGCGCTGCGTGCTGGCGTGCCGGTACAAGACATCGAAATGTGGCAGTTCCACCCGACCGGCATCGCCGGCGCCGGTGTACTGGTCACCGAAGGTTGCCGCGGTGAAGGCGGTTACCTGATCAACAAGCACGGCGAGCGTTTCATGGAGCGTTATGCTCCGAACGCCAAAGACCTTGCCGGTCGCGACGTAGTTGCCCGTTCGATGGTGAAAGAAATCATCGCCGGCAACGGTTGCGGTCCGAATGGCGACCACGTGATGCTCAAGCTCGACCACCTGGGCGAGGAAGTGCTGCACAGCCGTCTGCCAGGCATTTGCGAACTGTCGAAGACCTTCGCTCACGTCGACCCTGTCGTTGCGCCGGTTCCAGTAGTTCCAACCTGCCACTATATGATGGGCGGCGTTGCCACCAACATTCACGGCCAGGCGATCACCCAGAACGCCGAAGGCGTGGACGAAATCATCCCTGGCCTGTTCGCAGTGGGTGAAGTGGCTTGCGTATCGGTTCACGGTGCCAACCGTCTGGGCGGCAACTCGCTGCTCGACCTGGTGGTATTCGGTCGCGCTGCCGGCCTGCACCTGGAAAAAGCGCTGACCGAGGGTATCGAGTATGACGATGCCACCGACGCCAACATCGAAGCCGCCCTGGCGCGTCTGTCCGCTCTGAATGAGCGTACCGAAGGCGAAGACGTGGCGACCCTGCGTCGCGAGCTGCAAAACTGCATGCAGAACTACTTCGGTGTGTTCCGTACCGGCGAGTACATGCAGAAGGGTATCGCTCAGCTGGCTCAATTGCGTGAACGAATCGCCAACGTGAAGATCAACGATAAGTCGCAGGCGTTTAACACTGCACGTATCGAAGCGCTGGAACTGCAGAACCTGCTGGAAGTGGCCGAAGCCACCGCCATCGCGGCAGAAGTGCGCAAAGAGTCCCGTGGTGCCCATGCCCGCGAAGACTTTGAAGACCGTGATGACGAAAACTGGTTGTGCCACACCTTGTTCTTCCCGGGTGAAAAACGTGTCGCCAAGCGTGCGGTGAACTTCTCGCCGAAGACCGTTCCGACGTTTGAACCCAAGATCCGGACTTACTAAGGGTGGCCGCCATGTTGCAAGTCAGTGTTTATCGCTACAACCCTGATCAGGACGCCGCGCCGTTCATGCAGGATTTCCAGGTCGATACCGGTGGTAAAGACCTGATGGTGCTGGACGTGCTGGCCCTGATCAAAGAGCAGGACGAAGGCTTTTCCTACCGTCGTTCCTGCCGCGAGGGCGTTTGCGGCTCCGACGGCATGAACATCAACGGCAAGAACGGCCTGGCGTGCATCACGCCGCTGTCCGCCGTGGTCAAGGGCAACAAGCTGATCGTTCGTCCGCTGCCAGGTTTGCCGGTTATTCGTGACCTGGTCGTCGATATGAGCATCTTCTACAAGCAATACGAGAAGGTGAAGCCATTCCTGCAGAACGATTCGCCGGCTCCGGCCATCGAACGTCTGCAGTCCCCGGAAGAGCGTGAAAAGCTCGACGGTCTGTACGAGTGCATCCTGTGCGCCTGCTGCTCGACCTCGTGCCCATCCTTCTGGTGGAACCCGGACAAATTCCTGGGCCCGGCCGCTCTGCTGCAAGCGTATCGCTTCCTGGCAGACAGCCGCGACACCAAGACGTCCGAGCGTCTGGCTGCACTGGATGACCCGTTCAGCGTATTCCGCTGCCGCGGGATCATGAACTGCGTCAACGTCTGCCCGAAAGGCCTGAACCCGACTAAGGCCATCGGTCACGTACGTAACATGCTGCTGCAAAGCGGCGTGTGATTCAGCTGCTGTACCCGTAGAACCGCTGTACCCGTACAGGTCGGGGCGTGGGCTTCAACCCGCGTCCTGGCTATAACCAGAACCGCCGCTCACAAAGCGGCAGTTCTTATTTTGAAGAAATGAGACAAGCAGGGGCATCCGGGCTGGTACCCGGACTATCAGCGTGATCCTAAGTGGCTTGTTTTGGTCGCTGCATTCGGACTTCTGCAAGTTTGCTCGGTGTTTTCGCCGATGGTGTTCCCCAAATCGAGGGTGACCAAGCATGCAAGAAAGCGTGATGCAGCGCATGTGGAACAGTGCCCACCTCTCCGGTGGTAACGCTGCCTATGTGGAAGAGCTCTACGAGCTCTACCTGCACGACCCTAACGCTGTGCCAGAAGAGTGGCGCACCTACTTTCAGAAGTTGCCGGCTGACGGTAACTCTGCCACTGATGTTTCGCACTCGACAATTCGCGATCATTTCGTGCTGCTGGCAAAGAACCAGCGCCGCGCTCAACCGGTGTCTGCCGGCAGCGTGAGCAGTGAGCACGAGAAGAAGCAAGTTGAAGTGCTGCGACTGATCCAGGCCTACCGGATGCGCGGCCACCAGGCAGCCCAGCTGGACCCGCTGGGGCTGTGGCAGCGTCCTGCACCTGCAGACCTGTCGATCACTCATTACGGCTTGACCAATGCCGATCTTGATACGACCTTCCGTGCCGGCGACCTGTTCATCGGCAAAGAGGAAGCGAGCCTACGCGAAATTCACGAAGCGTTGCAGCAGACATATTGCCGCACCATCGGTGCCGAATTTACGCACATCGTCGATTCCGAGCAGCGCCAGTGGTTCCAGCAGCGTCTGGAAAGCGTTCGTGGCCGTCCGACCTTCTCCGCTGACGTCAAGAGCCACTTGCTCGAGCGCGTCACTGCCGCCGAAGGCCTGGAAAAGTACCTGGGCACCAAATACCCGGGCACCAAGCGTTTCGGCCTGGAAGGTGGCGAAAGCCTGATCCCGCTGCTGGACGAACTGATCCAGCGCTCCGGTTCCTACGGCACCAAGGAAGTCGTCATCGGCATGGCCCACCGCGGCCGTCTGAACGTGCTGGTCAACACCTTCGGCAAGAACCCGCGCGAGCTGTTCGACGAGTTCGAAGGCAAGAAGAAGGTCGAGCTGGGCTCCGGTGACGTCAAGTATCACCAGGGTTTCTCGTCCAACGTGATGACCACCGGTGGCGAAGTTCACCTGGCGATGGCCTTCAACCCGTCCCACCTGGAAATCGTTTCTCCGGTGGTCGAGGGGTCGGTCCGTGCCCGTCAGGATCGTCGCAACGACCCGACTGGCGAAAAAGTCCTGCCGATTTCCATCCACGGTGACGCTGCATTCGCAGGTCAGGGCGTGGTCATGGAAACCTTCCAGATGTCGCAGACTCGCGGCTTCAAGACCGGCGGTACCATTCACCTGGTGATCAACAACCAGGTCGGCTTCACCATCAGCAACCCGGAAGACTCGCGTTCCACCGAGTACTGCACCGACGTTGCGAAGATGATCCAGGCGCCGATTCTCCATGTGAATGGCGATGACCCGGAAGCCGTGCTGTTCGTGACCCAGTTGGCCATCGACTACCGCATGCAGTACAAGCGTGACGTGGTGATCGACCTGGTCTGCTACCGTCGTCGCGGCCACAACGAGGCCGACGAGCCAAGCGGCACCCAGCCTCTGATGTACCAGCAGATCGCCAAGCAGCGCACCACCCGTGAGCTGTATGCCGAGCGCCTGACCCAGAGCGGTGTGCTGGACGCTGAGCGCGTCCAGGAAAAAGTCGATGAATATCGCAATGCCCTGGACAATGGCCTGCATGTTGTAAAAAGCCTGGTCAAAGAGCCGAACAAAGAGCTGTTCGTGGACTGGCGCCCGTACCTGGGCCATGCCTGGACCGCTCGTCACGACACCCGTTTTGATCTCAAGACCTTGCAGGAACTGTCCGCCAAGCTGCTGGAAATTCCGGAAGGCTTCGTGGTTCAGCGTCAGGTCGCGAAAATCTACGAAGACCGGCAGAAGATGCAAGCCGGCGGCCTGCCGATCAACTGGGGTTATGCCGAAACCATGGCATACGCGACCCTGGCGTTCGAAGGTCACCCTGTGCGCATCACCGGCCAGGACGTAGGCCGCGGCACTTTCTCGCACCGTCACGCGGCGCTGCACAACCAGAAAGACGCCAGCACCTACATCCCGCTGCAACACCTGTACAAAGGCCAGCCACGTTTCGACCTGTACGACTCGCTGCTGTCCGAAGAAGCCGTCCTGGCGTTCGAATATGGCTACTCCACCACCGAGCCGAATGCGCTGGTGATCTGGGAAGCCCAGTTCGGCGACTTCGCCAACGGTGCCCAGGTGGTTGTCGACCAGTTCATCACCAGCGGCGAGCACAAGTGGGGCCGTCTCTGCGGTCTGACCATGCTGTTGCCACACGGTTATGAAGGGCAGGGGCCGGAGCACTCTTCGGCACGTCTGGAGCGTTACCTGCAGCTGTGCGCCGAGCACAACATCCAGGTGTGCGTACCGACGACCCCGGCTCAGATCTACCACTTGCTGCGCCGTCAGGTGATTCGCCCGCTGCGCAAGCCGCTTGTAGTGCTGACACCGAAGTCATTGCTGCGTCACAAGCTGGCGATCTCGACTCTGGAAGATCTGGCCGAAGGCTCGTTCCAGACCGTTATCCCGGAAATCGACGCTCAGGATCCGGCCAACGTCGGTCGCGTGGTTCTGTGCAGCGGCAAGGTCTATTACGACTTGCTGGAAAAACGCCGTGCCGAAGGCCGTGACGATATCGCCATCGTGCGTCTCGAGCAGCTGTACCCGTTCCCGGAGGACGACCTGGTCGAAATCCTGGCTCCGTACAAAAACCTGAAGCACATCGTCTGGTGCCAGGAAGAGCCGATGAACCAGGGTGCGTGGTACTGCAGCCAACATCACATGCGCCGCATCATCAGCGCTCACGACAAGTCGCTCGTACTTGAGTACGCCGGCCGTGACGCTTCTGCTGCACCTGCTTGTGGTTATGCATCGATGCACGCCGAGCAGCAGGAACAACTGCTGCAAGATGCCTTTACCGTTTAATGCCTTCGCGCACCTGAAACCGAATTTAAGGAACCACAGATAATGGCTATCGAGATCAAAGCCCCCACTTTCCCGGAATCGGTTGCCGATGGCACGATTGCCACCTGGCACAAAAAACCGGGCGACGCGGTCAAGCGCGACGAACTGATCGTCGACATCGAAACCGACAAAGTTGTCCTGGAAGTGTTGGCCGAAGCTGACGGCGTCCTGGGCGCCATCATCAAGAACGAAGGCGACACCGTACTGTCGGCCGAAGTGCTGGGCTCCATCGAAGCGGGCGGCGCTGCTGCCGCTGCTCCGGCTGCTGCCGCCGCACCGGCCGCCGCTCAGGCTGCTGCTCCTGCCGCTGGCGGCGAAGACGATCCAGTCGCCGCTCCTGCTGCTCGCAAGCTGGCTGAAGAGAATGGCATCAACATCGCTTCCGTTGCCGGCACCGGCAAGGGTGGTCGTGTGACCAAGGAAGACGTGGTTGCAGCGGTTGCCGCCAAGAAAGCCGCTCCGGCCGCTGCGCCAGCCAAGGCTGCCGCGCCTGCCGCTGCCGCTCCGGTGTTCGCTGCCGGTGATCGCGTTGAAAAACGCGTTCCGATGACCCGCCTGCGCGCCAAGGTTGCCGAGCGTCTGGTTGAAGCCCAGTCGAACATGGCGATGCTGACCACCTTCAACGAAGTCGACATGACCGAAGTCATGGCCCTGCGTTCGAAGTACAAGGACCTGTTCGAGAAGAGCCACAACGGCGTACGCCTGGGCTTCATGTCGTTCTTCGTCAAGGCTGCCACTGAAGCACTCAAGCGCTTCCCGGCCGTCAACGCGTCGATCGACGGTTCCGACATCGTTTACCACGGTTACGCCGACATTGGTGTTGCGGTCTCCAGCGACCGTGGCCTGGTGGTTCCGGTCCTGCGTAACGCCGAACTGATGAGCCTGGCTGAAATCGAAGGCGGCATCGCCACCTTCGGCAAGAAAGCCCGTGACGGCAAGCTGTCCATCGAAGAGATGACCGGCGGTACGTTCACCATCACCAACGGTGGTACATTCGGTTCGATGATGTCGACCCCGATCGTCAACCCGCCACAAGCGGCGATCCTGGGCATGCACAACATCCTGCAACGCCCGATGGCGATCAATGGTCAGGTCGTGATTCGTCCGATGATGTACCTGGCATTGTCCTACGATCACCGTCTGATCGACGGTAAAGAAGCCGTGACTTTCCTGGTAACCATCAAGAACCTGCTTGAAGATCCGGCTCGTCTGCTGCTGGATATCTGATTCGCCGCAAGGGCCGGTCGGTTGACCGGCCTCTTGCTGAAATAACCGGTTTCGTCCCACGACGGTCTCCACAAGTGACCGTCCGGTTTGATTCGAGAAGGAATGACTCATGACTCAGAAATTCGACGTGGTAGTGATTGGTGCGGGCCCTGGCGGCTACGTAGCGGCCATCAAGGCTGCGCAACTGGGCCTCACCACTGCCTGCATCGAGAAATACACCGACAAGGAGGGCAAACTGGCCCTCGGCGGTACTTGCCTGAACGTCGGTTGCATTCCGTCCAAGGCGCTGCTGGACAGCTCCTGGAAGTTCCATGAAGCGCAGGATGGCTTGGCCATCCACGGCATTGGCGGTGTCAACCGCGAAAACGTCACCATTGACGTACCTGCCATGGTTGGCCGCAAGGCCAACATCGTCAAAGGCCTGACCTCTGGCGTTGCCACCCTGTTCAAGGCCAATGGCGTGACCTCGATCCAGGGCCACGGCAAGCTGCTGATGGGCAAGAAGGTCGAAGTGACCAAGCCAGACGGCTCGGTTGAAGTGATCGAAGCCGAGAACGTCATCCTGGCACCGGGCTCGCGTCCGATCGACATTCCGCCGGCTCCGGTGGACCAGAACGTGATCGTCGATTCGACCGGCGCTCTGGAGTTCCAATCCGTACCAAAACGCCTGGGTGTGATCGGCGCGGGTGTTATCGGTCTGGAGCTGGGTTCGGTCTGGTCGCGCCTGGGCGCGCAAGTAACCGTCCTCGAAGCACTGGACACCTTCCTGATGGCCGCCGACACCGCGGTTTCCAAGGAAGCGCTGAAAACCCTGACCAAGCAAGGCCTGGACATCAAGCTGGGCGCTCGCGTGACCGGCTCCAAGGTCAACGGCGAAGAAGTCGTGGTGAACTACACCGACGCCAACGGCGAACAGACCATCACTTTCGACAAACTGATCGTTGCGGTTGGCCGTCGCCCAGTGACCACTGACCTGCTGTCCGCCGATTGCGGCGTGACCCTCGATGAGCGCGGCTTCATCGCGGTTGACGAGCAATGCGCAACCGACGTTCCGGGTGTCTACGCCATCGGTGACGTGGTACGCGGCATGATGCTGGCGCACAAAGCGTCCGAGGAAGGCATCATGGTGGTCGAGCGCATCAAGGGCCACAAAGCCCAGATCAACTACGACCTGATCCCGTCGGTTATCTACACCCACCCGGAAATCGCATGGGTTGGCAAGACCGAGCAAACCTTGAAAAACGAAGGTGTTGAAGTTAACGTCGGCACCTTCCCGTTCGCAGCCTCCGGCCGTGCCATGGCAGCCAACGATACCGGTGGTTTCGTGAAAGTCATCGCTGATGCCAAGACGGATCGTGTATTGGGCGTTCACGTGATTGGCCCAAGCGCTGCCGAGCTGGTACAGCAAGGCGCGATCGGCATGGAATTCGGCACCAGCGCTGAAGATCTGGGCATGATGGTCTTCTCCCATCCGACCCTGTCCGAAGCCTTGCACGAAGCGGCCCTGGCCGTAAATGGCGGTGCCATCCACGTGGCCAACCGCAAAAAGCGTTAATAGACAATAAGAAACCACGGCGGTATGGCCCGTCGTGAGCCTTGCGAGCAAGACTCACCGCGGAATATCCGCTGGACGCAGCCTTGCGTAGCGGCACCGGTCAACCGGAACGCTACGCAAGCAGCAGTCACAGGTGGTGCGGCACCATAACGGTGCAGCACCGAATGCGCAGTACCTAACGAAGACGGTAATAAGCATGAATCTTCACGAGTATCAGGGTAAGCAGCTGTTCGCTGAGTACGGCCTGCCAGTATCCACCGGCTACGCGGTAGACACCCCGGAAGCGGCAGCAGAAGCTTGCGACAAAATCGGCGGCAGCGAATGGGTTGTCAAAGCCCAGGTTCACGCCGGTGGTCGCGGTAAAGCGGGCGGCGTCAAGCTGGTTCGCAGCAAAGAAGACGCCAAAGCCTTCGCACAGCAGTGGCTGGGCAAGCGTCTGGTGACCTACCAGACTGACGCCAACGGTCAGCCAGTCACCAAGATCCTGGTTGAATCGTGCACTGATATCGCTAAAGAGCTGTACCTGGGCGCTGTCGTTGACCGTTCGAGCCGCCGTATCGTGTTCATGGCTTCCACCGAAGGTGGCGTGGACATCGAGAAAATCGCTCACGATACCCCTGAGAAAATCCTCAAGGCCACCATCGATCCACTGGTTGGCGCCCAGCCATTCCAGGGTCGCGAGCTGGCATTCCAGCTGGGTCTGGAAGGCAAGCAGGTCACTCAGTTCGCCAAGATCTTCGTAGGCCTGGCCAAGCTGTTCCAGGACCACGACCTGGCGCTGCTGGAAGTGAACCCGCTGGTGATCAAGGCCGACGGCGATCTGCACTGCCTCGATGCCAAGATCAACATTGACGCCAACGCCATGTACCGTCAGCCTAAGCTGAAGACTTTCCACGATCCGTCGCAAGACGATCCGCGCGAAGCGCACGCTGCCAAGTTCGAACTGAACTACGTGGCCCTGGAAGGCAACATCGGCTGCATGGTCAACGGTGCTGGCCTGGCCATGGGTACCATGGACATCGTCAACCTGCATGGCGGCAAGCCAGCCAACTTCCTCGACGTGGGCGGTGGTGCTACCAAGGAACGCGTAACCGAAGCGTTCAAGATCATCCTGTCCGACACTAACGTCGCTGCAGTACTGGTCAACATCTTCGGCGGCATCGTTCGTTGCGACATGATTGCCGAAGGCATCATCGGCGCCGTGAAAGAAGTCGGCGTGAAAATCCCGGTTGTTGTTCGCCTCGAAGGCAACAACGCTGAGCTGGGCGCTAAAGTACTGGCAGAAAGCGGTTTGAACATCATCGCTGCTACCAGCCTGACCGACGCTGCTCAACAAGTCGTTAAAGCTGCGGAGGGCAAATAATGAGCGTCCTGATCAATAAAGACACCAAGGTTATCTGCCAGGGTATTACCGGTTCGCAAGGTAGTTTCCACACCCAGCAAGCTCTGGAATACGGCACCAAGATGGTTGGTGGCGTAACGCCGGGCAAAGGCGGCACCGAACACCTGGGCCTGCCTGTCTTCAACACCGTCAAGGACGCTGTTGCTGCCACTGGCGCCACCGCCAGCGTGATCTACGTTCCAGCTCCTTTCTGCAAGGATTCCATCCTTGAAGCAGCGTTCGGCGGTATCAAGCTGATCGTCTGCATCACCGAAGGCATCCCGACCATCGACATGCTGGAAGCCAAGGTCAAGTGCGACGAGCTGGGTATCACCCTGATCGGCCCTAACTGCCCAGGCGTGATCACTCCAGGCGAATGCAAGATCGGCATCATGCCAGGTCACATTCACTTGCCAGGCAAGGTCGGTATCGTTTCCCGTTCCGGCACCCTGACTTACGAAGCCGTCAAGCAGACCACTGACGCTGGTTTCGGTCAGTCGACTTGCGTCGGCATCGGCGGTGACCCAATCCCGGGCTCCAACTTCATCGACATCCTGAAGCTGTTCCAGGAAGACCCGAAGACCGAAGCGATCGTCATGATCGGTGAGATCGGCGGTTCGGCTGAAGAAGAAGCGGCTGCCTACATCAAGGCTAACGTGACCAAGCCGGTTGTTTCCTACATCGCGGGTGTGACTGCTCCTCCGGGCAAGCGCATGGGCCATGCTGGCGCAATCATCTCTGGCGGCAAAGGCACTGCGGACGAGAAATTCGCCGCTCTGCAAGACGCAGGCGTGAAAACCGTGCGTTCGCTGGCAGACATCGGCAAGGCCCTGGCCGAGCTGACTGGCTGGGAAATGAAGAAGTAAGCTTCGGCTGACTTTTTTGTTCCAGCAACAAAGGCCACCTTCGGGTGGCCTTTGTCGTTTTCGGATGAGGGAATTGCAATCAGCAACCCATTTAGATGCAAAAACGCGACACGGAAATGTCGTGTATCGGATAGTTCGCCCTGTAACAGTGCGTTATTCACACTAATTCGTTAGGCTACCCGCCATTTTTGCGACCGCTACCCACAAGGAAGCGGCGCGCTAAACGGGTTGGTCTTATACGGATCGGCAGCATTTCCCTCCATCCTTAAGGGAAGTCCCTCTCTAAATTCCGATTCAGCAGTGTGGTTTCCTTAAAATGAAAGTGTTGAAAGGCCAGGACATCCTGGCGCTTGGTTTCATGACCTTTGCCCTGTTCGTCGGGGCTGGCAACATCATCTTCCCGCCGATTGTCGGTTTGCAGTCCGGGCCCCATGTCTGGATGGCGGCGCTGGGCTTTCTGGTCACGGCGGTCGGGCTACCGGTCATCACCGTCGTTGCGCTGGCCAAGGTCGGTGGGGCGATGGATGCCTTGAGCAGTCCTATCGGCAAGGTGGCCGGTGGCCTGCTGGCGGCTGTGTGCTACCTGGCCGTTGGGCCGCTGTTCGCGACTCCACGCACCGCCACCGTCTCCTTCGAAGTCGGGCTGGCGCCGTTGACCGGTGAAAGCCCGCTGGCACTGTTTCTCTACAGTGCGGTGTATTTCCTGCTGGTGTTCTTCATCTCGCTCTATCCCGGCCGCTTGCTGGACACCGTCGGGCGATTCCTTGCCCCGCTGAAAATCATCGCTCTGGCCGTGCTGGGCATTGCCGCGTTTGCCTTGCCCGCCGGCGATATCGGCGTGGCGACACCGCAATACGTGGCCGCGCCATTCTCCCAAGGGTTCATCAACGGTTACCTGACCATGGATACCCTGGGCGCATTGGTGTTTGGCATCGTCATCGTCAATGCGATCCGTTCCCGGGGCGTTGAATCGCCTGCCTTGATCACCCGCTACGCCATCATCGCCGGGCTGATCGCCGGGGTCGGGCTGGCGCTGGTCTATGTCAGTCTGTTCCGCCTGGGGTCTGGCAGTCATGAAGTGGCCGCGGGCGCGACAAACGGCGCGGCTGTGCTGCATGCCTATGTGCAACACACGTTCGGCAGCCTGGGCAGCGGTTTCCTGGCGGTGCTGATTTCCCTGGCGTGCCTGGTCACTGCAGTTGGCCTGACGTGCGCCTGTGCCGAGTACTTCAGCCGTGTCTTGCCGCTGTCGTACAAAACATTGGTGGTCATCCTGGCGGCGTTTTCGCTGCTGGTGTCGAACCTCGGACTGACCAAGCTGATCGCTTTCTCGATCCCGGTCCTGACCGCGATTTACCCACCGTGCATTGCCTTGGTGGCCCTGAGCTTCTGCAAGGACTTCTGGCATGAGCAGGGGCGCATCGTCGGCCCGGTCATGCTGGTGTCGTTCCTGTTCGGCCTGATCGATGCGCTTAAAGGCGCTGGACTGGCGGATTGGATGCCGACGCAAATGGCCCATCTGCCATTGAGCGAGCAGGGTCTGGCCTGGCTCGTGCCGTCGGTGATGACCCTGGCGGTTGCGTTGGTGTGTGATCGTCTGCTGGGCAAGCGCAGCGAAGCCTTGGCCTGAGTTGCCGCGGCCTGCCACGAGCGGGCCCACCGGTAAAAAACAAATGCCCCGTATCCATCGATACGGGGCATTAATGAGATGGTCACCCCCACACCCTGCGAGGGCT
>NZ_JAKUDH010000027.1:0-79997 GCF_031570495.1 Pseudomonas sp. JL2
ACTGCGCCGGAAGTGGGGCGAATTATAGACGTCCAGAATTTGCCGTCAACACTTAATTTCGTTTTTCTATCAATAAGTTGCAGGGCATTCGAAAAAGCCACCGTGCCCCTCAAAAAGCCTCTTCTATATAGCAGAGAGAATCAGAGCACCCCAGCCTCTCTCAACCCCGTCACCATCGCCTCATCCAACCCCAATACTCGCTGCAGGACATCCCGCGTGTGCTCCCCTAATAAAGGAGGCGCATTGCGATATTCCACCGGGGTCGCGGACAGCCGGATCGGGTTGGCAACCTGCGGCACTTTACCCGCCAGTGCATGAGGCAACTCCATCGCCAGCCCACGCGCCTGGACCTGAGGATCAGCAAACACCTGGGACAAATCGTTGATCGGCCCACAGGGGACACCAGCCTGCTCCAACTGAGCGACCCATTCGGCAGTGGTCTTGAATACCGTCGCCTGGCGAATCAAAGGTATCAATACTGCACGGTTCGCCACCCGCAACTTGTTTGTCGCAAAACGAGGGTCATCAGCCCACTGCGGCTGACCCGCGACCTCGGCGAACTTTCGGAACTGACCGTCATTGCCCACCGTAAGGATGAAGTCACCGTCCGCCGTAGGAAAATCCTGATAAGGCACTATGTTCGGATGAGCGTTCCCCAACCGCTTCGGCGCGTTACCCGTAGTCAGATAATTCATCGCCTGGTTCGCCAGGCAAGCCACTTGAACGTCCAGCAAGGCCATGTCGATATGCTGCCCGCCGCCGGCATGATCGCGGTGAGCCAACGCTGCCAGGATGGCCACGGCCGAATAGACACCGGTCAGGATATCCGTCAGCGCCACCCCTACCTTCACCGGGCCCGCCCCCGCATCACCTTCAGGCCGGCCGGTGAGACTCATCAAGCCCCCCAACCCCTGGATCATGAAGTCATATCCGGCGCGCTTGGCGTAAGGACCGGTTTGACCAAACCCGGTAATCGAGCAATAGATCAGTTGTGGGTTGATCTCCTTCAGCGAGTCGTAGTCCAGGCCATAGGCCGCCAGCCCACCTACCTTGAAGTTCTCAATCAGAATGTCGGACTTGGCCGCCAACTCCCGCACCAACCTTTGCCCCTCGGGGTGCGTGAAATCGATGGTCACCGATTGCTTGTTGCGATTGGCCGACAAGTAATAGGCCGCCTCGGTCGTATTCTCGCCAGACGCATCCTTCAGGAACGGCGGCCCCCAGGCGCGCGTATCGTCACCACCACCCGGCCGCTCGACCTTGATGACCTCAGCTCCCAGGTCCGCCAGGATCTGACCAGCCCACGGGCCGGCCAGCACCCTCGATAAATCCAGTACCCGCAGATGCGAAAGCGCGCCCATGCCGTTCCCCCTATTAATAGAACGCCTGGATACCGGTTTGCGCACGCCCCAGGATCAGTGCATGAACGTCATGAGTACCTTCGTAAGTGTTCACCACTTCCAGGTTCACGAGATGGCGAGCGATGCCGAACTCATCGGAGATGCCATTGCCGCCCAGCATGTCCCGCGCCATGCGAGCAATATCCAGGGACTTGCCGCAGGAGTTGCGCTTCATGATCGATGTGATTTCAACAGCGGCCGTACCCTCATCCTTCATACGCCCCAGACGCAGGCATCCTTGTAGGGCAAGGGTGATTTCAGTCTGCATGTCGGCCAGCTTTTTCTGGATCAACTGAGTGGCAGCCAAAGGACGACCAAACTGCTGCCGATCCAGGGTGTACTGGCGGGCGGTGTGCCAGCAGAATTCGGCGGCACCCAAGGCCCCCCAGGAGATGCCATAGCGAGCCGAGTTCAGACAGGTAAAAGGCCCTTTCAGCCCACGCACATCCGGAAAGATGTTTTCTTCTGGAACGAAGACGTTATCCATGACGATCTCGCCAGTGATCGAAGCGCGCAGACCGACCTTGCCGTGAATCGCCGGTGCACTCAGGCCTTTCCAGCCTTTCTCGAGAACAAAGCCGCGGATATCACCGGCGTCATCCTTACCCCAGACGACAAATACATCGGCAATCGGGCTGTTGGTGATCCACATCTTGCTACCCGTCAGGCTGTAGCCGCCTTCCACTTTACGCGCACGGGTAATCATCGCTCCCGGGTCGGAACCGTGGTTCGGCTCTGTCAGACCAAAGCAGCCGATCCACTCGCCGGAAGCCAGCTTCGGCAGGTACTTCTGCTTTTGAGCTTCGGTACCGAACTCATTGATCGGCACCATGACCAACGAGGACTGCACGCTCATCATCGAGCGATAACCTGAATCAACGCGTTCCACTTCACGAGCGATCAAGCCATAGCTGACGTAGTTCAAGCCGCTGCCGCCGTACTGTTCAGGAATGGTTGCGCCCAACAAGCCGACCTCACCCATCTCACGAAAAATCGCCGGGTCGGTTTTTTCATGACGGAACGCTTCCAACACCCGCGGCGCGAGCTTCTGTTGGGCGAACTGCTCGGCAGTGTCGCGAATCATGCGTTCTTCTTCGGTGAGTTGCTGGTCCAACAACAATGGATCAATCCAGTTGAAACTCGCTTTACCGGCCATGAAAGAATCCTCGCCAATCAGATTAAAAATCGTGGATTGATCCTAGGCGCGCTTTCCTATCAGAGCAAACGAGGATTACGCACGCTCTTGTGCTAATTTCTCACTCCGTAAACGCCCTGAACCCCGTTTACGATCCTGACGAGTGAGGTTGATGTACATGCGCAGAAAAATCCCCAGCACCGCCGCCCTGGTCAGCTTCGAGGCCGCCGCACGTCATGAGAGCTTCACCAAGGCCGCACAGGAGCTTTCCCTCACACAGGGTGCTATTTGTCGACAGATCGCCAGCCTGGAGGACTTCCTCGGTGTGGAGTTGTTCCGACGCTCACGGCGGGGAGTCAAACTGACAGAGGCCGGACTCTCCTACAGCCGCCGCGTTGCCACTCAACTGGACGCCGTGGAGCGCGATACTCTTTCAGTGATGGGGCATACCGGCGCCAACGTGATAGAGCTGGCAGTGGTTCCGACGTTTGGTACTCAATGGCTGCTACCGCGCCTCAAGGACTTCCAACAGCAGCATCCAGAAGTCACGGTCAATCTGACCAATCGCACGCGGCCGTTTCTCTTTGCGGATACGGATTTTGACGCAGCCATTTATTTCGGCGATGCGGACTGGTCCGGTACCGAATCCCACAAGCTGATGGGAGAAAACCCGATGCCCGTGTGCAGCCCTACCTTACTGGGCAACCGGAACAGCCTGACACCGCAAGCCATCGCCGAACTGCCCCTACTTCAGCAAACCACCCGCCCGTATGCGTGGCGCCAGTGGTTCAACGCTCAAAACCTCAATATCGCGCGAGACCTGACAGGCCCGCGTTATGAACTATTCTCCATGCTTGCCCAAGCGGCGATGCATGACATGGGAATCGCCTTGATTCCACCTTTTTTGATACAGCGCGAGCTGGCCGAGAAACGATTGGTCGTTGCCAATCGAAATGCCTTGTCGAGCATCAAGGCCTACTACCTGATGATCCCCGAACGAAAGGTCGAATCGGCCTCTCTGAGGGCTTTTCGCGATTGGCTGGTTAATCAAGCTAGTAGCTACAGCCTTGATTAACAAGGAAAAAATCTATATCCGACTCCGGTAGTAAGCTAATCAAAAGCGCTACAGATATAAATTTATGTCGCATACAGTCAATCTGTTACGAAATCAGTATCGTAGTCTCATAACCGTTCAAATACGTGGCTTTGAGCCACGTTACGCAGCTCATCAGGGTTCATTCACGTCGCCAATGGAAAAATCGTCAAATTTGGCCTGAAACCCTGGAAAGCCCAGCCTACAAGGGATATATGCCGATCGTTGCGACATTCGGTCACAGGGTGACTTGTAGTTAATTTTCCGTCACCCGTCATAATCCCTTGAAGGGCTGAATTTTCGCCTGCAAAATGCCGCGCCCCGCCTGATTCGGCGGGATCGTGCTGATCGGCCGCCCCAGCCGCACCATCCGAAGTGCCTGGGTTTACTCAATAAGATCACGCAGGAGATTTGACGTGCACATTGGTGTTCCTCTCGAAACCCAGACGGGTGAAACGCGGGTTGCTGCAACCCCGGAAACCATCAAGAAGCTGATCGGCCAAGGCCATAAGGTCACTGTTCAAAGCGGCGCCGGCACCAAGGCCAGCGTTATCGACAGTGCCTATGAAGCAGCGGGCGCCACCATTGGCAGCGCCAGTGATGCTTTCGGGGCCGAACTGATTCTCAAGGTGGTCGCCCCCAGCGACAGCGAACTGACGCTGATCAAGAGCGGTACCGTTCTGGTGGGCATGCTCAATCCGTTCAATAACGAAACCATTGCCAAGCTGGCCGAACGCGGCATTACTGCTTTCGCCCTTGAGGCCGCGCCACGTACCTCCCGCGCCCAGAGCCTGGATGTGCTGTCGTCTCAAGCGAACATTGCCGGCTACAAGGCCTTGCTGCTGGCCGCCCACCATTACCCACGCTTCATGCCGATGCTGATGACCGCCGCGGGTACCGTGAAAGCGGCGCGGGTGCTGATTCTCGGTGCTGGCGTGGCTGGGTTGCAGGCGATTGCCACGGCCAAGCGCCTGGGTGCGGTGATCGAGGCGTCGGACGTGCGTCCGGCAGTGAAGGAACAAATCGAATCCCTCGGCGCCAAGTTCGTCGATGTACCTTACGAAACCGACGAAGAGCGTGAATGCGCCGTCGGCGTTGGCGGCTACGCCCGACCCATGCCCGCCAGCTGGATGCAGCGCCAGGCCCAGGCCGTGCACGAGCGCGCCAAGCAGGCTGACATCGTCATCACCACCGCATTGATTCCGGGCCGCAAGGCACCGACTTTGCTCAGTGCCGAAACCGTCGCACAGATGAAACCCGGCTCGGTGGTCATTGACCTCGCGGCAGCCCAGGGCGGTAACTGCCCGCTGACCGTGGCCGATCAGGTGGTGATCGAAAATGGCGTGACCATTTGCGGTCCGACCAACCTGGCCGGCGAAGTCGCGGCAGACGCTTCGGCGCTGTACGCCCGTAACCTGCTGGACTTCCTGAAGCTGGTCTTCACCAAGGAAGGTCAGTTCGACGTGAACCTGGAAGACGACATCGTCGCCGCGTGCCTGATGTGCCGCGACGGCCAAGTCATCCGCAAAAACGCCTAAGCAGGGATTCAGACAATGGAAGAGCTTATCTCCCCCGGTATCTACAACCTGATCATCTTTGTGCTGGCGATTTATGTCGGTTACCACGTGGTCTGGAACGTAACGCCCGCGCTGCACACACCGCTGATGGCGGTGACCAATGCCATTTCGGCCATTGTGATCGTCGGCGCCATGCTTGCCGCCGCACTGACCGTGACCCCGCTGGGCAAGACCATGGGCACCCTCGCCGTGGCCCTGGCCGCAGTGAACGTGTTCGGCGGCTTCCTGGTGACGCGCCGCATGCTTGAGATGTTCAAGAAAAAAGCCCCGAAAGCCGTAAAAGAAGAGGCGCCCAAGTAATGAGCATGAACCTGGTAACGACGCTCTACCTGATCGCGTCGATCTGCTTCATCCAGGCCCTCAAAGGCCTGTCGCACCCCACTACATCTCGCCGAGGCAACCTGTTCGGCATGCTCGGCATGGCGCTGGCGGTGCTCACTACCGTGGGTCTCATCTATAAGTTGGGCGCCGAGCTGGCTACCGCAGGCATCGGCTATGTGATCGTCGGTCTGCTGGTCGGCGGCACTGCCGGGTCAATCATGGCCAAGCGCGTCGAGATGACCAAGATGCCCGAGCTGGTGGCGTTCATGCACAGCATGATCGGCCTGGCCGCGGTATTTATCGCCATCGCCGCCGTGGTCGAGCCGCAGTCCCTGGGCATCGTCAAGCAACTAGGGGATTCAATTCCGGCCGGTAACCGTCTGGAGCTGTTCCTTGGGGCCGCCATCGGTGCAATCACCTTCTCCGGTTCGGTGATCGCCTTCGGCAAGCTGTCGGGCAAGTACAAGTTCCGCCTGTTCCAGGGCGCACCGGTACAGTTTGGCGGCCAGCACAAGCTCAACCTGATCCTGGGCCTGGCAACACTGGGTCTGGGCCTGATGTTCATGTTCACCGGCAACCTCGGGGCATTCGCCCTGATGCTGGCCCTGGCGTTTGTGTTGGGCGTGCTGATCATCATCCCGATCGGCGGTGCCGACATGCCGGTGGTGGTGTCGATGCTCAACAGCTATTCCGGCTGGGCTGCAGCGGGTATCGGCTTCTCGCTGAACAACTCGATGCTGATCATCGCTGGCTCCCTGGTGGGTTCCAGCGGTGCGATCCTCTCGTACATCATGTGCAAGGCGATGAACCGTTCGTTCTTCAACGTGCTGCTCGGCGGTTTCGGCAACACGGCGGATGCCGCTGGCCCGGCAGGCTCAAAAGAAGCCCGTCCGGTGAAATCCGGCTCGGCTGACGACGCCACCTTCCTGCTGACCAATGCCGATACCGTGATCATCGTGCCGGGCTATGGCCTGGCGGTGGCACGGGCGCAGCACGCGCTGAAAGAGCTGACCGAGAAGCTGACCCATCACGGCGTGACCGTCAAATACGCGATCCACCCAGTGGCCGGTCGTATGCCCGGGCACATGAACGTATTGCTGGCCGAGGCCGAAGTGCCTTACGACCAGGTGTTCGAGATGGAAGACATCAACTCCGAGTTCGGCCAGGCCGACGTGGTGCTGGTACTGGGTGCCAACGACGTGGTCAACCCGGCGGCGAAGAACGATCCGAAGTCGCCGATTGCCGGCATGCCGATCCTCGAAGCCTTCAAGGCCAAGACCATCATCGTCAACAAGCGCTCGATGGCCAGCGGTTACGCCGGCCTGGACAACGAGCTGTTCTACCTCGACAAGACCATGATGGTGTTCGGTGACGCCAAGAAGGTTATCGAAGACATGGTCAAAGCGGTGGAATAACGCTCACTGCTTCGCCACTAACGCCCCGACTTGTCGGGGCGTTTTGATTTGTATCAAGGCCGAACGTTACCGATCCGGTAATAATGTTTTGCCTGAAACGCCCGTAATAGACGCCTTAAATGCGACTTTTGTAGCGGGTCGGGCACGGCGCGAATTCACTAGACTGCGCATCCAGCTTCCAGCCCGAGATAACCACCCATGTACCGTGATCGCATCCGCCTGCCTTCGTTGTTGAACAAAGTGATGAGCGCTGCCGAAGCAGCCTTGCTGATTCAGGACGGCATGACCGTCGGCATGAGCGGTTTCACCCGCGCCGGAGAAGCGAAAGCAGTGCCCCACGCCCTGGCTGAGCGCGCCAAGGTCACGCCACTGAAAATCAGTCTTATGACCGGTGCGAGCCTGGGGAACGACCTCGACAAGGAACTCACCGAAGCCGGCGTACTCGCCCGGCGCATGCCATTCCAGGTCGACAGCACGTTGCGCAAGGCCATCAACGCTGGCGAGGTGATGTTCATCGACCAGCACCTGTCGGAAACCGTCGAGCAATTGCGTAACGCCCAGCTCAAGTTGCCGGACATTGCAGTGATCGAAGCCGTGGCCATTACCGAGCAAGGCCATATCGTGCCCACCACCTCGGTGGGCAACTCGGCCAGCTTCGCTATTTTCGCCAGGCAGGTCATTGTTGAAATCAACCTGGCCCACAACCCTGATCTGGAAGGGTTGCATGACATCTATATCCCGACCTATCGCCCGACCCGCACACCGATTCCCTTGGTGAAGGTCGACGACCGTATCGGCAGCACCGCCATCCCGATACCGCCGGAAAAAATCGCCGCCATTGTCATCACCAATCAGCCGGATTCGCCTTCGACAGTCATGCCGCCGGACAGCGACACCCAGGCCATTGCCGATCATTTGATCGGCTTCTTCAAACAGGAAGTCGCCGCCGGGCGCATGACCAATAAACTCGGTCCATTACAGGCCGGGATCGGCAACATCGCCAATGCCGTGATGTGCGGGCTGATCGACTCCCCATTCGAAGACTTGACCATGTATTCAGAGGTCCTGCAGGACTCTACATTCGACCTTATCGACGCCGGCAAACTGAGCTTCGCCTCTGGCAGCTCCATTACGCTGTCGGGCCGGCGCAATGCCGACGTATTCGGCAATCTGGAGAAGTACAAGGACAAGCTGGTCCTGCGCCCCCAGGAAATTTCCAACCACCCCGAGGTGGTACGCCGCCTGGGCATCATCGCCATCAATACGGCACTGGAGTTCGACCTCTACGGCAACGTCAACTCCACCCATGTCTGCGGCACGCGGATGATGAATGGGATAGGCGGCTCGGGGGACTTTGCGCGTAATGCGCATCTGGCGATTTTCGTCACCAAGTCGATCGCCAAGGGCGGCGCAATTTCCAGTGTCGTGCCAATGGTCAGCCATGTGGACCATACCGAGCACGATGTCGACATCCTGGTGACGGAGATCGGCCTGGCCGACCTGCGTGGCCTGGCGCCAAGGGAGCGGGCGCGGGTGGTCATCGACAATTGCGTGCATCCGGCCTATCGCCAGGCATTGAACGAGTATTTTGAAGCGGCGTGCGCCTTGGGCGGACATACACCGCACATCCTGCGCGATGCACTGAGTTGGCACCTGAATCTGGAAGAGACCGGGCAGATGCTGGCGGTTTAATACAGCTGGATCACCCGGGCAACAAATACAGTTTTCACTGGCCATCGCTTTCAACCCACAAACCACAAAAACTGTACTACTGTACCTGTGATTTCCTACAGCAAACTCCTACGCATCTCTGCTTTCACAGCAAAAATGCACATAAATAGTGCGCACAGGTACAGTTGCCTCAATATTGACCAGTACACCACTGTTTAACAGTTAACTGGTCTCTCACATTACAGGTGAACTGTATCTAGAGAGACTGGCCAAACGAGAGGATCATGGGCACCAGTTAAACCACTACCTAATCCCGCCATAAGCGGAAGGATGTCAACCATGGAACGTACACTCAGTTCCGAGCTGTTCTTCGAAGACAAAGCTGAAAAAAACCAGGCTTCCCTGCCTCTTCGCGTTATCGCTAACCTGATGTTGTGGCAGCGCCGCATCGCCAGCCGCCACCAACTGGCCCGTCTGGATGCACGCCTGCTGGCTGACGCCGGTATCAGCGAAGCACAACGCTACGAAGAGCTGAGCAAGCCGTTCTGGCGCTAACTCAGCGTCGCTGGCCCTGACCCATCGGGTCCACCGCCAGCACCGAATTAAACAAACAAGACCCGTCGCGGGAAACCGCGACGGGTCTTGTCGTTTCAGAGGCCTGGTTTTGCCAAAAACCACGCACCTGCACAGTTAAGAATAGCTAGAAAATAACCAGTACAGTTTTATCGAGCTGTTGTAGAAGCGTGGAAATTGCCAATGGCCAAGCTGTCATCCACCTCGTTCTGACCTAATATCGAAACGAACGTGGCGAAGCGGGTCGAGCATGCGTCTTCTCTTCCAGCTACACGCACCGGCACCACTTCATTATTCAAGGAGTTTCATCATGATCCGTCTTCGTCTGCTCAGCGCCGCCGCCCTGCTGGCCGTAGCCGCCCACTCCAATGCCAGTAGTTTTATCGTCACCACCGACTCCCTCGTGGGTGCGCTCAAGGCCACTTCCGACGCAACGTCCGATATCACTTCGTCGTTTCGCGACGACAAAATTGTCCTGGCCGCTCGTGACGATGCTGCCAGTTTCGTCGCCACTAACGGCGCCATCCGTGGTGTGAAACTGGAAAGCGCTCTGGATTACATCCGTCAGCAGGCACCGCAGTTGAACGCCTCCGACGCGCAGCTGGCCCAAGCCATCCTGGTGATCTGATTCCAGACATGAAACATCGGGACGCCAATGGTGTTCCGATGTTTCAGCGCTGGCTCTGGCGCAGTGGTTTGCGCTAGCCTTCGGACTCACCATCAACAGTCGAGTCCCATGCGTTTCTACTCAGATCTGTCCCTCGCTTTTTTCTTCAGCGCTTTATGCTGGTCCGTTCCGGCCCATGCTTTCGATGTCTCCACCCAGCAAGTCGTGATCAGCGGCTATGCCACGAGCATGGTGACCTCCGCGCCCTTCGACCATAAACTGATCGCCGCCGCCCACGATGATGCTGCGGCATTCGTTGCCAGCGATGGGCAGTTGAGAGGTGCGCAACTGGAGTCGGCCCTGGATTATCTACACCGGACCCAACCAAAACTTCACGTCAGCGACCTTGAACTGGCACAGGCAATTCTCGTCCAATAGTTATCTTTATTCTTCGGAGTCGTTCCATGCGTAGCCCGCTGATTGCTGCCACCCTAGGCCTGCTGGTGTTGGCCGATGTGGCCCAGGCACAAACCCTGGTAGCCACCAGTAACATCGTCGTTCGCGCCTCCCAGCGCACGATCGATTTCACCTCCGACACCACCACATCCATCCGTGACTCGAAAATCGTTCGTGAAGCCCATGACGATGCGGCCAGTTTCGTCGCCAGTAACGGGGAAATTCGTGGCGCTCACCTCGAGGCCGCCTTCGACACCTTGCGCACCCGCGTACCGGAAGCCCGCGACGCCAGTGACCAGGTTCTCGCCGAAGCCATCCTCGCATTGTGAGGCCGTTCGCCGTCTGGCTGACGGCCGGGGTCGTGCTGCTCTTGAGCAGCACCGCCCAGGCCGGCCTGCAACTGCACCTTAACGACGAAGGACTGACCCCGGCGCAACAGCAGGCCAGCCAGGCGCTGCTCGATGAAGCGATGCAGGCCCTGCCGCCGCGATTCATCGAACAGCTGGACCGACGCATCAATGTGGGCTGGACCGACCGGATGCCCGCCAACGCCTACGGCCAGGCCTCGCTGGTGTCGCAGTTGGACCTCAATCGCAACCTGCTCGACAGCCTCACCGACGGCAGTGCCGCCACGCAAAAGACCCATCGGCCCCACGGCACCGTGCGGCGGGAAATGCTCGCCACGGTCCTGCATGAACTGACCCACATTTATGATCGCTCGCGTTTATGGCCAAACGCCGAACGCGCGCTGATCCAACGCTGCACCCGACGCACCAGCAGCGCCGGGCTGATCGGCCTTCCCGATGAATGCCGGGGCCAGAACGACCGCCGCTTCACCCTCAGTGATGATCCCCGCTTGCTGGACCTCGCCGGCTGGCCGCAATACGTCGGCCGTCGTGGTGAACGGGAACAGCATAATCGCCAGGTCGCCCGCAGCCCGGACATCTACGAAACGAGCAGCCCCAAGGAGTTCGTCGCGGTCAACATGGAGTACTTTCTCCTGGACCCGAGTTATGCCTGCCGACGGCCAGCACTGTATCGCTATTATCAGGAACACTTTGGCTGGGCCCCCGCCGCCAAGAATACCTGCGCCCCGTCATTCGCGTTCCTCAACGCCGGCAACGACTTTGCCAAGACGCCACTGGGCAAGGTTGATCCAGAGCGGGTCTACGCCATCGATTACCTCTTGGCCGAAGCCAACCAGAACTGGGTCAGCCGCTGGGGCCACAGCATGCTGCGGCTGGTGATCTGCGCGCCGGACCGCCCCCGTGGGCCGGATTGCCGGCTGGATCTGGATCAACACCTGGTGCTGTCATACCGCGCCTTCGTGGGCGATGTGCAGCTGTCGAGCTGGGATGGCCTGGTGGGCAAATACCCGTCGCGCCTGTTCGTACTGCCGCTGGCCCAGGTCATCGATGAATACACCAAGACCGAACTGCGCAGCCTGGCCTCGGTGCCGCTGAACCTGACACGGTCCGAGATCGAGGAAACGGTTGAACACGCCGCCGAAATGCACTGGAGCTATGACGGCAACTATTACTTCCTGTCCAACAATTGCGCGGTGGAAAGCCTGAAATTGCTGCGCAGCGGCAGCAACAATGCGCAGCTCAAGGGGTTGGACAGCATCATGCCCAACGGTTTGCTGGAAGTGCTCAAGGGGCGAGGTCTGGCGGATACCAGCGTGCTCGATGATCCCAAGGAGGCCTTGCGCCTGGGTTACCGCTTCGACTCTTTCCGCGAGCGGTACCAGGCCATGTTCGAGGTGTTGAAGAAACACTTGCCGATCAAGCAACAAAACGTGGAAGACTGGCTGGCCCTGAGCGCCGCAGAACGCCGGCCATGGTTTGAACGGGCCGACCTGCGCACCAGCGCGGCGTTACTCCTGCTGGAACAGGCCAGCTATCGCCGACAACTGTTATTGGCCCAGGATGAGGTCAAGCAGCGCTACCTCGGTGCCCGTGAATTACAGAACGGCGGCATGGAAAGGGCCAACGCGACACTGCAGCAGATCCTCGCCAACAGCGGTTTCCTGAGCCGCCCCGCCGAGTTGCTGGGCAGCAGCGGTTACGGGCTACCGCAGCCCAGCGAATGGCAGCGACTGGAATCCGAAAGCAGCTTGCGTCAGAAACAGCTTCAAACACTGACAGGGGATTTGGATAAGGAAGTCAGGGCCTTGCTTGAGCCAAGCCGCGCGGCAGAAATCAGTGCCAGTGAGGCTAACGTCAAAGAGATAGGCGAGCATTTGCGTAAGCTGCACAAGGCGGGTGGCGGGTTGGAGTTGCCTTGAAGCCAAAAAGGGGTTCAGAACTCGGTTCTGAACCCCTTTTTATTACTGGCAGACTCAATCAGGCAATCAGCTAATCCGCGCCTTACGCACCCCATCAGCCAAGGCAGCACATAGGCTCAACACCCCATCGATCGCCTGCTCCGGCGTCTCAGCGCAGGCGATATGGTCGATCAGGGCCGAACCGACCACAACCCCGTCGGCCAACCGTGCGATGGCCGCAGCTTGTTCCGGCGTGCGAATGCCGAAACCAATGCTGATCGGCAGATCGGTGTGACGACGCAGGCGCGTCACGGCTTCTTCCACATGTTCCAGCGTCGCGGCGCCGGCGCCGGTCACGCCGGCCACCGAGACGTAATACACAAAGCCAGAACTGCCGTTGAGCACGGTCGGCAAACGCACGTCATCGGTGGTCGGCGTGGTCAGGCGAATGAAGTCCAGACCGGCGGCCTGGGCCGGCTCGCACAGCTCACTGTTGTGCTCAGGTGGCATGTCCACCACGATCAGCCCGTCCACGCCAGAGTCCAGCGCTTCGCCAATGAAACGCTGCACGCCGTAGCGATGGATCGGATTGAAGTAGCCCATCAGCACCAGCGGCGTATCGCTATTGTCTTCACGGAACTCGCGAACCATCTGCAGGGTTTTCGCCAGATTCTGCTGTGCGCCCAAGGCGCGGATGTTCGCCAACTGGATCGCCGGACCGTCGGCCATCGGGTCGGTGAACGGCATGCCCAGCTCAATCACGTCAGCACCCGCCGCCGGCAAGCCCTTGAGGATCGCCAGCGAAGTGTCGTAGTCCGGGTCGCCAGCGGTCACGAAAGTCACCAGGGCGGCGCGGTTCTGTTCTTTGAGTTCGGCAAAACGAGTTTGCAGGCGGCTCATCAGTGTTTCTCCTGCTGGGACTGTTCCATGTGGTGCATTACGGTTTGCATGTCTTTGTCGCCACGGCCGGACAGGTTGACCACCATCAGGTGATCCTTGGGCAGGTTCGGGGCACGCTTGAACACTTCAGCCAGGGCATGGGCGCTTTCCAGGGCAGGAATGATTCCCTCCAGGCGACAGCATTTGTGAAAGGCTTCCAGGGCTTCGGCGTCGGTGACAGAGGTGTACTGGACTCGACCAATGTCGTGCAACCAGGCGTGTTCAGGGCCAATACCCGGGTAATCGAGGCCAGCGGAAATCGAATGGGCATCGATGATCTGGCCGTCGTCGTCCTGCAACAGGAAAGTACGATTGCCGTGCAATACACCGGGGACGCCGCCGTTCAGGCTGGCAGCATGCTTGCCGGTCTCGATACCGTAGCCGGCGGCTTCGACGCCGATGATTTCCACGCTCTTGTCGTCCAGGAACGGATGGAACAGGCCCATGGCGTTGGAACCGCCGCCGATGCACGCCACCAGGCTGTCGGGCAAACGACCTTCCTGGGCTTGCAACTGATCGCGGGTTTCCTTGCCAATCACTGCCTGGAAGTCGCGGACCATGGCCGGGTACGGGTGCGGGCCGGCCACGGTGCCGATCAGGTAGAACGTGCTGTCAACGTTGGTCACCCAGTCGCGCAGCGCCTCGTTCATAGCATCCTTGAGGGTACCGGTGCCGGCGACCACTGGGATGACTTCGGCACCGAGCAGCTTCATGCGGAACACGTTGGCCTGCTGGCGCTCGATGTCGGTGGTCCCCATGTAGATCACGCAATCCAGACCGAAACGTGCGGCCACGGTCGCCGTGGCCACGCCGTGCATGCCGGCGCCGGTCTCGGCAATGATGCGTTTCTTGCCCATGCGCCGCGCCAGCAGGATCTGGCCGATGCAGTTGTTGATCTTGTGCGCGCCAGTGTGGTTCAGCTCTTCGCGCTTGAGGTAGATCTTGGCGCCGCCGCAGTATTCGGTCAGGCGCTCAGCGAAATACAGCGGGCTTGGGCGTCCGACGTAGTCACGCTGGAAGTAGGCCAGTTCTTCAATGAACGCCGGATCTTCCTTCGCCGCTTCGTATTCGCGGGCCAGATCGAGGATCAGCGGCATCAGGGTTTCGGCCACATAACGACCGCCGAATGCACCGAACAGGCCGTTGGCGTCCGGGCCACTGCGCAGGTTGAAAGGGGTTGTAGGCTGGGTCATCGGGGGCTCCAGGCGAATGCGTAGAAAGACAATGAGGTTCACTCTACCCCTGACATCCCGCGCTGAAAACCGATAAGATCGCCGCAACCTGTCAGGAAAACTCACAGATAAAATGAGCCATGACCTTCCCCCGCTCAACGCCTTGCGCGCCTTCGAAGCCACTGCCCGCCTGAACAGCGTCAGTCAGGCGGCCGAACAGCTGCACGTCACCCATGGTGCAGTTAGCCGACAGTTGAAGGTGCTGGAAGAACACTTGGGCGTCAGCCTGTTCATCAAGGAGGGGCGCGGCCTTAAACTCACAGATGCAGGCATGCGTCTGCGCGACGCCAGCGCCGAGGCGTTCGAGCGATTACGCACCGTCTGTGCGCAGCTGACGCAAAGCACGGCAGATGCACCATTCGTATTGGGCTGTTCCGGTAGTCTGCTGGCGCGCTGGTTCATTCCTCGCCTGGGCCGGCTCAACGCCGACCTGCCGGATCTGCGTTTGCATCTCTCCGCTGGCGAAGGCGACCTGGACCCGAGGCGACCGGGGCTTGACGCGTTGCTGGTATTCGCAGAACCGCCGTGGCCGGCAGACATGCAGGTCTATGAACTGGTCAGCGAGCGGATCGGCCCGGTCATGAGCCCTCATTACGCCGGTTTCGCCCGCCTGCAAAACGCCCCGCCAAGTGCAATCCTGGGCGAGGCGCTGCTGCATACCACCTCTCGTCCCCAGGCGTGGCCCACTTGGGCACGGCAAAACGCCCTTGAACCCAAGGCCCTGAAATTCGGGCAGGGTTTCGAGCATTTGTATTACTTGCTGGAGGCGGCCGTGGCAGGGCTAGGCGTGGCCATCGCACCCGAACCGCTGGTCGCCGAGGATGTGCGCGCCGGGCGCCTGGTCGCGCCGTGGGGCTTTGACGAAACCCCGGCGCGACTGGCGTTGTGGCTACCCAAGCGCGCCGCGGACGGGCGCGCTCGGCAATTGGCGCAATGGCTCAGGCATGAGCTGAACCAGCCGACTCAGTCGCCGCGCTTGCACAGCAAATAAGCCGCCAACAAACCCAGGGCCCCGACCGCGACGCCAGCGGTGGTCCAAGGATGCTCCTGAGCGTAATCACGGGTGGCGATTCCGGTTTCACGGGTTTTCACCTTGACCTCTTCATACGCGTCGCTCAGCAGATGCCGGGAATGTTTCAGCGCGTTTTCGGCGTTTGCCTTCAGCGACTTGAGGGTCTTACGCGACTCGTCCGAAGCGTCGTCCTTCAGGCTTTCCAACGACTTGAGCAGACTCTCGATCTCCGCTTCCATGCTTTGCAACGAGGCTTTACGTAACGAATTGCTGGCCATGGTGGCTCTCTCCTGCAGTGGTTGAGTGGCGTGTGTGAATTGGGACTCCAGCCGTTTCTGAAAGTGCAGTAAATCTGAACTTTCACCCGGTAAAAGGCGACACACGTAAGGCGAAAATTCGCTGCTAGGCTGTTAAAGACAACCAAGGAGAACGTCATGAGTGATCATCACACGTACAAAAAAGTCGAGCTGGTCGGCTCCTCTCCCACCAGCATCGAAGACGCCATCAACAATGCGCTGGCCGAAGCCAGCAAAAGCCTCAAGCACCTGGAGTGGTTCGAAGTCACGGAAACCCGCGGACACATCGAAAATGGCCGGGCCGCGCACTTTCAGGTGACCATTAAAGTCGGCTTCCGCATTGCCAATAGCTGACGGGCTGTGAACTTGCACGCTGGCGGAGTGCCATAGGGAATGGCGATGCGCTATCTGGCAAGCGCGTCATGTCTGTTCGATCCCTGCCCTATTGATCCGACCAAGGAGTGCGAGCGATGAAAAATTTGATGTTGGCCCTGGGTTTGCTGAGCCTTGCGGGTACTGCGTTTGCCGCCGGCAAGCCATGCGAGGAGCTGAAAGGCGAGATCGCAGCGAAAATCGATGCCAAAGGTGCATCGGGTTATACGCTGGAAATTGTCGATAAGGGTACGGCTACTGACGGAGACGTCGTCGGCTCCTGCGAAGGCGGCACGAAGGAAATCGTCTACAAGAAGGGCTGATACTTCAGGAAGGTCAAAGCCGACGCATGCGTCGGCTTTTTTATGCGCGTGATCAGCCTTTCATGACCTGCGCCAGCAACTCATAGGAGTGCAGGCGATCAGCATGCTCATACAGGTCGCTGGTGAAGATCAATTCATCGGCCTGGGTTTGCTCGATCAGCACTTCGAGCTTGGCGCGAATTTTCTGCGGGCCGCCGACCATGGCCAGGCCCAGGAAGTCACCAACCGCCTCTTTCTCATGGGGCAACCAGAGACCGTTCATGGTTTCCACAGGCGGGCGCTGCACCAGGCTCTGGCCACGCATCAGGGCCAGGATCCGCTGATACACCGAGGTCGCCAGGTAATCAGCCTGTTCGTCCGTGTCGGCTGCCACCAAAGGCACGCCGAGCATCACGTAAGGCTTGTCGAGCACCGCCGACGGCTTGAAGTGATTGCGATAAATACGGATCGCCTCATGCATGTAGCGCGGTGCGAAATGGGAAGCGAAGGCGTAGGGCAAGCCGCGCTCGCCGGCCAGTTGCGCACTGAACAGGCTCGAGCCCAGCAGCCAGACCGGCACGTTGGTCCCGGTGCCGGGCATGGCGATGATGCGTTGATCCGGCGTACGTGGGCCGAGGTAGCGCATCAGTTCGGCCACGTCTTCAGGGAAATCGTCCGCGCTACCGGAGCGCTCGCGACGCAACGCCCGGGCAGTCATCTGATCGGACCCGGGCGCGCGCCCCAGGCCAAGATCAATACGGCCTGGATAGAGGCTTTCGAGCGTGCCGAACTGTTCGGCGATGATCAACGGCGCATGGTTGGGCAGCATCACGCCGCCGGAGCCGACCCGAATGGTCGAAGTGCCCCCCGCCAGATAGCCCAGCAGTACCGCCGTCGCGGAGCTGGCGATGCCATCCATGTTGTGGTGCTCGGCGACCCAGAAGCGGGTATAGCCGTATTTTTCCACGTGCTGCGCCAGGTCCAGCGAGTTGCGCAAGGACTGGGCAGCGTTGCCATCAGCGCGCACAGGCACGAGGTCGAGGGTCGAGAACTTCACTTCGGACAGCTGTTTCATGGGCCGGAATCTCCAACGGCATGAGGGGCTTTTCCTACGGGCAAAAGCCTGCCGTTTCTATAGGTGTGTTCCATGCAATGTGGGCATATACCCGAGTTTCAATAGCTACCATGAAATTTCCTACTAAATCGGTCGGCTAATCGACAGGATGAACTTTATCGGGCGGTCTATCCTCACAACCCTGACAACGAAAAACACCCAGGCGCGAACCCTCGCGCCGGATATTGAGGAGGCAGACATGGCTATCATCAAGAAAGCATCGGCTCATTGGGAAGGTGACCTGAAAACCGGCATCGGCTCCATCTCCACGGAAACCGGCGTGCTGCGCGAAGCCCCCTATGGCTTCAAGGCGCGCTTCGAAGGCGGCAAGGGCACCAACCCGGAAGAACTGATCGGCGCGGCCCATGCGGGCTGCTTCTCCATGGCGTTTTCGATGATCCTTGGCGAGGCTGGGCTCACAGCCAGCAGTATCGATACCAACGCCGATGTCACCCTCGATCAGGTCGAGGGCGGCTTTGCGATTACGGCAGTGAAACTGACGCTTAAAGCGAAGATCCCCGGCGCCAGCCAGGAGCAATTCGAAGAGCTGAGCAACAAGGCCAAGGAAGGTTGCCCGGTTTCCAAAGTGCTGAACGCCAAGATTACGCTGGATGCGACGCTGGTGAGCTGATGCGATACCCATCACAGCCTTCAACTGCGGCTGAAGGCTGTGATCTGTTTACCCTGCAGCAATTGTGGTCGAATGCACACCTGCAGTTTCAGCGCACAGGCAGTGCGCGCTGTCATGAGGAATTCGAGCATGAAACGATTCGCCCTGGCGGTCATCAGTTGCGCATTGGCCACGTCGGCCCTCGCGGCCCCCAAATCCTGCGAAGAACTGAAAGCTGAAATCGAAGCGAAGATCCAGGCGAATAACGTGCCTTCCTACACATTGGAAATCGTGACCAATGATGAAGTGCATGATGAAAATATGGTCGTGGGCAGTTGCGAAAACGGCACCAAAAAGATCATCTACCAGAAGAACGACAGCTAAGCCGTCCTACGGAACGCAATTGACCTGCCGTTCTTCGGCCACGATTTCACGCTTGGCGTTATAGAGTCGGGCGCTGGGGGTAAACGCCAGATTGCGACCCTCCAGGCGATAACGCTGGCCCGCCTCGAAATGGTCGTAACGCACAAGCATGTAGCACAGCCGCTCTTGCGGCTCGGCTTGCATGCCCAGCCCACCACCGCCAGGCACCTCGAAGTCGAAACGCACTTTCAGTTCGTGGCTGCCCGGAGAAACCTGGAAGAAACGTCCGTCTCGCAGTCGTTGGCCATCCAGGCTTTCAGCCATCAGCATCTTGCCACCCGGCATGGGCGTGGCGAAGTCGATCCAGGCCATGTTCGGATCAATCTTGGGCGGCGGGCTGGTTGCACAGCCGCTCATGGAGACAAAGGCCAATAGCAGCAGAGGTAGGCGCATGATGATTTCCTGAAGTCAGACAATGAGCATAGCGCCGATCAGCTTTGCTGACAGCCTGCTGGCGTGCCTTGGCCCACGACTTTTCGCTGTTGATCATAGAGCTTGGCCCATGGCCGGAAACCGATGTTGCCAGCCTGCAACTGATAACGCTGGCCTGCGTTGAAATCCTTGAACTTCACATTCAACCGGCAATCGCGCCACAGTGGCTCGGCATTCGGGCCGATGTTGCCGGGCTCGACGGCAAATTGATAACGCACCGTCAGCTCATGGCTGCCCGGCTGCACTTCAAAATAACGTCGGTCGAGAGACGTCTTGTCATCGACTTCCAGCGCTTGCAGCGCCGTGTCCTGATGGCTTCCCAGGTCGATCCATGCCTGCGACGGATCGGGATCGGGCAAACCGGCGCAACCGTTCAGCAGCAACAGGCCACTCGTCAGCATCAATACGCGCATAGCGAAGCTCCAGGCAGGCGGGATAGTCTTGTGGGCAGACTTTCCCAGGGTGATTCCAATTGATCAGGCCGCATCCAAGCCATCGGTTACTCGACCGTGTTTTCCGGATTTTGTTTCCAGGCCTCCTGCTTTTGTTACTCAACGGTTGTGCAAGCGTGGGTTACTACAGTCAGCTTGCCAGTGGACAGCTACGGCTGTTGCAGGCCCGCGAGCCAATCGACCAAGTGATTGCCGACCCCGCCCGTGATCCCACATTGCGGGCTCATCTGGCCCAGGCGCGTGCGGCACGCACATTCGCCAGTGCGCAGTTGCACCTGCCGGACAACAAAAGCTACCGCCTGTATGCGGACATTGGCCGCCCTTTCGTGGTCTGGAATGTCTTCGCCACGCCAGAATTTTCCCTGGCCCCGCAAAACCACTGTTTCCCCATCGCCGGTTGCGTGGCCTATCGCGGCTACTACAGCCAGGGCGCCGCCCGTGGCGAGGCAGCCTTGCAACGCTTGCGGGGCATGGATGTGGCGATTGGTGGCGTAGAGGCCTACTCGACGCTGGGCTGGTTCAACGACCCGATCCTGAGCTCGATGATGCACTGGGGCGACGAACGCCTGGCGACGCTGATCTTTCATGAACTGGCGCACCAGCGCTTCTACGTAAAGGACGACACCGAATTCAATGAATCCTTTGCCACCTTCGTCGAACAGCAAGGCACCCGGCAATGGCGCGCCAGTCGCGGGCTGGCCCCGGACAATGGCAAACGGATGCGCCAGCGCGAGCAATTCATCCAACTGGTCCTGGACACGCGTCAGCGGCTGGAACAGCTCTATACCCAACCCCTGCCGGCCGAACAGATGCGCCAGCGCAAGGCCCAGGAGTTCGAGCGCCTGCGCGCTGATTATCAGCGACTGCGCGACACCCGGTGGGCAGGCGACAAACGCTACGACGCGTGGATCTATGCGCCGCTGAACAATGCGCGGCTATTGCCGTTCGGCCTGTATAGCCAGTGGGTGCCAGCGTTTGCGGCGCTGTTTCAACAGGAAGGCGGAGACTGGGTTGCGTTTTATGCCGCAGTGGAAAAGCTTGGCAGTTTGCCGATTGATGAGCGCAAAGCGGCACTGAAGGCGCTGGCAGGATCGAAAATTTCTGGTGATTGAACCGGCCTCATCGCGAGCAGGCTCGCTCCCACAATAGATCTCAGTGAACGCGGCTTGCATGTACAACACCGCCCCCTTGTGGGAGCAAGGCTTGCCCGCGATCGCAATATGACTACCCCTGCAAAAATGCCCGATGCAACTCATCCAGCGTCTGAAAGTGATACGCCGGGCCCTCGGCATTCAGCTCCTCATAACTGCCAAACCCATAGCCCACCGCCGCGGCATCCAGCCCATTGCTACGAGCGCCAATCAAATCGTGTTTGCGGTCGCCAATCATCAAGGTATTCGCCGGGTCGAGCCCTTCTTCAGCCATCAGGTGAGCAATCAACTCAACTTTGTCGGTGCGCGTACCGTCCAGCTCACTGCCATAGATCACTTTGAAGTGCCGGGCGAAGTCAAAGTGGCGGGCGATTTCGCGGGCGAAGACCCAGGGTTTGGAGGTGGCGATGTACAACTGCCGGCCCTGCTCGCCCAGGGTTTCCAGCAGGGGCATCACACCGTCGAAGACGCGGTTTTCGTACAACCCGGTGACTTTGAAGCGTTCGCGATAGAAATTCACCGCCTCCCAGGCTTTCGCCTCATCGAAGTCATAAAACTGCATGAAGGCCTGCAACAGTGGCGGGCCGATAAAGTGTTCGAGACGGGTCAGGTCGGGTTCGTCGATGCCCAGTTGGCTCAGGGCGAACTGGATCGAACGGGTAATGCCCTCGCGGGGGTCGGTGAGGGTGCCGTCGAGGTCGAAGAGTACGGTCTGGTAATGCATGCAAATTCCTGGGTAAGGGCGGGACGATTCAGAGCCGGTCGTAGCCTTCGGCCAGATGCAGGTCCTTGAGCTTCACGTAGTTCGCCGCGCTGTAGGTGAAAAAGGCGCGTTCCTTGTCGGTCAGCGGCCGGGCCTGTTTTACCGGACTGCCTACATACAGGAAGCCGCTCTCCAGGCGTTTGCCCGGCGGTACAAGGCTGCCGGCGCCGATGATTACGTCATCTTCAACCACCGCGCCGTCCATGACGATGCTGCCCATGCCGATCAAGACCCGGCTGCCCACCGAGCAGCCATGGAGCATGACCTTGTGGGCAATGGTCACGTCATCGCCGATCAGCAGCGGGAAGCCATCGGGATTGAAGGGACCGGCGTGGGTGATGTGCAGCACGCAGCCATCCTGGACGCTGGTACGGGCACCGATACGGATGCGGTGCATGTCGCCGCGAATGACCGTCAGCGGCCAGACGGAGCTGTCTTCGCCGATTTCAACGTCGCCGATCACCACCGCGGTGCTGTCGACAAAAGCGCCGCGGGCAAGCCGTGGGCTGTGATTCTGGTACGTGCGAAGGGTCACGATAGGCTCTCTCTTATCCGGTGATAGGCGCTGCTAGCTGCGGTGAACGTCGATTGTAATTAAGATGGGTCCATGTTTCTTCCAGCCAAGGTGTCAACCGTGAGCGTGAACAACCCTCTTTTGCAACCCTACGACCTGCCGCCGTTCTCGACGATCCGTGCCGAGCACGTGCAACCGGCCATCGAGCAGATCCTGGCTGACAACCGTGCCGCCATTGCCCAGATCCTCAAGACCCAGGGCACTCAGCCTACCTGGGCCGGCCTGGTGCTGGCGATGGACGAGCTCAATGATCGCCTGGGCGCGGCCTGGAGCCCGGTGAGCCATTTGAACGCCGTGCGTAACAGCCCCGAACTGCGCGAAGCCTACGAGGCCTGCCTGCCGGCGCTGAGTGCTTACTCCACGGAGCTGGGCCAGAACCGCGAGCTGTTCCAGGCGTTCGAAGCCCTGGCGAACAGCCCCGAAGCCGCCGGTTTCGACGTGGCGCAGAAAACCATCCTGGAACATTCCCTGCGGGACTTCCGTCTGTCGGGTATCGATCTGCCGCCCGAGCAGCAGCAACGCTATGCCGAAGTGCAAAGCAAACTGTCGGAACTGGGCAGCCGCTTCTCCAACCAGTTGCTGGACGCGACCCAGGCCTGGACCAAACACATCACCTCTGAGGCCGCCCTCGCCGGCCTGACCGACTCGGCCAAGGCGCAAATGGCCGCAGCCGCCCAGGCCAAAGAGCTGGACGGTTGGCTGATCAACCTGGAATTCCCCAGCTATTACGCGGTGATGACCTACGCCGAAGACCGCGCCCTGCGTGAAGAAGTCTACGCCGCGTACTGCACACGCGCGTCAGACCAGGGCCCCAACGCCGGTCAGAACGATAACACTCCAGTGATGGAAGAAATCCTCGACCTGCGCCAGGAATTGGCCCAACTGCTGGGCTTCGCCAACTTCGCCGAGTTGAGCTTGGCGACCAAAATGGCCGAATCCAGCGATCAGGTGCTCAGTTTCCTGCGCGACCTGGCCAAGCGCAGCAAACCATTCGCCGCCCTGGATCTGGAACAGCTGAAGGCGTTCGCCGCCGAACAGGGCTGCCCCGACCTGCAAAGCTGGGACAGCGGCTTCTACGGTGAAAAGCTGCGCCAGCAGCGTTACAGCGTGGCCCAGGAAGCCCTGCGCGCCTACTTCCCGATCGACAAGGTACTGAGCGGCCTGTTCGCCATCGTGCAGCGCCTCTACGGCATCGAGATCGCCGAGCTGAAAGGCTTCGACACCTGGCACCCGGACGTGCGCCTGTTCGAAATCAAGGAGAACGGTCAGCACGTTGGCCGCTTCTTCTTCGATCTCTACGCCCGCGCCAACAAGCGCGGCGGCGCCTGGATGGACGGCGCCCGCGACCGTCGGCGCACCTTCGATGGCGTGCTGCAAAGCCCGGTCGCCAACCTGGTGTGCAACTTCACCCCGGCCGACAGCGGCAAACCCGCGCTGCTGACCCACGACGAAGTCACCACCCTGTTCCACGAGTTCGGCCATGGCCTGCACCACCTGCTGACCCGCGTCGAACATGCCGGAGTGTCCGGCATCAACGGTGTGGCCTGGGATGCCGTGGAGCTGCCGAGCCAGTTCATGGAAAACTGGTGCTGGGAGCCCGAAGGCCTGGCGCTGATTTCCGGTCACTATGAAACCGGCGAACCGCTGCCCCAGGACCTGCTGGAAAAAATGCTCGCGGCGAAAAACTTCCAGTCCGGCCTGATGATGGTCCGCCAACTGGAGTTCTCGCTGTTCGACTTCGAGCTGCACGCCACCCATGGCGATGGACGCAGCGTGCTGCAAGTGCTCGAAGGCGTGCGCGACGAAGTCTCGGTGATGCGTCCACCGGCCTACAACCGCTTCCCCAACAGCTTTGCCCACATCTTCGCCGGCGGTTATGCGGCGGGCTACTACAGCTATAAGTGGGCGGAAGTGTTGTCGGCCGATGCGTTCTCCAAGTTCGAAGAGGACGGCGTGCTCAACGCCGACACCGGTCGCGCCTTCCGTGAAGCGATCCTGGCCCGTGGCGGCTCCCAGGAGCCGATGGTGCTGTTCGTCGACTTCCGTGGCCGTGAGCCATCGATTGACGCACTCTTGCGCCACAGCGGCCTGACCGAGGACGCAGCAGCATGAGCGAGGGGCCTGTGATTACCAAAAGGCGCTTTATCGCCGGGGCAGTCTGCCCGGCGTGCAGCGAACCGGACAAGTTGATGATGTGGAACGAAGACGGCGTGCCGCACCGTGAGTGTGTGGCCTGCGGTTATTCCGACACGCTCAACGAACAAGGCCTGTCGGTGCCCAAGGAGTTGGGCACCCGGGTCAACACATCGGCGCTCAAAGTCCCGGACGCCAAGGTCCAGGCGGTACAGTTTTTCCCCAATCCCAAGTTGAAGAAAAAAACCGACTGAAATCTTCGGCATCACCTTCCGGGCCGCCCGGCCCGGAAGCGATACATATATACCGCAACGCGTCACGCCTTCCTCTCCAGACTGTTCCCCAGTCCAGACAGACAGGAAGGCTGCCATGCCCGACAATGACAATCCGCTGTTGCAGGCCTATGACCTGCCCCCCTTTGCGCAGATCCAAGCCAAACATTTTTCACCGGCCCTCGACCGGATCCTTGCCGAGAGCCGCGATCAAGTGGCCGACATCATCAAGACTCAGACACCCTTCCCCACCTGGGACGATCTGGTGTTGGCCATGGACGAGATTCACGCCCGCTTGAAGGGTTTCGACGACCTGCTGGATCTGCTGGCGTCCACCCGGCCAGGAGACGACTGGGCCCAGGCTTCGCTCGACTGCAGCGAACGGGTGCACGATTTCCAGAGCGCGCTGAGACACAATTGCCAATTGTTCCAACTCTATGAGCGCTTGGCCAACAGCGAGATTGCCAGGCACTTCGAACCGCCTCGTAAAAGAGTTCTGGAGAAGGCCCTGCGCCAGTTTCGCCAGCACGGGTTGGCCCATACCGCACCGTCAGATTTGAAAGTCCTGCAGCAACGCATTCAACAGGGCCGGGAATTGTTCCTCGATCAGTTGCACAAGGCCAACAAGGCCTGGAGCAAAGCGTTCGACGATGAGGCTCAGTTGAGCGGCCTGGCGCCGCAATTCAAACAACAGCTGGCCAAACAGGCCCGCGAGGCCGGGCGCACGGGATGGCTGCTGACCCTCAGTGATGCATCGTTTGGCATCGTCACCAGCTACGCGGACAATCGTCTTTTGCGCAAAGAGGTGTACCTGGCCTACAGCACACGCGCCTCGGACCAGGGCCCCGACGCTGGCCGGTTTGATAACAGCGAGGTGCTCAGACGCTTGCTGGAAGATCGTCGTCGGTATGCGACGTTACTGGGTTATTCGAATTTCGCTCAAATGGTCATCGAGCCTGAGCAAGCCGAGTCTCCCGAACAGGTGATGGGGTTCTTGCGCGATCAGCTTGAACAACAACAGGACCTCTTTGCCCGCGACGCCGAACAACTCAGGGCATTTGCCCGAAGGCAAGGTTTCACCGAGCTTCAACCTTGGGATTACCCATATCTGGTAGAAAAACTTCGTCAGCATACGGCCGGCATCTCGAAGCTGGCCCTCAGCGTCTGGTTCGAGCTGGAGTCCACCTTTTCACAGCTATTGCTGATCGCCAAGGATCTGTTTGGGGTGGACATTCTCGAACGCGCTGACGCGGCCACGTGGCATCCGGACGTGCGTCTTTTCGAAGTCCGCGAGTGGGACCAGACCATCGGCTACATCTATTTCGATCCGTTCGAGGATGCGAACAGAGACGGTTACCCGAACACCACCACCCTGCGAAACCGCCGCATCACGGCCGAGGGCCGGCCCCGACATCCCATCGCCGTGTTGCACGGCTGGCTGGCGCGCAGCTCAGATGCATCGCCGGTCTTGCTCGACCATCTGCAACTGCGAATTCTCTTTCATGAGTTCGGCCATTGCTTGCACCATGTGTTGACCCGCGCCGAGTATCGCGACGTATCGGGCATCACCGAGCTCTCCCGGGACACCTCGGAATTTGCCGGGGTGCTACTGGAACAATGGTGCTTTACCCGGCAATGCCTGGTCCGTCTGTCAAAGCATTACCAGACCGGCGCGGCCATGCCCGATGCCATCGCCGATCAGTTGCTGACCTTCGCCAACACTCAAGCCAGCTGGGAAACCGCCTCGCTGCTGCGCAACGCGCTGTTTGACATGGAACTGCACCTGACCCACGGCGATGGGCGCACGGCTCAGCAGGTATTCGATCAAGTCAGCGCCCAAGTCGGGCATCTGCCCGTATGGGGGAGCGAACGCTGGCCCAATGGCCTGGATTACATGGTGACCGGTTATGCGGCCCGGATTTACGCCTATGCCTGGTCAAAAGCGTTGGCAATCACCGCGTTCCAAAGGTTTGAGCAGGAGGGGTTGTTCAACGGGACAACAGGCCGGGCGTTGCGTGAAACAATATTCGGCCCTGGCGATTCAAGGCCTCTGGCCGAGTCCGTGGCAGCCTTTGCAGGGATGCCAGCCGTCAGGGTGAAGGGCGAATAACCTGTGGGTCGGGCTGACGAGTCGTGATGACGGAACCGACCCAGCTTTGCAGCGAGCAAAGAGCAAAAACGCTGGTACTGCAGTCGCCGTTGGCCAGCGCAACACGGAGCTTCTCAACATCGGCCCGCATCATGTAACGAACCCCGTCCTTGAAGTGCGGGTTGTTGCCGAAGCCGCCTTCAGTCATTTCGTTCAAGGCCTCCTCTTTGCTCCAGCCCTGTACGACCACCCTGTACATGGCCGCCACCAACCCGGTGCGGTCCGAACCATGCTTGCAGTGCATCAATACCGGGCCATCGGTTTCGGCAGTCTGAATGGCGCGCAAGGCGGCGAGGATGTCGCTGTCGTCCACATGATTGGTGCGATAAGGCAACTGCACTTGCTTGACGCCGGGTGTGGATAACCAACTCGCGTCCGAATCCGGCAGAAATGTGATGACTGTGCCGATGTTGAGCCTCGTCAGCAGAGGCAAGGCATCAGCGTCCGGCAAGGCGCTGCGGTAAAGCGCCGGCGACATTTGATAAAGGTTGTAGCGCTTTTCCACCGGCTGGGCCCATTCGGAAGACCTTGCCTCGCCCAGATCGGCCGCCCGGGCTTGGGACTCGGCAAAGACCAGGAACAAGGACAGGAGGAGCAGCGAGCGGGAATAGAGTTTGAACATGCGTGGACGACCGAAACGAAGAAGAACGAGACGGTCAGTTTCGGCACGAGCCGGTTAAAGGCCTGTGAGCAAGACGTCAACACGACGTGAACACGATCCGTGGCGGTGGGCTGCTGAACGGCGCTGGCCTAATTGAATCCCAGCGAATACTGTATGCACGTACAGCAACGGAGCCTTCCAATGTCCATCTCTCTTCCGCCCCGTGGCCGTGGCACCGCCACCAACCCACACAACCGCTTCGCCCCGAGTCGCTCGGTGGTCGAAGATGATGGCTGGTATCAGGAAGTACCGCCGACCCAAGGCACCGAAGTGCGGATCGAAACGGCCAAAACCATCATCACCCGCAACACCTCGCCGGATCTGCCTTTCGATCGCTCCATCAATCCATACCGGGGCTGTGAACATGGCTGTATCTACTGCTATGCGCGGCCCAGCCACGCTTACTGGGACATGTCGCCCGGGCTGGATTTCGAAACCAGACTGATCGCCAAGACCAATGCCGCCGACGTACTGGAGGAACAGCTGTCCAGGCGTGGCTATCAATGCGCCCCAATCAACCTGGGCTCCAATACCGACCCTTACCAGCCGATCGAACGCGAACATCGCATTACGCGCCGGATTCTCGAAGTGCTGCTGCGCTACCGTCATCCGGTGACCATCGTCACCAAAGGCTCGCTGATTCTGCGCGACTTGGACCTGCTGACCGAGCTGGCGCAACAGCGCCTGGTAAAGGTCATGATCAGCCTCACCACCCTGGACGATGAACTCAAGCGCATCCTCGAACCGCGCGCGGCGGCGCCCAAGGCGCGATTACGGGCGATCAAGGTCATGCGCGAGGCGGGCATTGCCGTGGGGGTGCTGTGTTCGCCGATGATCCCGATGATCAATGACAGCGAGATTGAAAATCTGCTGGCCGAGGCCCACGCCGCCGGCGCGCAGAGTGCTTCCTACATCATGTTGCGCCTGCCATTGGAGGTCGCGCCGCTGTTTGAAGAATGGCTGCAGGCGCACTACCCGCAACGCGCGGCTCATGTACTGAGCCTGGTTCGCCAGAGCCGTGGCGGCGAACTGTATGACAGCCGCTTCGGTTCTCGGATGCGTGGCGAAGGCCCGTTCGCCGACCTGCTGGCCCAGCGTTTCGCCAAGGCGCTCAAGCGTCTGGGGCTTGAGCGCCGGGAAGGTTACAATCTCGATTGCAACGCCTTTTGTCCGCCGGGCCGACAGATGTCTTTGATTTGATTAAAGTTGAACGTGGGGCATGGGCAGGCATGAGCGGCGCTTGCTTCCCGGTCACACCTGTAATCGTTGTTCTAGAGCCTTTGATTCAGTTTGAGTTAAGTTTCGGTCGCTACCTTGTTCATCGAGTGACTGACAAGTCGAACATTTCGACCTGGATGTTTTTTAACCAGCCACTGGCGCTATACCGTCAAAGAGGATGAATCATGAGTGACAAGGATAAACAGCCGTTGGCTGCGTCGGCTTCAGCCCAACCCGAGGCGGAAACCGCCGATGCAGCGCTGCAGCATATTGTTGACGGCTTTTTGCATTTCCATCACGAAATCTTTCCCCAGCAGGAAGAGCTCTTCAAGAAACTCGCCACGGCGCAAGCGCCCAGGGCGATGTTCATCACCTGCGCCGATTCGCGCATCGTGCCCGAGCTGATTACCCATAGCTCCCCAGGCGACCTGTTTGTGACCCGCAACGTCGGCAACGTCGTTCCGCCGTACGGGCAGATGAACGGCGGCGTCTCCACCGCCATCGAATACGCCGTGCTGGCCCTGGGTGTGCAGCACATCATCGTCTGCGGTCACTCCGACTGCGGCGCCATGCGTGCGGTGTTGAATCCCGACACCCTGGAAAAAATGCCCACGGTCAAAGCTTGGTTGCGCCACGCCGAAGTGGCCAAGACCATGGTTCATGACAACTGCCCGTGCGGCGACGAAAAACAGATCATGCCCATCCTCACTGAGGAGAACGTGATCGCGCAGTTGCAGCATTTGCGAACGCATCCCTCGGTCGCCTCTCGCATGGCCAACGGCCAATTGTTCATCCATGGCTGGGTGTACAACATCGAGACCAGCGAGATCAAAGCCTACGACGCGGACCAGGGCTGTTTCCTGCCGCTCGATGGCAGCCATCCGATACCGGTGGCGACGCCTAAAGCGCGCTTCTAACCACTCCTAAACATCCTTGCGTGGTACAAGCCCAGCCTGCCATTTGAGCGGTCGGGCCTTGCCATGCCTGAAGAAAACTTCGGGAGAGTCGCCATGCGTGCTGCTCAATTAAAAGCTGTTCTGCCACGGGAGCTGTTGGCTTCCGTGGTGGTGTTTCTGGTGGCGCTGCCCTTGTGCATGGGCATTGCCATCGCGTCCGGCCTGCCACCGGCCAAAGGTCTGATCACCGGCATCATCGGTGGTCTGGTGGTGGGTTTTCTGGCCGGCTCCAAGTTGCAAGTCAGCGGCCCGGCCGCCGGGTTGGCGGTACTGGTCTTCGAACTGGTGCGCCAGCACGGCGTCGCGATGCTCGGGCCGATTCTGCTGTTGGCCGGTCTTCTACAGTTACTGGCCGGGCGCTTTCGCCTGGGCTGCTGGTTCCGGGTAACCGCGCCCGCGGTGGTCTACGGCATGCTGGCGGGTATCGGTGTGCTGATCGTCTTGTCCCAGGTCCATGTGATGCTCGACGCGGTGCCTAAGCCGTCGGGGCTGGATAATCTGGCGGCGTTCCCGGCGGCAGTGGCCCAGGCGTTGCCGTCGTTTGGCTGGCAGGCGGGTCTGCTCGGTTTGTCGACGATTGCGGTGATGTGGTTGTGGGAAAAGTTTCGCCCTCACAGCTTGCGCTTTGTTCCCGGTGCCTTGCTCGGCGTGGGCCTGGCGACCATTGCCAGCCTGCTGTTGGCCTTGCAGGTCAAGCGCGTGGAGGTCCCGGAAAACCTTGCCGAAGCCATTGATTGGCTGCGCCCGGCGGACCTGCTGAACCTGGCCGACCCCACGTTGCTGATCGCCGCGTTCGCTGTCGCTTTCATCGCCAGTGCCGAAACGCTGCTCTCGGCCGCTGCCGTGGACCGCATGCACAGCGGCGAACGCGCAGACTTCGACCGGGAACTGTCCGCCCAGGGCATCGGTAATATGCTCTGCGGTCTGCTCGGCGCCCTGCCGATGACCGGCGTGATCGTGCGCAGTTCGGCCAACGTCCAGGCCGGGGCCACCACGCGGATGTCGACGATTTTCCATGGCCTGTGGCTGTTGCTCTTCGTGCTTCTGCTGTCCAGCGTGCTACAGAGCATTCCGGTGGCGAGCCTGGCGGGTGTGTTGGTGTACACCGGTTTCAAACTGGTGGATCTCAAGGCGTTTCGCGGGCTGGGACGGTATGGCCGGATGCCGATGTTCACCTATGCCGCGACGGCGCTGGCGATCATCTTCACCGACCTGCTGACCGGCGTATTGATCGGTTTCGGCCTGACCCTGGCAAAACTGGCCTGGAAAGCCTCCCGACTGAAAATCAGCCTGATCGATCTGCCCCAGGACGGTGAGATGGAATTGCGACTGGTGGGGGCGGCAACCTTCCTGAAGGTTCCGGCGCTGACCCAGGTGCTGGGCACCATTCCCACAGGCGCGACGGTGCATGTGCCGCTCAATAACCTGAGCTACATCGACCATTCGTGCCTGGAGCTTTTGGAAGAATGGGGCCGGGCGAATGCCAGCAAGGGCTCGAAGCTGTTGATCGAATCCCGTGGGCTCAAGCGCAGGCTGGAAGGGCGCTTGCGCACCACGGTGGGGGTGGGCGCAGCGGCCACCTGACACCTTGAGCAAAATGTGGGAGCGAGCCTGCTCGCGATAGCGGTGAATCAGTCGACATTAATGTTGCAGGTTCAACCGCTATCGCGAGCAGGCTCGCTCCCACAGGGATCTGTGGTGGACACAATTTCTGTGAACACCCACAGGGGATGAGTGTTTCGGCCAGATCAAGCCGCCGGCTGATCCAGCTCCAGCCCTACGCCCAACTGCCGCGACAGGCACGGCCAGCGTTTCCAGGCAGCGCCCGTGTCCGGGTTGCTGAGTTTTTCCCGGTAAGACTCCACCGACTCCAGCGCAAAGCTGTCTTCGTCGAGCATTTCATCGACCGCGTGATGCACCGCTTCATCCAGTTGATTGGCAAAGGGTTCGCCGATCAAATGGTGAGCGATCAGGTTGGCCACCGTCATATCCAACGGAATCAGCGGCTGGCCGAAGTGCTTGATGTACAGGTCGTTGACCTCTTCCACCAGCCGATGGGCCAGGTAGGCTTCGTCCAGCAGGCTGTCCAGGCCGACGTGACCCTCCATGACCTTGGGTGGCTGGAGGAAAAACTGCTCGGCGATTTTCAGCACCGGTTTGATCTGCGATTCGATGCCAGCTTCGCGGGCCACCTCGTTGGCTGCGTCCAGCAGGTCGGGCACTTGCTCGATATACGCGGTGACAAAGCGGGTCATCACGCCCTTGGCGTCGATGTCCGGCAGTTGGATCGCGGCGTGCAGGTTCGGCAGCTGGGCTTCCAGCTGACGCGTCAGTTGGCCGGTCTCGGCCTCATGTTGTTGGGCTTTTTGGATCTGCTCGCGCAATGCGGCGGTGTTCATGACAACTCCAGGGAACAAGGCAATGAAATAAGGAAGACATAACTTAGCTGGCGCAAAAACACTCCTAAGACCTATTTTTCATAAACCTACTCATCCTTGATACGTCGCAGTTATATCGGTTTGCCATCACTCAGGTTCGCATCCTTCTCCATTCGTGGGCTCTAGCGCAAGCCCTGCCTGTTTCAAACGATTTACGCCATCGCGTTGCGAGGTTGCAGTCGCTGTCTATACTCGGTTTGGAATGGAGTTAGCTGATGACACCCGATTGCATGTGCAGCAAGGCGCGGCGAGTCAAGTTGGTAGTCTGAAGTAGCCGATCCCTTGCCGCTGGCGTTACGCCGACGGGATAACAAGAACGATAAGGGGAACCCGCAATGACGCGACATCCACACGTATGGATGGGCCTCCTGTTGTGGTCGATTTTCAGCCAGGCGCAAGCAGCCTGGACTGTGAATATGGCGCCTGGAGCGACACAGATCAGCAATGCAGTGTTCGACCTGCACATGACCATCTTCTGGATCTGTGTAGTGATCGGCATCATCGTCTTCGGCGCCATGTTCTGGTCGATGATGATGCACCGCCGCTCAACCGGCCAGAACGCGGCCAATTTCCACGAAAACACCCGCGTCGAAATCCTCTGGACCATCGTGCCTTTCCTGATCCTGGTTGCCATGGCGGTTCCCGCCACCGCGACCCTGATCAAGATGTACGACTCCAGCGAGTCGGACATCGATATCCAGGTCACCGGCTATCAGTGGAAGTGGCACTACAAGTACCTGGGGCAGGACGTCGAGTTCTTCAGCAACCTGGCCACCCCCGCCGAACAAATCAATAACCAGAGCGCCAAGGGCGAACATTACCTGCTGGAAGTCGACAAGCCGCTGGTGCTGCCGGTCGATGCCAAGGTGCGCTTTCTGGTCACCTCCGCCGACGTGATCCACTCCTGGTGGGTGCCGGCGTTCGCGGTCAAGCGCGATGCGATTCCCGGCTTCGTCAACGAAGCCTGGACCCGCGTCGACAAGCCCGGCCTGTATCGCGGCCAATGCGCCGAACTGTGCGGTAAGGACCACGGGTTCATGCCCATCGTTGTCGAGGTCAAGAGCAAGCCCGACTACGAAGCATGGCTGGCCGAGCGCAAGACCGAAGCCGCGCAACTCAAAGAGCTGACCAGCAAGGAATGGACCCTGCAAGAGCTCATCGAACGTGGCGACAAGGTCTATCACACCACCTGCGTGGCCTGTCACCAGGCCGAAGGCCAGGGCCTGCCGCCGATGTTCCCGGCGCTCAAGGGCTCGAAAATCGCCACTGGCCCTGTGGCTGATCACCTGAACATTGTCTTCCACGGCAAACCGGGCACCTCCATGGCGGCGTTCGGCAAACAGTTGTCGGAAGTCGATATCGCGGCGGTCGTGACCTATGAACGTAACGCCTGGGGCAACAACAAGGGCGACATGGTTACGCCTAAACAAGTGCTGGAACTCAAACAGGCAGAAAGCCAATGAGCCGGCCTGACGTTTGTTCCCTCAACCGGTCGCAGCTCATCGCCGCGCGCCGCCCAGCCCACTCGTTCGAAGGAGACAGGACATGAGTGCTGTGATCGATGACCACGGTCATGCCGACCACGCCCACGGCCCCGCCAAAGGGCTGATGCGCTGGGTACTGACCACCAACCACAAGGATATCGGCACGCTGTACCTGTGGTTCGCCTTCTCCATGTTCCTGCTCGGCGGCTCGTTCGCCATGGTGATCCGTGCCGAGCTGTTCCAGCCCGGCCTGCAGATCGTGCAGCCGGAGTTCTTCAATCAGATGACCACCATGCATGGCCTGGTGATGGTCTTCGGCGCGGTGATGCCGGCCTTCGTCGGTCTGGCCAACTGGATGATCCCGCTGATGATCGGGGCGCCGGACATGGCCCTGCCACGGATGAACAACTTCAGTTTCTGGTTGTTGCCGGCGGCGTTCCTGATGCTGGTGTCGACCCTGTTCACCCCTGGCGGCGGGCCGAACTTCGGCTGGACCTTCTACGCGCCGCTGTCCACCACCTATGCGCCGGAAAGCGTGACGTTCTTTATCTTTGCCATCCACCTGATGGGCATCAGCTCGATCATGGGCGCGATCAACGTGGTCGCCACCATCCTCAACCTGCGCGCCCCCGGCATGACCCTGATGAAGATGCCGCTGTTCGTCTGGACCTGGCTGATCACTGCGTTCCTGCTGATCGCGGTGATGCCGGTGCTGGCCGGTTGCGTGACGATGATGCTGATGGACATCCACTTCGGCACCAGCTTCTTCAGTGCTGCCGGCGGCGGTGACCCGGTGCTGTTCCAGCACGTGTTCTGGTTCTTCGGCCATCCCGAGGTGTACATCATGATCCTGCCGGCCTTCGGTGCCGTCAGCTCGATCATCCCGGCCTTCTCGCGCAAACCGTTGTTTGGCTACACCTCCATGGTCTACGCCACGGCCGCCATTGCGTTCCTGTCGTTCATCGTCTGGGCGCACCACATGTTCGTGGTGGGCATTCCGCTGGTGGGCGAGCTGTTCTTCATGTACGCCACCCTGCTGATCGCCGTGCCCACCGGGGTTAAGGTGTTCAACTGGGCCAGCACTATGTGGCAAGGCTCGCTGACCTTCGAGACGCCGATGCTGTTTGCCGTGGCCTTCGTGATCCTGTTTTCCATCGGCGGCTTCTCCGGACTGATGCTGGCCATCGCTCCGGCGGACTTCCAGTACCAGGACACCTACTTCGTGGTCGCGCACTTCCACTATGTGCTGGTGCCCGGCGCGATCTTCGGGATCTTCGCCTCCGCCTACTACTGGCTGCCGAAATGGACCGGCCACATGTACGACGAAACCCTCGGCAAGCTGCACTTCTGGCTGTCGTTCGTCGGCATGAACCTGGCGTTCTTCCCGATGCACTTCGTAGGCCTGGCGGGCATGCCCCGGCGGATCCCGGACTACAACCTGCAGTTCGCCGACTTCAACATGGTCTCGTCCATCGGCGCGTTCATGTTCGGCACCACGCAGTTGTTCTTCCTGTTCATCGTGATCAAGACCATCCGCGGCGGCGAGCCGGCTCCGGCCAAGCCGTGGGATGGGGCTGAGGGGTTGGAGTGGAGCGTGCCTTCACCGGCGCCGTATCACACCTTCACTACGCCGCCGGAAGTGAAATAGATGACACCGGGGGCTTATGTGGGAGCGAGCTTGCTCGCGATAGCGGTGTGTCTGACACACCGAGTCGCCGCCATCGCGAGCAAGCTCGCTCCCACAGGGTTCTCGGTAGGGACTGGAAATCATGGCTGATTCGATTTCGCTGAAGAAACTGGTCACGCGCCTGTTGCTGGTGGTGGTGGCGATGTTTGTCTTCGGGTTTGCCCTGGTGCCGATCTACGACGTGATGTGCAAAGCCTTCGGCATCAACGGCAAGACCGCCGGGCAGTACGAAGGCGAGCAAACCGTGGATGAGTCGCGCCAGGTTCGCGTGCAGTTCCTGTCGACCAACTCAGTGGACATGGTCTGGGATTTCTACCCCAAGGGCGATGAACTGGTGGTTCAGCCGGGGGCCGTGAACGAGATGGTGTTCATTGCCCACAACCCCACCGATCGGCCGATGAGCGCCCAGGCGGTTCCCAGCATCGCACCGAGCAACGCGGCGGCCTATTTCCACAAGACCGAATGCTTTTGTTTTACCCAGCAAGTGCTGCAACCCGGCGAACGTATCGAAATGCCCATGCGCTTCATCGTTGACCGGGACATGCCCAAGGAAGTGAAGCACCTGACGCTGTCCTACACGCTGTTCGATATCACCGCTCGTCATCCACCGGTGGCTGTAAACACTGACCGATAGCGTGCCCGATAAGGAGAACAATAAATGGCAACTCACGAACACTATTACGTTCCGGCCCAGAGTAAATGGCCGATCATCGCCACCGTCGGGATGTTCGTCACGGTGTACGGCCTGGCGACCTGGTTCAACGACCTGAAGGCTGACCGGCCCGACTCCAACGGCCCGCTGATCTTTTTTGTCGGCGGCCTGTTGCTGGCCTACATGCTGTTCGGCTGGTTCGGCGCGGTCATCAAGGAAAGTCGCGCCGGGCTCTACAGTGCGCAGCTCGACCGCTCATTTCGCTGGGGCATGAGCTGGTTCATCTTCTCTGAAGTGATGTTCTTCATCGCCTTCTTCGGCGCGCTGTTCTATGTGCGCATGATCTCGGCGCCCGGCTTGGCCGGTGAAGGCAGCAAGGGCCTGTCGGAGATGCTTTGGCCGAACTTCGAATACGTCTGGCCGTTGCTGAACAACCCCGACCCCAAGCTCTTCCCACCGCCCAAGGATGTGATCAGCCCTTGGGGCTTGCCGCTGCTCAACACCATCCTGCTGGTCAGTTCCAGCGTCACCGTGACCATCGCCCACCATGCCCTGAAAAAAGGCCATCGCGGGGCGCTGAAAATCTGGCTGGCTATCACCGTGCTGCTGGGTTGCGCCTTCCTGGGCTTCCAGGCCGAGGAATACATCCACGCCTATAAAGAGCTGGGCCTGACGCTGGGCTCGGGAATCTATGGCGCAACGTTCTTCATGCTCACCGGTTTCCACGGCGCTCACGTCACCATCGGCACGATCATTTTGTTCGTGATGCTGATGCGCATCATGCGCGGGCATTTCGACAGCGAGCATCAGTTCGGCTTCGAGGCCGCGAGCTGGTACTGGCACTTCGTCGATGTGGTATGGATCGGCTTGTTCTTCTTCGTCTACATCCTCTGAGGCAGCCGTTACCAAGGCGGCTCTTTACCAAGGAGCATGCGACACCAACTGGCCGCTGAAAAAACCCCAGGCAATCAAGCCGACGGTGGCGGCGGCCAGACTGACCCGAATCGCCAGGGCGATGACCAGGCGATTGGAACTGCTGTCGTCCTTGACCAGAAAAAACAGGCCGCTGAACAGGCTCGCAATCGTGGCAATCAGCATCAGGACGATGGCTGCTTTTAGCATTAGGGACACTCCGGGGGGACGCGATGCACGTGAGTATAGCTATCTCGTTCGACAGCTTTGGAACGGCGCCATGAAAGGCTTCCGGCCAGGCATCGTGCCGTCACTGGTGGTAGCCGTGCTGTTGCCGGTGATGGTGTGCCTGGGGTTCTGGCAATTGAGCCGGGGCGAACAAAAGCGCGTGCTCATGGACAGTTACGCCGAACGCCGCGTGGCGCAGCCGATGGCAAGCGTGGAGTTGCAACACACGGCGGACCCGGCCTTTCGACCGGTCAGCCTGCGGGGCCAGTTCGACGCCGAACACAGCATCCTGCTGGATAACCGCCAGCACGACGGCAAGGTCGGCGTGGAGTTGCTACAACCCTTTCTAGACCAGGCGACCGGGCTCTGGCTGCTGGTCAATCGTGGCTGGTTGCCCTGGCCTGACCGGCGCACTCCGCCGGCCTTCAGCACCCCCGAACAAGCGGTGAACCTTCAAGCCTGGGTCTACGTTGCTCCGGGCACCACGTTCCAGCTCCACGCCGACCCAGCCGACGCGCCGTGGCCGCGACTGGTGACCGCGGTCGAGCCGGACAAGCTCTGGGCCGAACTGGGCCGCAACGGTTTCGCCTACCAATTACGCCAGCAAAGTGGCCCCGGCGCCTATCGGACCGATTGGCCGGTAGTGGCCATGGGGCCGGAAAAACACCTCGGCTATGCCGTGCAGTGGTTCGCCATGGCGGCGGCGCTGTTCGGCCTCTTTCTTTATCTCGGATGGCATAACGCAGGGAGACAGCATGGGAACCACCATGAATCCAACCAACACGTCTGAGGCACCTACGGCGCGCAACCGTCGCAAGGGGCGCCTACAACTGCTGCTGATCGTGCTCGGGGTGATCGGCCCGATGATCCTGGCCACCGGCATGTACAAATTCCAGTTCTGGGTCCCGGAAAGCCGCAGCTACCACGGCGAACTGATCGGCAACGGCCAGACCCGCGCCGAGATCGGCGTACAAGCCGATGAGCAGCGCTGGCAGATCCTGGTCACGGCGCCGCAGGAATGTTCGGCTGATTGCCGGCAACTGGTCTACCTGGCCCGTCAGGTGCAGATCGGCCTGGGTCGCGACGCCTCCCGCGCCAGCCATGCCCTGGCCATCGCCCAGCCGCTGGACGCGCAATACGACGCCCAACTGCAACGCGAATACCCCCAACTGCAACGCTACCCGCTGGACCTGCCGGCCTATCAGAAAGGCGCCCAAGGCAACGGCGAAGCGCAGCTGTGGATCATCGACCCCCATAGCAACCTGGTGCTGCGCTATGACGCCCGGGTCAAGGGCAAGGCACTGCTCAACGACCTGCGACATCTGTTGAAACTGTCGAACATCGGATGAGGGCAACGACATGGCCAAACCTGGATTTCGCCTCGCGCTGTTTGCCACGTTGCTGGCACTGATCGTCGTACTGCTGGGCGCCTACACCCGGCTCACCCACGCCGGCCTCGGCTGCCCGGACTGGCCCGGTTGCTACGGCTTCATCAGCGTACCCAAGAGCGAAGCCCAGCTGGCACATGCCGAACTGCACTTTCCCGACGCCCCGGTGGAAGCCCACAAGGGCTGGAACGAGATGGTCCACCGCTACTTCGCCGGCCTTCTGGGGCTGATGATTACCGTGCTGGCTGCCCGGGCCTGGATGAACCGGCGTCACCCAGGCCTGCCCTTGAAGCTGCCGCTGTTTCTGCTGGCGGTGGTCTTTGCCCAGGCGGCGTTCGGCATGTGGACCGTGACCCTCAAGCTGTGGCCGCAAGTGGTGACCGGGCATTTGCTGGGCGGGTTCGCGACCCTCAGCCTGCTGTTTCTGCTCACGTTGAGATTGTCTGGTGTGTTGCCGGCGCTGACCGTGCCCAAGCGTCTGCAACATTGGGCCACCGCCGGGTTACTGCTGGTGATCGGCCAGATCGCCCTCGGCGGTTGGGTCAGTTCCAATTACGCCGCCGTAGCCTGCGTTGATTTCCCGACCTGCCACGGCCAATGGCTGCCACCGGCGGACTTTGCCAACGGCTTTCATCTGACCCAGCACATCGGCCCCAACTACCTGGGTGGCCAACTCGACAGCGATGCGCGCACCGCCATTCACTTGACCCACCGTATCGGCGCGTTGCTGGTGACGGTGGTGCTGCTGGGGCTGGCCTGGCAGTTGAAGACCGTCGGCATGACACGCCTGGCGGGGCTGGTGTTGGTGGCCCTGGCGGCCCAGATCAGCCTGGGCATCAGCAACGTGCTGTTCCACCTGCCGCTGCCGGTCGCCGTGGCCCACAACGCAGGAGGCGCCGCGCTGTTGTTGAGCCTGGTGCTGGTCAATTATCACGCCCGTACCAGCCTGGTCCGGGTCAAGCATCAAGTCCCGCTGCGCTGGCGCTTCAACCCGCATAAACACGGCCCCAGCCCCATAACAATAAAAGGAGAGATGCCATGGCAACCTTGACCGGTGAACGCCACAGCCAAGCGATCTGGCGCGATTATCTGGAGCTGACCAAGCCCAAAGTGGTGGTGCTGATGCTGATCACCTCGCTGGTGGGCATGTTCCTCGCCACCCGCGCCGGGGTGCCGTGGACGGTGCTGGTGTTCGGCAACCTGGGCATCGCCCTGTGTGCCGGCGGCGCGGCGGCGGTCAACCATGTGGTGGACCGGCGCATCGATGCGGTGATGGCCCGTACCCATAAACGCCCACTGGCCGAAGGCCGAGTCTCACCGGCCGCCGCACTGACCTTCGCCCTGGCACTGGCTGTGGCCGGCCAAGCGCTGTTGCTGGCGTTCACCAACCCGCTGACCGCCTGGCTGACCCTGGCCTCCTTGCTCGGTTATGCGGTGATCTACACCGGCTTCCTCAAACGGGCGACGCCGCAGAACATCGTCATCGGCGGCCTGGCCGGCGCGGCACCACCGTTGCTGGGCTGGGTGGCCGCCACCGGTCATGTCAGCGCCGAACCGCTGCTGCTGGTGCTGATCATCTTCGCCTGGACCCCGCCGCATTTCTGGGCCCTGGCGATTCATCGCAAGGAGGAATACGCCAAGGCCGATATCCCGATGCTGCCGGTGACCCATGGCGAGCACTACACCAAAATCCATATCCTGCTGTACACCCTGGCGCTGCTGGCGGTGAGCCTGATGCCCTTTGTGATCCAGATGAGCGGCTTGCTGTATCTGGTTTGCGCCCTCGTGCTGGGCGCCCGGTTTCTGCAATGGGCCGTGGTGTTGTACCGTGGCAGTCGGCCGCACGCGGCGATCAACACGTTCAAGTACTCTATCTGGTACTTGTTCCTGCTGTTCATCGCCCTGCTTGTAGATCACTACTTACTGTTGAGCCTATGACTCGAACCCAGAAAACCGTCTTCATTCTCGTGGCCGTGATCGCGCTGATCCTCGGCCTTACCATCAATAAAGTGCTGACCGGCAAAGGCGAAGGCGACCCCACGGCGCTGATCGACGCCGGCATCATCCTGCTGCCTCAAAGCCGCAACCTGCCGGACGTGAAAATGACCGACCAGGACGGTCAGCCAGTGACGATGGACGGGTTGAAAGACAAATGGAGCCTGCTGTTCTTCGGCTACACCTTCTGCCCGGACATATGCCCGACCACCCTCGCCCAACTGCGCCAGATCAAAAGCGAACTGCCGCCCGAGGCTGTGGATAAATTGCAGATCGTGCTGGTAAGCGTCGACCCGAACCGCGACACGCCCAAGCAACTCAAGCAGTACCTGGGTTACTTCGATCCGCAGTTTATCGGCCTGACCCCGTCATCGATCGAAGACCTGCAGAAACTCGCCAACGCGGTGAGCATTCCGTTCATCCCGGCGGACACCAGCAAACCCAACTACACGGTTGATCACAGCGGTAACCTGGCCGTGATTGGCCCGGATGGCACCCAACGCGGGTTTATTCGTGCGCCGTTGAACAACCAGAAGCTAGTGGCGCAGTTGCCGGAGATGCTGAAACGCAAATAAAGCCCCTGCTCCCACCACAACTCCTTGCGGTGAGCGGGCTTGCTCGCGAAAGCGGCGGGTCAGCTTGCATCAATGTTGAACATGCCGACGCCAGCCCAGACAACCCCGTGGCGAGGGAGCTTGCTCCCGCTCGGCTGCGCAGCAGTCGCAAAACCGGACGATGCGGTTTGCCTGAAGAAATGCAGGGGCCCGCTGCGCAGGCCAGCGGGAGCAAGCTCCCTCGCCACAGGTGGTTTGTGTCGAACCGAATATCCAGCCCAACGCAGCCCCCTGTGGGAGCGAGCCTGCTCGCGATGAAATCGACGCGGTTCCAGACCAAAACAAGTCACCCGCATCGCCGGCAAACCCCGCTCCTACAGAACCTGCCCACACACCTTCACCAAGCCACGCATCCTTGCGCCTTTGCCTACAACTACGCCAGAATCCGCCCGCTTGTGCGCCTTGTCCCGGGGTTCTATTGTCTTCCTGCCACTGCCCATCAGTGGTCGGGTTTAGTAGCTCGGGTCCCACTTCGGTTGTACAAGTCTCATCAGTCAGGCATTTGCCTGTTCTCGATGGTGGCTGTGCGCATGGCGCCCTCGGGCGCGCCGGGTTTGGTGTGGGTTACCGGTCTACTAACTTGCGCACAGCCGCCACCCTTTCGTTTAGTAGCGAGATGGTGCGGCCTAATATGAGGCCCACACCTATGTTCAAAATAACCCCGAATCCGCCAGAGGCAGATTCCACTTCTACATCCGCAAAATCGAAAGCCAAGCAGCAAGACGAAACCACAAAACGCGTGCTTGATCACTACTTGCTGCCGAAATCTGAAAAATCTCAAGACGACCCCAAACCGGGGCAGCTATACACCGTTGTGAAAGGCCTTGATAACGAATGCTTGCTCGCCAACCTCAGCGAGACGTTAGCTTCGGCTGATGCCATGGTGAGTGATCTGGCGTTTGATCTGGATGGATCGAGGCGCCATGTGGCGCAGGGGATTCAGCAGTTGATTGAGCTGAGTTCGTTGTTGGCGAATCGGGTGTTGGATAACGTGGAGCCACGTTAACCGCAACACCATCAAGCTGTGTGGCGAGGAGATATTCCCCTCGCCACACATTGCAGGCCCTCATTCCTGGCGACGCATGAACTCTGCGAAAAGAGGAACTGTAAAATTCAGATATCCGTGATCTGTGCTGTAGATCATTCCCTTGGAAATGATGTTGGCCCGAGTCGGACCAAGCGATGATTGAGGACGCCCCATAACCTTCGCAACATCAGCGATGGCATAGGGGCCATCGCCAAGGGTGGACATGGCTTTTACAAACTGAACCTCCGAAGGTGTAAGCCGATCGATACGGACCCTGAAGAAGCCCGCATCGAGAGAGGCCAATGTCTCCGAATAAGAATGCTCGACATCGTCAGCGGTAATTTCAGGTCCCTCGGCGTTGTTCCATGCCGTGGATGCCCACTCTTGAAGAAAGAAAGGATAGCCCTGCGTCCGATCAACAATGCTGTCCAGAGCTGCAGTGTCGATAGAGGCTTGCTCCTCTAGGATCGGCTTTTGAACGGCTTGAGCCGCAGACGGTTGATCAAGCGCCCCCACCTCCGGGTAAAGGAAAAGCCGCTCGGCATATGACTTCGCCTCACCCGCCAACCGAGCAACTTGCGGAAGACCTGCACCGACCAGCAGCACCGGAAGCCCTTCTTGCGACATGCGATGGATAGAGACAATCAGTGCCGATAGATCTGCTTCGGTGAGGTATTGGACTTCATCAATGAGAAGAATCCAGCCTTTACCGGCGGCCTGTGCGGCTTCACCTATTACAGTAAAAAGATCTGGAAGGTCGTATTGAAGATTTCCGCTATCCGCGAGTCCAGGCTCAGGCTCAACACCAATCTCAATACCGCCAATATCAATCTTGAAGATTGATGCAAAGCTGCGAAGTCCTTTTAGCCCACGATTAGCAATTTGCTTGGCGACCTCAACGCTGGAAAGCGCGCGCATGACCTTTCGCATTTCAGGATAAAGAAGACGTGCAAGGCTTTCACGTTCTGGCGCCTCCACTTTGGAGACGAAAAGACCTTCCTCCTTTGCAATTTTTCCTATCTCATTCAACAGGACCGTCTTACCCGTGCCTCTTAAGCCAAGGAGCATGATGGAACGAGCACTTCGCCCATTGACGGCTCGCCCACAGGCAATTCTTGCCGCCTCAAGAATCAGGTCGCGCCCCGCCAGTTCAGGGGGCCTGCTGCCCGCCCCGGGCGCAAACGGATTACGGTAGGGATCCATGTCGACCTCACGAAATAGCAAAATCTATAGAAAGATAGCTAAAGCTAGCTGAAATACCTAGTTTTTGCTATGCATTGCTATCATTCAATAGAAGCGGATTTATTTCTGATGTTTTCTATGAGTGCTGCGCACTCAAGCGGGGGCAAGCGCCCTCGCCACGGTAGATCGAGTCGCCGGGGGGTATCAGGGGTGACGGTCCAGTTTCTTGAGAAACTCGGTCATTTCCTTTTCCGCCTGCGGAAACGGGGACATGGGCAAACGCGCGGAAACGGGGAAGGAAACGGGACAGACCACGATTATGAGACGGTCCGATTACAGGTGAGCGCAAAATCGTGATCTGTCCCCAGTTCCCGCAACAACTCAGATTTTCAGCTCGATCACACGCCCCTAAAAATCGCCGTGATCCATGAAATCATTGGTGTTACGGACGGTGCCGCGTTGTTGAGCAGATTTGAAAACGAGGCCAAATTCATTCTTCAGTATCCGTCCGAAAAGATTCAACCGACGCGCAACGGATGCCGTGCAGTGCCTTTATTTAACGAACCTCAGGCATGCGAACCCAGTCTTGATTTGCAGCTGTTGAATGGGTTCGACGCTCTCCTGATCGCCGACTTTCTTGATCACGCCTACCCCGCAGAAGTATTCGTCGCGGTTGAAGATTGGGAGAATGCCCACCTTGGGCTTGCTCCAGGAGCCTTGGATCAAGGTGTAGGTGGCGCCGTTCTGTGGCGTGAAGGAGAACGGTATTTGACACACGCTGCTTCCTGCGACCTGCCCATAGGTCAGGATCAGCTCCTTGTCCACGGCAACCCGGGATTCGATGTAGTCGCCGTTAGAGGGCAGGATTGTGTAACCCGCATAGCATCCATTATCGCTGAAGGTCATGGCATCCAGTCTCGCACCATTTCCAGCCTTGAGGCGAACCGTTGCGGAGGGTTCATTGGGGCCGGGAACGACATACTGCTTGCCCTGCAAAAAAGAAGTGCAACCGCTAATTACCAGCGCACCGGCCAACAAGATACAGCGGCCGGACTTTTGATTGAGGTACATCCATCTCTCCCTGATTTCCATTGGGTGCCCTGACCTTTCCGGGGCTTGGGGCTGCCGAATCGCGGGCTGATGATAATGGATTCGGTGGTGTATCAACCAGATTCGGGACAACAGCTCCCTAGCCACTCACTGAAACGGCGACAGCCCACGATGATGAGACGGTCCGGTTACAGGTGAACGCAAAATCATGGTCTCTTTCCGAAGTAGCGCCAAGGACGTAAACCCACCTTGCAGTTGACGGAGACGCGCATCGACGTAAAATCGCGCCCCCAAAATCAGCATGCATAGCGAAAAGGAGCTTCGATGCAACGGGTGATGATTGTTGGTCAGCCTGGGTCTGGAAAGAGCACCTTGGCACGTAAGCTTGGCGAGCATACGGGCTTGCCTGTCGTTCATATCGACACTATTCACTGGCTGCCAGGATGGGTCGAACGAACCTGTGACGAAAAAACGCGCCTCTGTCGCGAGGTCGAGGCCCGTGATCGCTGGATATTCGAAGGAGGCCATTCAGCTACTTGGGACAACCGATTGAGCCGCGCAGATCTTTTGATATGGATTGATCGATCGGCGACGCTTAGATTCTGGCGCGTACTGCTCAGAACGCTGCTTAAGCACGGTCGATCTCGGCCTGACTTGCCGGAGAACTGCCCCGAACGACTGGCTAATCTGCCGGAGTTTTTCAGGTTCATGTGGCGGACGAAAAAATCAGCACGAGCGAAGATGGAACAACTTGTGGCGACTGCGCCATCGGCATGCCGCGTAGTCTGTCTGCGGTCTAATCGGGACACCAGGATTTTTCTCGCGAACATTGGAAATGTCGACTGACTAGGCCACATCACGGTTCTCCTTGGACAAAGGGATTCATTTTCAGAAGATCTCTCTTTCCCCTTGTCAGTCTCCCTTTTTCAGTCGTCCCCTTTTCAGTCAAGGCAGGACGCACCGACCGCTGTCGCCCGGCGTAACTGCGACATGACGTTCCCCGCCGTAATCGCCGTCGTAGGCGACATTGGGCAACCGCTCGCGGTCAGCGCCTCTGCGACCCAGGTATTGCAGGTATAAAACAGCGAATAGCGACCCTCGGCCTGGTAGAACCGGCTCTCTCCATACAAGCCAGGCCCGAGCACCACCAAGGTGCCCGTCGCTGAGTGAGTGAAGGTCCCGGCCACGAACGCGAGCAGTCGTCGGTAACCGTCCTCCGTCACCCGCACCTCGATGACCTCGCTTGTGGCGAAACGCCGCCTGGGATCCCCGTCAATCTTGACCGCATGCAGCACGGTTGCCTTCGACCCGAACAAGGCTCGCAGGGCGAGGCTCAAGGTGGCCTGTGGGGCTCGGTAAAAATCCTCGTCACCCCAACCGAACTCCACGAAGTCGCCGTCGCTGAACGCTTCGGCCAGTGTGGGAAGCACCTGAAGCAGATCGGGGCGCGCAATGACCAACCCGGTATGCAGGCCATGATTCACTACATAGAAGGACCGCCAATCGCCACCCGCACTCCTCGGCGGGTCCGACGCGGTAGCGCAGCCGAACAGCGTGAGGACCAGGGCCAGCACTACAACGCTGCTGTTCGAATGCAGGTCTATGCCACAGAATTTCATCACAGCCTCCTCAGCAGAAGTCTAAGTTCGCACCTTGAATTTTGCGCCACCTCTGTGAGGGGGAAGGCCGGCCAGATGATTCTCAGATTTATTTTGTCTAGTCCTGAATAAGGTTTACACCTGTTTCAGGACTAGACACTTCCGTGTCGAGAGTTGGATTCATCTACTGCCGTCTAAGGTTTGACGCGAAGGGAATGCACAAACGCGGCTGCGGGGGACGTTGTTTAGGTGCCTGATCAATCTTGAGACCGTTTTATTGCGTAGGCGAGCTGCTCGGCGTTGTTGCGCAATTCAATGAATTTTTCGTTTAGCTCGACATGACCTGGATTCCAGGAAAGGACGCCACCGACATAGCTTTGACCAAGAATGAGATCATTTAATGAGCCCATTCCGCCATAGGCTGACAGTAGATACTCAATCCCAGAGTAATCAGAATCCAGCAATAGTGCCCTTGCCTTACGCATCCAGAAACTCCAGTGGGTGTCTCCGCCGCTTTCAAGCACTATTGCAAGCTGATCAAGAATGCAGATCAGCTCTTCAGTTTTCGGTCCCATTTCTCGACATAGTCCAAGTGAAGTGCGGCATGAGGAGGATGATTCGCTATTGAGTATTTCTCGCCTACTAGCTAAAAAAGCTACTGTTTCGCCATCAGGATGTCCAGGGGCCGCTCTCTGCCGGTGACGACAGTCGAGAATCGGCCACAGCGGGCGCCTAGACATCAATCTCACATATTGCTTCCTCCGCCTGTATCCGTAACGTCAGCCCTGACGCAAAGCACACAACTAAGTGCTGGTCTGCCGGAATGTTATCCGCCAGGTAAAAATTTTTCGTCTCAGCACCAGACTCCACAGTTCCAATCGCATGAAGTACACAATCATCCTCGGCCAAATCCGGATCGCGCCCCTCGGCACGAAAGTAGCTCACCTCACGGAATTTCACGGTGATCTGTCTCGCTTCCTCTGGTGGCACCCAGTCTTCGGTGCGCCGAGTAAACCTGAGAATGAGTGTGCGCTCTAGCGCTGCATAGTGAATGGCGCTGGCCGCATAGAAGTTATGTAGGTCGTGGGCTCGTCCTTCGGCCTCGACCTCAATGTGGCCAAACGTAAAACCTCGAAATTGCATCAACGGCTCCTCATCGCGACGGGTGCATAAAAAGAGCGAAAGGCGAAGAATACATTTTCAGAAGAACTCTCCCCTTTACCATTCAGCCAACCTCCTCAAACCGCCGCCGCTTCATGAACAACCCCATCCCTATCGCCACGGCAAAAACCGACAGCAACCCCAGATCAAACCCCAACAAGCGGGTCTGACCGGCCAAAACGCAGCCAACCGCACCCGCCACCACCAACACCACGCCTAGCCACTTGCGTAGCAGATAGGGTTTGAGGAATCGATCGAGCAGAAAGGACAACACCAAGGCAATGACCAATTGAGTAATTACGGACATGTACGTCTCCGGTCAGGCCTTGATGATCAATGTCGAGAGGGTGCGTTGCGGGCCGATACCGCCGTTGACCTGCGCCCCGATGCTGACCAGTACGTCGCCAGCATGGTAGATGGGTAGAGTTTGATTGGTATACGTGCGCACACCGCCCCCTACAGATGCCGCCACGTAAGAGGGGCCACAGCCTTGGCGGCGGATGCGAAGGCCGCGGCTGCAAGGTTGGCGATCGTGGTGCGCTGGGCGTTGAGGGCATCGCCCTGTTGCCGGATCAACGGTTTGGAGATGCCGATCATCATCACGCACGGCAGGTTTTTGGCCAGCATCTTGTCGTACACCTCGACGACCTTGCTGTTGACCTCATAGTGGGCGCTTTTCGCTTCGCCAAAATGCAGCTCGCGCAAGCGCCCACGTTCGCTGTCGGTGAGGGTGATCTGCGAGACGTTGAAGACGATCCCGTGATTGCCCATGTATTGGAAAGTCCCTTCGAACTTCATCGCCCATATCCTTTTGGGGTAAAGGTGGCGATTTTCTACAAGGAGCGGATTGGATTCAAATCATTTCGCCTTGCCGGCAGGGTGTGTTGGTCATGCGCAGGAGTCGCAGTGTGTCAGGCTGATTCCGTTGGCTTTTTTGGGTCTGCTTCGCAGCCCAGCGGGGATAAATCCCCTCGCCACTAGGTTTTGTGTGTTGGCTGTTTGGCGGGCTGTTATTGAAGACGTGGTCGGCTTTTTTATGAGTGCTGCGCACTCAAGCGGGAGCAAGCTCCCTCGCCACAGAAGCGGTCCTATGCGAAGTCAGGAGTGGCGATCTGAACTGGTCAAGTTTGTGTTTTACACCCAGAAGTCGTTAGCCACTCCAATCAATTGAATAGCCTCCTCATCCAAGGGCTCGGCGAAGATGATGTTCAAGTCGCGGTAACCGGAATGGTCCCCCACCAAGCTCAACTCGAATCGAGCCCCGGACGCGTCGGCTTCGTAGCTCTTCAAGTAAGTCAGGTTCTTGGCTTCATTGAAAATCACGTCCAGCGTGCCGTCGTAACCATTTCCCAGTCGGGTAAAACCCAAGGCGGACAAGTCGATCGTGTCTTCACCCGCGGTATAGTCCATCAGGCGATCAGTGTGGTTTTCGGTGGCGGTACGGTAGCTGTCGCTCAGTCCGTCGAAGCGGAACACATCGTTGTTACCGCCACCCGCCAATAGGTCCCGGCCCTCTCCGCCAACCAACACATCATTCCCTAGCGCGCCATAAAGACGATCATCGCCCGCGGCCCCTTCGATGACTTCGCTTCGAGCGTTGCCTTGTAAACGATCGTCCCCTTCGATGCCCATCAACCTGGCTTGCTGAAACAGGAGATTGGTTTCATTCAGCGTTTGGCCCAAGTTACCGTCGAAGACCACTTCGAAGCGTTCCCCATCGGCGTTGGCCTCGAAACTCTTGAGGTAGGTCCGCGTCCCGCTTTCATTGACGCGTATCGCCAGCGTTCCGTCATGGCCATTGCCAAGCCCGAGGAAGCCCAGGGAGGAGAGGTCGAGGGTATCGCTGCTGGGGTCGAAGTCGGTGATGCGGTCGCTATGGGCCGCGTTTGCGGTGCGGTAGCTGTCTGTGACTGACAGGTAACGGAACGTATCGTCCCCCGCGCCGCCCGTCAGCAGGTCACGACCTTGCTGGCCATCGAGCAGGTCGTTTCCGGCCCCGCCAAAGATCGCATCGTCGAACGAGGCGGTCCCGAGCAAGAAGTCATCATCGCGGCCACCGTCAAGGTGGTAATAGCCGTCGTCAGGATTGCCAAAGCTGTGGTCCAGGCTGCCGTCGGGGTTCAACTGGACCAAGGCGGCCAGATAGCCGTCCGCGCTCGTACCTTGGCTTCCGCCTATCAATAGCTTGCCGTCGGCCAGCACGATCATGTCGGCGACTGCGAAAGGAGCGCTTTCCGAGCCCCAACGTACCTGACCCTGATCGCCGAAACCGGTGTCGAGTGAGCCGTCGGCATTGAGTCGGATGACGCTCGCCACGCCGCCCGAGGCGCCCGCCAGCAGGATTTTGCCGTCATTCTGGATGACGAGGGCGTCTGCATGGACATCCAGGGCCAGGCTGCCGCCGTTCGCAAAGCTGCTATCCAGCGTACCGTCCGGGTTGAGGCGGGTCAGGGTATCTTGCCCCGTGACCAATACCTTCCCGTCTCCCTGCAATGAAACGTCGAACGTGCCGCTGGGGTGAATGCCGACGGACGCGGGTAGGTGCAGGATCCCAGCCTCTGCGAAAGACGAGACCAAGGCCCCCGTCGCGTCGAAGCGGGCGATATAGATCTCCCCGGACGGATACCCAGCGCTTGCGAAGAAGCTGCCGTCGCGTTGCACGGAGAACGACGCTTGCTGGCCTAGATCTTCATTCCAATAGAAAGGCACTGTCACGGTGCCGCCGTTCCCGAAACTCGTATCGAGGCTGCCGTCGGCCAAGTTACGACTGATGCCCGACACCCAGGCATCGCCTACTTTCACGTAGCGCGCCACCAGGTAGCCTCCGCCCGGCTGCACGGCGGCATTACCGCCGTCCTCGATGTCGAGCGACACCGGGAGAAGGGATTTACCGTCGCCGCTGAAGTCGCGGTCCAGGCTACCGTTGGCATTGAACCGGACCAGGCTGCCGGTGAAGCCTGAATCCTCTTCGCCTCCTAGCCCCAGGCGGCTATAAGCGCCAAGCCAGATAGCACCGTCCGGATCGACCGTGATACCTGCGATTTTGTCCGAGCCCCATAAGGTCGTGGCGACCATGCCTGTTTTTTGCACAAGTGAAGCGGCGGGCGAAATGCTCTGGCTCATGTCCATGCCTCCGGTAGCTGTCTAGCGCCAAAGACTATAGGCACGGGTCGGTCGGGTTGCCACTTTACGAGACGAAGGGAGGTTCTTGGGCGACCTTCTGCTATCGATGCAACCGGTCTCCGGCAACTGCGCAAGACAACGCTAGGCTGGCTGAAGTTGCGTGTTGGCTGTTTGGGGCTGCTTCGCAGCCCAGCGGGGATAAATCCCCTCACCACAGGGTTTTGTGTGTTGGTTGTTTGGCGGGCGGGTAGTGAGAACGCGGTGGGCTTTTTTGTGAGTGCTTCGCACTCAAGCGGGAGCAAGCTCCCTCNACCACAGGGTTTTGTGTGTTGGTTGTTTGGCGGGCGGGTAGTGAGAACGCGGTGGGCTTTTTTGTGAGTGCTTCGCACTCAAGCGGGAGCAAGCTCCCTCGCCACGGGTACGTGGCGTTCAGGGGTGGCGGTCCAGTTTTTTGAGGAACACGGTCATTTCTTTTTCGGCTTGTTTGTCGCCATGGGCGCGGGCGGCTTCGAGGCCTTGTTCCCAGGCTTGGCGGGCTGCCGGTAGGTCGCCTTGGCCTTGGTGTGCTTTGCCTAAGAGTTTCCATGCTGCTGAGTATTTGGGGTCGAGTTCGACGCAGCGTTGGAAGTGTTCGGCGGCCCGGGCGAATTCGCCGAGGTCCAGGTAGCCCTTGCCCAGGCCGAAGCGCAGCAATGAGTTATCCACACCTTTGGCGAGCATTTTTTCCAGGGAGTCGAGCATGGCGGCGTCCTTATCGGTTGTGTCAGGGGTTGATCCGTTGGCTGCTAGATAGCTATCGCGAGCAGGCTCGCTCCCACAGGGGTTGGGGTTGCCCACGATATTTGTGAGCCATGGAGATCCTCTGTGGGAGCGAGCTTGCTCGCGATGAGGCCATTGCTGCCACCGCAAAGCCTGGATCAGAAGAAACTCAATCCCACATGGAACAGCTTCTCGACATCGCGAATATGCTTTTTATCCACCAGGAACAGGATCACATGGTCGCCGGTCTGGATCATGGTGTCGTCGTGGGCGATGAGCACTTGTTCGTCGCGGATGATCGCGCCGATGGTGGTGCCTGGCGGCAGGCCGAGGTCGCGGATGGCCTTGCCGATGACTTTGCTGGACTTGGCATCGCCATGGGCAATCGCCTCGATGGCTTCGGCCGCGCCACGGCGCAGGGAGTGCACGCTGACGATGTCGCCGCGCCGCACGTGGGCCAGCAAGGTGCCGATGGTTGCCAGTTGCGGGCTGATGGCGATGTCGATCTCGCCACCCTGGATCAGGTCGACGTAGGCCGGGTTGTTGATGATGGTCATCACCTTCTTCGCCCCCAGGCGCTTGGCCAGCAGCGACGACATGATGTTGGCTTCGTCGTCGTTGGTCAGGGCCAGGAAGATGTCGGCGTCGGCGATGTTTTCTTCCAGGAGCAAGTCACGGTCCGAGGCGCTGCCCTGCAACACCACGGTGCTGTCGAGGTTATCCGAGAGGTAACGGCAGCGCGCCGGGTTCATCTCGATGATCTTGACCTGATAGCGGCTTTCGATGGCTTCGGCCAGACGCTCGCCGATCTGCCCGCCGCCGGCAATCACGATGCGCTTGTTGTTTTCGTCGAGACGGCGCATTTCGCTCATCACCGCGCGAATATTGGCCTTGGCGGCGATGAAAAATACCTCGTCGTCCGCTTCGATCACGGTATCGCCCTGGGGCAGGATCGGCCGGTCACGTCGGAAAATCGCCGCGACCCGCGTCTCCACATTCGGCATGTGCTCGCGCAGCTGGCGCAGTTGCTGGCCCACCAGCGGTCCGCCGTAGTAGGCCTTGACCGCGACCAATTGCGCCTTGCCTTCGGCAAAGTCGATCACCTGCAAGGCGCCCGGGTGTTCGATCAGGCGCTTGATGTAGTTGGTCACCACTTGCTCGGGGCTGATCAGTACATCCACCGGGATCGCTTCGTTGTCGAACAGGTCGGCGCGGGTCAGGTAGGCCGCCTCGCGCACCCGGGCGATCTTGGTCGGGGTGTGGAACAGCGTGTGAGCGACCTGGCAGGCCACCATGTTGGTTTCATCGCTGTTGGTGACAGCCACCAGCATGTCGGCATCGTCGGCACCGGCCTGACGCAACACCGTAGGCAATGAGCCACGGCCCTGTACGGTACGGATGTCGAGGCGGTCACCGAGATCGCGCAGGCGGTCACCGTCGGTGTCGACCACGGTGATGTCGTTGGCTTCACTGGCCAGATGTTCAGCCAGCGAACCGCCGACCTGCCCTGCGCCGAGGATGATGATTTTCATCCGGTCACTCCTATCGAATCGGTTTTAACCGCGTGCGGCGGCGATCTTGATCAGTTTGGCGTAGTAGAACCCGTCGTGGCCGCCCTCTTGGGCCAGCAACTGCCGACCATGGGGCTGCTTCACCCCGGCCTGGCTGGCAATGTCCAGCTCCCGGGCACCGGGGGTACGGGCGAGGAATGCTTCGATCACTTCGGTGTTCTCGGTCGGCAACGTTGAACACGTGGCATACAGCAGCATGCCGCCCACTTCCAGGGTTATCCACAACGCATCGAGCAATTGCCCCTGCAATACCGCCAGTGCGGCGATATCGTCCGGCTGGCGAGTGAGCTTGATGTCGGGATGACGGCGGATCACGCCGGTGGCCGAACACGGTGCGTCCAGCAGGATGCGTTGAAATGGCTTGCCATCCCACCAGCTGGCGGTGTCGCGGCCATCGGCGGCAATCAGTTCGGCGTCCAGGCCAAGGCGTTCGAGGTTTTCCTTCACGCGCACCAGGCGCTTGGCTTCCAGGTCCACCGCCACCACGCCGGCCAGTTTCGGCTCGGCCTCGAGGATGTGGCAGGTCTTGCCACCCGGTGCGCAGCAGGCATCCAGCACGCGTTGGCCGGGCGCCAGCTCCAGCAGGTCGGCAGCCAGTTGCGCGGCTTCGTCCTGGACGCTGATCCAACCGTCGGCAAAGCCCGGCAGCGTGCGTACATCGCCGGGGGTTTCCAGCACGATACCGTCGCGGCTGTACTGGCACGGGATGGCCGGGATACCAGCCTCGCCCAGTAACGCCAGGTAGGCATCGCGCGTATGGTGGCGACGGTTGACCCGCAGGATCATCGGCGGATGGGCATTGTTGGCCGCGCAGATGGCCTCCCACTGCTCGGGCCAGAAGGCTTTCAGGGATTTTTGCAACCAGCGCGGATGGGCAGTGCGCACCACCGGGTCGTGTTCCAGCTCGGCCAACAGGGTTTCGCTTTCCCGTTGGGCGCGGCGCAGCACGGCATTGAGCAGGGCCTTGGCCCACGGCTTTTTCAGTTTGTCGGCGCAGCCCACGGTTTCACCGATGGCGGCGTGGGCAGGCACGCGGGTGTAGAGCAATTGATAGAGCCCCACCAGCAGCAGCGCTTCGACGTCGGCATCGGCGGCCTTGAACGGTTTCTGCAGCAGCTTCGCCGCCAGGGCCGACAGCCGTGGCTGCCAACGGGCGGTGCCGAATGCCAGGTCCTGGGTGAAACCGCGATCACGGTCTTCAACCTTGTCCAGTTGGGTCGGCAGGGAACTGTTGAGTGAGGCTTTTCCGCTCAGGACCGCAGCAAGCGCCTTGGCGGCGGCCAGACGCGGGTTCATGAAGCGTCCGCCGCTTGGCCCAGCACTGTGCCGACGGCAAATTTCTCACGGCGGCTGTTGTACAAATCGCTGAAGTTCAGCGCCTTGCCACCGGGTAATTGCAGACGTGTCAGACACAGCGCCTGCTCGCCACAGGCGACGACGAGGCCGTCCTTGCTGGCACCAAGGATTTCACCCGGCGCGCCCTGCCCCTCGACATGGCTTGCCGCCAGCACTTTCAGAGCCTCGCCGTTCAAGGTGCTGTGGCAGATCGGCCACGGGTTGAAGGCACGCACCAGACGCTCCAGCTCGATGGCCGGGCGGCTCCAGTCGATGCGTGCTTCGTCCTTGTTCAGTTTGTGGGCGTAGGTGGCGAGGCTGTCATCCTGCACTTCGCCTTCCAGCGTGCCGGCGGCGAGGCCGGCGATGGCCTGGACCACGGCGGGCGGGCCGATCAGTGCGAGGCGGTCGTGCAGGCTGCCGCCGGTGTCTTCGGCGCTGATGGGCGTGCTGACCTTGAGCAGCATCGGCCCGGTGTCCAGACCGGCTTCCATGCGCATCACGGTGACGCCGCTCTCGGCATCGCCGGCTTGCACGGCGCGCTGGATCGGCGCCGCACCGCGCCAGCGCGGCAGCAGCGAGGCGTGGCTGTTGATGCAACCCAGGCGCGGAATGTCCAGCACCACTTGGGGCAGGATCAGGCCGTAGGCGACCACCACCATCAAGTCGGGTTTGAGCGCGGCCAATTCGGCCTGGGCCTGAGCGTCGCGCAGGGTCGGCGGCTGCAAGACCTGCAGACCGTTCTCCAGGGCCAGTTGCTTGACCGGGCTGGGCATCAGTTTTTGCCCGCGACCGGCCGGCCGATCCGGCTGGGTGTAGACCGCGATGATTTCATGGGGGCTGGCCAGCAGGGCCTTGAGGTGTTCGGCGGCGAACTCGGGAGTGCCGGCAAAGACGATGCGCAGTGGCTCAGTCATGGGAAGCTCTCATTTACAAAGCAGTCGCAAAAGAAAAAGGCTTGCCGCGGCAAGCCTTTGAAGGGGGCGTCAAGCATTCTGGCGATGAAGTTTTTCCAGTTTTTTCTTGATCCGGTCACGCTTGAGGGTAGACAGGTAGTCCACGAACAGCTTGCCGTTGAGGTGGTCGCACTCATGCTGGATGCACACCGCCAGCAACCCTTCGGCGATTAGCTCGTAAGGCTGGCCGTCACGGTCCAGGGCTTTGATCTTGACCTTCTGCGGGCGGTCGACGTTTTCGTAGAAGCCGGGCACCGAGAGACAGCCTTCCTGGTATTGGTCCATCTCGTCGGTCAGGGTTTCGAACTCGGGATTGATGAACACCCGGGGCTCGCTGCGGTCTTCGGAAAGGTCCATCACGACGATACGTTTGTGCACGTTGACCTGGGTCGCGGCGAGGCCGATGCCTGGCGCCTCATACATTGTTTCAAACATGTCATCGACCAACTGACGCACTTCGTCGTCCACTACGGCCACCGGTTTGGCGATAGTGCGCAGGCGCGGGTCCGGAAATTCGAGAATGTTCAAAATGGCCATAAGCTTGATAAATGCACGTGTGAAGTAAAGTCGGGTGGCTGGCCTGGCGTGTCTTGGGATGCAGGCTACCGTTGTAAAACGTTGCTCCTCAATCACGGAGCGAGCCACGGGGGCTCTGGCGTTTTACGCGAACGCACATAATAAAGGGATTCACCGCATGAGGAAATCACTACTCGCCCTGCTGCTTCTGGCCTCGGCCGGTATCGCGCACGGGCAAGTGCAACTTCGGGAAGGTTTTCCCCAGCAATACACAGTGGTGACGGGGGACACGCTGTGGGACATCTCCGGCAAATACTTGCGTGAACCGTGGAAATGGCCCGAACTCTGGCAAGCCAACCCACAGATCGAGAACCCCAACCTGATTTATCCCGGCGACACCCTGTCGCTGGTCTACGTCAACGGTCAACCGCGCCTGACCCTCAATCGCGGCGCTTCGCGGGGCACCATCAAGCTGTCACCGCGCATTCGCAGCTCGCCGGTGGCCGACGCGATTCCGAGCATCCCGCTGCAGGCCATCAACAGCTTTTTGCTGAGCAACCGCATCGTCGACACGGCCGAGGATTTCGACAAGGCGCCCTACATCGTTGCAGGCGATGCCGAACGGGTCCTCAGCGGCACGGGAGACCGGATCTTTGCCCGCGGCCCCTTCGACGCGGACCAGTCGGCGTACGGCATCTTCCGTCAGGGCAAGGTCTACACCGATCCCGAAACCAAGGAGTTCCTGGGCATCAACGCCGATGACATCGGCAGCGGTGAAGTCGTGGCGAGCGAAGGCGACATCACAACCCTGGCCCTGCAACGCACGACCCAGGAGGTGCGCCTCGGCGATCGCCTGTTCAGTGGCGAAGAACGCTCGATCAACTCGACGTTCATGCCCAGCGCACCGAAAACGGAGATCAACGGGCTGATCCTCGATGTACCCCGCGGCGTCACCCAGATCGGCGCCCTGGATGTAGTCACCCTGAACAAGGGCCGTCGCGACGGGCTGGCCGAAGGCAATGTGCTGGCGGTGATGAAGACCGGCGAGACCGTGCGCGACCGCATCACCGGCGAGCAGGTGAAAATTCCCGATGAACGTGCTGGCCTGCTGATGGTTTTTCGCACCTACGACAAGCTCAGCTATGGCTTGGTGCTATACGCCTCGCGCTCGCTGGCGGTACTCGACAAAGTGCGCAATCCATAACGGGTCTCACAAGTTACCAACAGAGTTATCCACAGCTTGTTCCCGTTTCGACGGGGCTTATAACGATCAAGGATGATCCATGTCATTGCCTGAATCTGCTTCGGTTTCCCCTGCGGAACTGGAGGCCCGTCTGCGCCTGCACCGCTTGCCGGAACTGGGCCCCAAACGTTTCATGACCCTGATGGAGGCCTTTGGCTCGGCCTCCAAAGCCATCAGCGCACCGGCCAGCGCCTGGCGAGCGCTGAGGTTGCCCGCGGCGTGTGCCGAGGCTCGGCGCAACCCGGATGTGCGTGACGGCGCCGCCCATGCATTGGCCTGGCTGGAGGGTTCGGCCCAGCGTTTACTGATGTGGGACCAGCCTGACTACCCCGCGCTGCTGGCGCAGATCAGCGATGCGCCACCGCTGTTGTTCGTCGCCGGCGACGCGACCATTCTGGAAAAACCACAGCTGGCGATGGTCGGCAGCCGCCGGGCATCGCGACCGGGCATGGACACCGCCGCGGCGTTTTCCCGAAGCCTGGCCGGTGCCGGTTTTGTCATCACCAGCGGCCTGGCCTTGGGGATCGACGCGGCGGCCCATCAAGCAGCGCTGGATGTGGGTGGGCAAACAATTGGCGTGCTGGGCACAGGGCTGGAAAATTTTTATCCACAGCGCAATCGTCGGCTGGCGGACGCGATGATCGCCCAAGGCAGCGCGGTGCTGTCGGAGTTCCCGCTGGACGCGCCGCCCCACGCCAGCAACTTTCCTCGTCGCAACCGGATCATCAGCGGTCTGTCCCTCGGTGTACTGGTGGTGGAGGCCAGTGTCGCCAGCGGTTCGCTGATCACCGCACGCTTGGCGGCCGAACAAGGGCGCGAGGTGTACGCCATTCCGGGGTCGATCCACCACCCCGGCGCGAAGGGCTGCCATCAGTTGATCCGCGACGGCGCGGCGCTGGTGGAAACCGTCGAGCACATCCTTGAAGCATTGCGGGGCTGGCAGCAGTTGCCGCTGTCCATGGAACCGACGCCCGTCACCCATCCGCTGTTGCGCTTGCTCCATGCCGCGCCGCTTGGCAGCGAAGCGCTGGCCGCCGCCAGCGGCTGGAGCTTGCCCAAAGTCCTGGCGGCGCTGACTGAGCTGGAAATGGAGGGACGGGCGGTCTGTGACAACGGGCGCTGGTTTGCGCGCTAGGTTTTATGGGGAAGATCGGTAAACTGCGCACAGCCTTATTTGCGTTGTGGAGAGTCTTTCATGGTCAACAGTTGGCGTGTGCAACAAGCCGCGCGAGAAATTCGCGCCGGGGCGGTGATTGCCTATCCAACCGAAGCGGTCTGGGGCCTGGGCTGCGACCCGTGGAACGAAGACGCGGTGGAGCGCCTGCTGGCGATCAAGTCGCGGCTGCCCGATAAGGGTTTGATCCTGGTGGCTGACAACATCCACCAGTTCGACTTTCTGTTCGAAGATTTCCCTGAAACCTGGATGGATCGAATGGCCAGCACCTGGCCTGGGCCTAATACCTGGCTGGTGCCGCACCAGAATCTGCTGCCGCAATGGATTACCGGTGTGCACGACACGGTTGCGCTGCGGGTCAGCGATCACCCCACCGTGCGCGACTTGTGCTCACTGGTGGGGCCGCTGGTGTCCACCTCGGCCAACCCTCAGGGCCGCCCGGCGGCGCGCACGCGAATTCGCGTCGAGCAATATTTCCGTGGGCAGATCGACCTGGTGCTGGGCGGTAACCTGGGTGGGCGCAAGAACCCCAGCGTGATTCGCGACCTGGCGACCGGCAACGTGGTGCGGCCGGACTGAGCCCGAACACACCTTCCGGATCTTGCATCAAACCCTGTGGGAGCGAGCCTGCTCGCGATAGCGTCGGATCAGTTGACATAGATGTTGGCTGATACTCCGCTATCGCGAGCAAGCTCGCTCCCACAGGTTCTTTAGCACCCTCTAAATCAGGGCAAAAGAATCGTCGACCCGGTTGTGCGCCGCGCCGACAACTCGGCCTGGGCCTTGGCCGCTTCGGCCAGTGGATAACGCTGGTTGATATCCACTTTGATCTTGCCGCTGCTGATCATGCCGAACAGCTCATCGGCCATGCGCTGCAGGTTCTCGGCGTTATTGGCGTAAGTGGCCAGGGTCGGACGGGTGACGTACAGCGAGCCTTTGGCCGCGAGTATCCCCAGGTTCACGCCGTCCACCGCACCGGAAGCATTGCCGAAACTCACCAACAGGCCACGGGGCGCTACGCAGTCCAGGGAGGTCAGCCAGGTGTCCTTGCCGACACCGTCATAGACCACCGGGACTTTCTTGCCGTCGGTCAGCTCCAGCACCCGCTGTACGACGTTTTCCTTGCTGTAGTCGATGGTTTCCCAAGCGCCGTGGGATTTAGCGATGGCGGCTTTTTCCGCTGAGCTGACGGTGCCGATCAATCGCACGCCCAGGGCCTTGGCCCACTGGCAGGCCAAAGAGCCCACGCCACCAGCAGCGGCATGGAACAGGATGGTTTCCCCCCCTTTGAGCTCGTAGGTCTGACGCAGCAGGTATTGCACGGTCAGGCCCTTGAGCATCACGCCGGCCGCCTGTTCGAAACTGATGGACTCGGGCAAATGCACCAGATTGGCCTCGGGCAACACATGCACGTCGCTGTAGGCCCCCAGCGGACCGCTGCCATAAGCTACCCGGTCACCGACCTTGAACCGCGTGACGTCTGAACCGACGGCCTCGACCACACCCGCCCCCTCGGCCCCCAAGCCCGAGGGCAAGGCCGGTGGCGGGTAAAGACCGCTGCGATAATAGGTATCGATGAAGTTCAGGCCGATCGCCTTGTTGCTGACCCGCACCTGCTGCGGGCCCGGTTCGGCAGGCTGGTAGCCCACGTACTCGAGCACTTCGGGGCCGCCGTGGGAACTGAACTGAATACGTTTGGCCATCTTCACTTTCTCCTTGTCGTGGACTTTTTACCAAGCCTGCTATCGGACTCCTAAGCTTGACCTTCGTCAACTGTGGCGTAGGCAAGTGCGGTGGTATCCTGTGCGCCCATTTGCCACCGGCCCGCTGCAAGCCGCGTAGCGTAGCCCTGATCAAGGTGATGTCATGACCACTCGCACCGAGGCCGTGAAAGCCTACCTGCTCGACCTGCAAGACCGCATCTGTGCGGCCCTGGAAACCGAAGACGGCGGCACTCGTTTCGTCGAAGATGCCTGGACCCGCCCCGCCGGTGGTGGCGGTCGCACGCGAGTGATTGAAAACGGTACGGTGATCGAAAAGGGCGGCGTCAACTTTTCCCACGTCTTCGGCAGCGGTCTCCCCCCCTCGGCCAGCGCCCATCGGCCGGAACTGGCCGGGCGCGGCTTCGAAGCGCTGGGTGTGTCATTGGTCATCCATCCCCACAACCCTCATGTGCCTACGTCCCACGCCAATGTGCGTTTTTTCATCGCTGAAAAGGAAGGCGAAGAGCCGGTCTGGTGGTTCGGCGGCGGCTTCGACCTGACACCGTACTACGGCGTGGCAGAAGACTGCGTGCATTGGCACCGCGTTGCCCAACAGGCCTGTGCCCCGTTCGGCCCCGACGTGTATTCGCGCTACAAAGCCTGGTGCGACAGCTATTTCCATATCAAGCATCGCAACGAGCCCCGTGGCATTGGCGGCCTGTTTTTCGACGACCTGAACGAGTGGGATTTCGACACCAGCTTCGCCTTCATGCGCGCCATCGGCGATGCCTACATCGAGGCTTACCTGCCTATCGTGCGGCGCCGCAAGCAGGACCCGTTTACCGCCAAACAAAGGGAATTCCAGGAGTTTCGCCGCGGACGCTACGTGGAGTTCAACCTGGTCTACGACCGCGGCACCCTGTTCGGGCTGCAATCGGGCGGGCGTACCGAGTCGATCCTGATGTCCTTGCCGCCGCAAGTGCGCTGGGGCTATGACTGGAAAGCCGAACCGGGCAGCGAAGAGGCGCGGCTGACCGAGTATTTCCTGCAGGATCGCGATTGGCTGGCGACGGCCTGAACGAGGATTATCCATGGACCGCTACGTTGTAATGGGTAACCCGATCGGCCACAGCAAATCACCGCTGATCCACCGTCTCTTCGCCGAGCAGACCGGGCAAACACTGGACTACAGCACGCTGCTCGCGCCTTTGGACGATTTCGCCGGCTGCGCGCGGGAATTCTTCCGCGAGGGGCGTGGGGCGAATGTCACCGTGCCGTTCAAGGAAGACGCCTTCCGCCTGGCCGACAGCCTGACCGAGCGGGCCCAGCGGGCCGGGGCGGTGAACACTTTGAGCAAGCTGGCCGATGGCCATCTGTTGGGTGACAACACCGATGGTGCCGGACTGGTACGGGACCTGACCGTCAACGCAGGTTTAAACCTCAAGGGCAAACGCATCCTGTTGCTGGGCGCCGGCGGTGCTGTGCGCGGTGCCTTGGAACCGCTGCTGGCCGAAGCGCCGGCCTCGGTGATCATCGCCAACCGCACGGTGGAAAAAGCCGAGTTGCTGGCCGAGTTGTTCGCCGACCTGGGCCCGGTCTCGGCCAGCGGTTTCGACTGGCTGCAAGAGCCGGTGGACCTGATTATCAACGCCACATCGGCGAGCCTGTCCGGTGATGTACCGCCGATTGCCGCAAGTTTGATCGAGCCCGGCATGACGTTCTGCTACGACATGATGTATGGCAAGGAGCCCACTTCGTTCTGTCGCTGGGCCAGCGAACACGGCGCGGCGGTGGCGATGGATGGCTTGGGCATGCTCGCCGAGCAGGCGGGCGAAGCGTTCTACCTGTGGCGCGGGGTACGCCCGGACACCGCGCCAGTGCTGGCCGAATTGCGGCGCCAGCTCGCACTGTAGGCTACAGACTGTTGTGGCGAGGGGATTTATCCCCGTTGGACTGCGAAGCCGTCCCAAAAAACCAGGGCCGCTGCGCGCCCCAGCGGGGATAAATCCCCTCGCCACAGGGTGTGTCTACCTTAAGCCCTAGTCTTCGAAATGGATCGGACAGTGCTCCGGCCCTTCCAGCTTCTTCAACTCTTCCACCACATGGGGCCTGGCCCTGCGCAACGTCAGGCTGCGCCCTTGGGTGCGCAAGCGCCGGGCTTCCTGGTGCAGCATTTCCACGCCGGAGTAGTCGATGAAGTTGATCTGCTGGGCATCGATCACCACCCGTTGTGCCTGCAACCGTTGCAGACGCACTTGCAGGTAATGGCTGGCACCAAAAAAGATCGAACCGCCAACCCGCAGGATGTCAGCTTCACCCTCACGGGCGTGTTGCACCCGCGGTTGCGAGGTGCGCTTGAGGTAGAAGAACAGCGACGCCAGCACGCCGGCATAGATAGCGGTCTGCAGCTCCAGCAGCAGCGTGGCCAGGCAAGTGAGGCTCATCACCACGAATTCGGCGCGACTCACGCGAAACAACGCCCGGACGCCGCGATAATCCACCAGCCCCCAGGCGATCAACAGGATGCTGCCGGCCATGGCCGGTATCGGAATGTGCGAAATCAGCTTGGCACCGGTTACCGCAAACAAGGCCACCCACAGTGCCGAGAAAACCCCGGCCAGGGGCGAGCAAGCGCCGGCTTCATAACTGAGGCCGGAACGGGTAAAGGAACCCGCTGACAAGGATCCGGAAAAGAACCCTCCCACAATATTGGAAAGCCCCTGCGCCCTGACCTCCTGGTTCGCGTCGAGTAACTGCCCGGAGCGTACTGACAACGAGCGAGCAATGGACAGGCTGGTCACCAACCCGAGCATGCCCACCGCAACCGCGCCGGGCAGCAGGCGCAGGATCAGATCCAGGTCCAGCGGCAGCGCAGAGAACGGCGGCAAGCGCCCGGCAAAGGCGCTGACCAGCGCGACATGCCCGAACATCCCTGGCCACAGCCAGACCACCAGGCTGCTGATGACCAAAGTTATCAACAGGCTCGGCCAGCGCGGCAGCAGCCGTTTGAGCACCACGCCCAGCACCAGCGTGCCCAAACCGAGAAACAGAGAAGGCTTATCCACAGCCTCGATATGACTGACCAACATCAGCAGCCCTTTCAACGCCGTGGCTTCATTGGGCAGATCGAGACCCAGCAGGTTGGGCAACTGCCCCAGGGCGATCACCACCGCCGCGCCCAGGGTGAAACCCAGCACCACCGAGTGTGAGACGAAGTTCACCAGCGCGCCGAAACGCAACAACCCCAGCAGCCACTGGAAAACCCCCGCCAGCACCGTCAGCAACAGGATCAAGGTGACGTAGTCCTGGGTGGCCGGCATGGCCAGGGGACTGACGCTGGCATACAGGACAATGGAAATCGCCGCCGTAGGACCGCAGATCAGGTGCCACGACGAACCCCACAAGCAGGCGATCAGCACCGGCACAATCGCCGCATACAAGCCGTATTCCGGCGGCAGTCCGGCAATCAGGGCGTAGGCAATCGACTGCGGCAAAGCGAGAATCGCACCGCTCAGGCCGACGATCAGGTCACGGCCGACACTGGCGCGGGTCTGCCGCGGCAGCCAGCTCAGGAACGGAAAGAGTGAATGGCGGGTGGGCAATGCCATGGGGCCTCAAGGATCGGGTTTGGCGCAAGAGTATCAGGACAAGGCGCCGTTCTCCCTGTGGCAAGGAGATTAATGTGGGAGCAAAGCTTGCTCGCGAAACAGGCAGCTCGATCTGAAAGATCGAGTCGTCTTCATCGCGGGCAAGCCTTGCTCCCACATAGATTCCCTCGCCACATGATTGTCAGAGCTTGGCCTTCACCGCCGCCAACGCATCCTTGCCATCCAGCGTCTTCACACCATCCAGCCATTTATCCAGCACCGCCGGATTCGCCTTGATCCAGGCCTTGGCCGCATCGGCATTGCTGACTTTGTTGTTCACCACCTCGGCCATGATGCTGTTTTCCATTTCCTGGGTGAAACTCAGGTTGGTCAACAGCTTGCCTACGTTCGGGCAGGCCTGTGCATAACCTTTGCGAGTCAATGTATAGACACTGCCCGTGTCGCCAAAATACTTCTCGCCGCCCTTGAGGTAGTGCATTTTCAGTTGCACGTTCATCGGGTGTGGCGTCCAGCCAAGGAAGGTCACGAACTTCTGTTTCCTCACCGCCCGGGAGACTTCCGCGAGCATGGCCTGCTCGCTCGATTCCACCAGTTTCCACTCGCCCATGCCGAAATCGTTGGTCTTGATGATTTCCTTCAGGGAGAGGTTGGCCGGGGCGCCGGAGCCGATCCCGTATATCTTCTTGTCGAACTTATCGGCGAACTTGTTCAGGTCAGCGAAGTTATGCACACCGGCATCCCACACGTAATCCGGGACCGCCAGGGTGAATTCGGTGCCGTCCAGGTTCTTGGCCAACTGCGTGACATCGCCAGTGGCCACGAACTTGTCGTAGAACCCTTGCTGCGCCGGCATCCAGTTACCCAGAAATACATCAACCTGGCCGTCCTTGAGGCCGCCGAAGGTGATCGGCACTGCGAGGGTGTCGACCTTGGCCTTGTAGCCCATGCCATCGAGCAAAAAACCCGTGATCGCGTTGGTCGCAGCGATGTCACTCCAACCGGGGTCGGCCATCTTTACCGTCTCGCAGCTTTGCTCGGCCCACGCCGAACTGCTAAGCGCCAACAGCCCAGCGGTCAGTACTGTGGATAACTTTTGCATGTGCTTCCCCTTACGTTATTGGTTTTGGCAGGGTTGTGGATAACGGGCCTTGCGTTCCAGATCGTCGAGGTCAATGTGGTTACGCATGTACTGCTGGCTGGCGTCCACCAGCGGCTGGTGATCCCAGCTCTTGAGTTTGCCCAGGGTCAACGCGTGGGCGACGAAACGTCGACGTCGCTGACTGGCGAGCACCTGTTGGTGAATGGTTGGGATATCCCATTTAGCTCGCGCTTCGGCGAGAAAATCCGCGCACAGGGACTGGTGCTCAGCCGATTGGCTAAGGTCCTCCAGTTCTTTGGGGTCATTGCGCAGATTGAACAGCAGGCACGGATCGTCTTCGCTGTAGATGAATTTCCAGGGTCCACGACGGATCATCATCAACGGGCTGATGGTGCCTTCGGCCATGTATTCACCAAAGACCTCGTCATGACCGCCCTGCCCCTGCAGATGGGGCACCAGCGACCGGCCATCCAGCGGCAGTCCGGGCTCAAGCCGGCCACCGGCCAACTCCACCAGAGTCGGCAGCAAGTCGGCAGTGGACACCGCCGCCCCGACCCGCCCGCTGGCGAACTGGCCCGGTGCGCTGATCAGCAAGGGAACGCGAGCCGCCATCTCGAACCAGTGCATTTTGTACCAGAGGCCTTTTTCACCGAGCATGTCTCCATGATCGCCGGAGAACACGATGATCGTGTCGTCCATCAAGCCGGTGTCTTCCAGGGTTTGCAGTAACTTGCCGACGTTGCTGTCAATGTAGCTGCACGCACCGAAGTACGCGCGGCGCGCATCGCGGATCTTATCCACAGGCAGTGGCTTGTCCCACAGGTCATAGACTTTCAACAGGCGCTGGGAATGCGGGTCCAGCTCCGTTTGCCCCGGGGTTTGCGGCAGCGGGATGTCCTTGTCGTCATACATATCCCAAAAGGTCTTGGGAATGGTGTACGGGTCGTGTGGGTGGGTCATGGACACCGTCAGGCAGAACGGCTGGTCGCCATCCTCGCGGATGTGGTCGAACAGATACTGCTGGGCCTTGAACACCACTTCTTCGTCAAAATCCAACTGGTTGGTGCGCACGCACGGACCGGCCTGCAACACCGAAGACATGTTGTGATACCAGCTTGGCCGCACGTCGGGCTCGTCCCAGTTCACGGCCCAGCCGTAATCGGCCGGGTAAATGTCACTGGTCAGGCGTTCTTCATAGCCATGCAACTGGTCCGGCCCGCAAAAATGCATCTTGCCGGACAGCGCCGTGCGATAACCCAGACGCCGCAGGTAGTGGGCGTACGTCGGGACGTCCGCAGGAAAATCCGCCGCGTTATCGTAGGCGCCGATCTTGCTGGGCAACTGACCGCTCACCAGGGTAAAGCGCGACGGTGCGCAGAGTGGGCTGTTGCAATACGCGGCGTCGAACACCACGCCCTGCTCGGCCAGGCGCGACAGGTTCGGCAGCTTGATCGGCGAAGGACCGTAGATCGGCAACATTGGCGCGGCCATTTGATCGGCCATGATGAAAAGAATGTTCTTGCGCTTCATGTATTCGCGGCATTCCATAGTAAACAGTTATGCGAAATTGCTGCGATTGAGCATGTAGCCCCCACCTTTATGGGTAAAGCCCACGTAAGGCAATGACTAGGATAAGCACAGCTTATGTATGAAGCCCTGGGTGACCTGTCCCTTGACCTGTTCCGCGCCTTTGAAGCCGCGGCCCGCCACCGCAGCTTTACGGCAGCGGCGATCGAACTGGGCACCACGCAACCGGCCATCAGCCAGCAGATCAAGCGCCTGGAAGAACAACTGGGTACGCGATTGTTCGATCGCATCTACCGCGGGATCGAGCTGACCGAGGCCGGAACAATCCTGTTCGAGCAGGTGCAGGTCGGTTTGCAGAATATCGACGCAGGATTGAGCGCGATCACCGCCCATGACCAGCATGAAGTACTGCAAGTGGCCACCGATTTTGCGTTTGCCGCCTATTGGCTGATGCCCCGCTTGCATCGGTTTCACGCCGCCAACCCACAGGTGGACGTCAGCCTGGTGACCAGCGAACGCAATCACAACATGCTGCGCACGGATATCGACGTTGCGGTGCTGTTTGGAGATGGTCGCTTCAAACAAGGCGAAAGTCGCTGGCTTTTCAGCGAAGAAGTCTTTCCCGTGTGCAGCCCGCTGTTGCTCAAGGAACGCTCCCTGCCCTTGTCGGCTCAAGCCTTGTCGGAGTTCCCGCTCCTGCATTTGCGCGGGGAAAACAGTAGCCATTGGTTCGATTGGAGTGGCGTTTTCCGTGAGCTGGGCATTACCTCGCCCCCGGCGCCCGGGCAGTTACGGTTCGACAACTACACCTTGCTCATCCAGGCGGCGATTGGCGGTCAAGGCGTCGCCATCGGCTGGCGTTACCTTGTGGATAACTTATTGGCCCAAGGGCTGCTGTGCCGTCCGGTCGCTGAAACAGTGTTGTCGCGGTCAGGGTATTACGTGGTCTTGCCCCAGCGTAAACGGCGCGGGGTATTGATCAGGCAGTTTGTGGACTGGTTGATGGAGGAGCAGGCCAACAGCGCCGAATCGCTCACGGGGTTGGCCTTGCCTTCCATTGCGGTGTAACCAGCCCGCCCCTGCGCCAACTCGGGAGACGGCGACCGCACAGGCTAATCGGCGGCGACAAAACTGACATGCTGGCCCACATGCAGGTTCAGGCGCAGCTCATCGGCAATGCCGACGGCCACACGGCCAAGCCGCTCCAGTGATTCGGCCATGCCGGCCTCCAGGCTGGTGCTGACCTGGCTGAAGTGCTCGATGCTCAAACCGGGCGTTGCGTAGGGTGAGTCAATCAGGGTCCATTGCAACGTGCTGTTGTTCAGCGCGTCGAGGACTTCTTCGGCGGCATGACGCTGCAATACATCGTCTGCCGGCTCCTCGTCGAGCACGGCGAAATCGCCCACCAGAAACAGCCGGGAAATACTCGCTGCCTCCATCCCGGCGATCAGCGCATCCACCGCCAACACCTGCTCCACGGGACCGGGAATAAGCGTGCGCTCCACGTGCTCGCTGTTCATCGGCAACCCTGGAGCGTTCAACAGACACACCACGGCATTGGCGCCGGCCACGCTTTGCTTGACCCGCTGGGGATCGTAGAGGTCGCCGGTCTTGGCCCGCAGGCCGGGGCGCGGCGCCAGGGCCGTAAGGTCGTCGAGAACAGCGATGACTTCGTGCTGGCGCCGCAGCATTTCAGCCATCAACGCACTGCCGAGGCTACTCATGGCACCATAGAGCACCACTTTGGTGACCGGGGTTTCGGCATTTTTCATGGCTGTTTTTCCTTTTTTGTCCCGCATGTAAAGGCTCTGACCCGCGGGAGACAACCTCGGTTCGGCCAGTTTTCGAGGAGAAGCACATGCAGCGGATCAAGGGCTACCACGCCCATGTCTATTTCGACGCCAACACCATCGACCAGGCGCGGGCACTGTGCGAGGAAGCAACGCGACTGTTTGGGCTGAAAATGGGCCGTATCCACCAACGCCCAGTCGGGCCGCACCCGGACTGGAGCTGCCAATTGGCGTTCGATCCACAGCACATCGGCGTGGTCTTGCCGTGGCTGGCGCTCAATCGCAAAGGCCTGGTGATATTTCTTCACCCAGACACCGGCGACGACCTGGCGGACCACACCGAGCATGCGATTTGGATGGGCGCGGTGCGGCCGTTGGATCTTTCGGTGTTTTGATTTATCGGTGGAGCGCAGATTGTCTGTGGGAATAAAGCTTGCTCCTACAGGTAAGCCTTGCCCTACAGAAAAACTCCATTACAGCGGCGAAAGGTGGCTGAAAGCTTGCGCGATTAGGATCGCCCCCACTACCGGCAACAGACCGGTGGCCAGAAGCGAGCGGCTAAGGCTCGTTAGGCCCTTTTAACAACAACAATGGTGATTCTGATGTCCGCTGCTACCCGCCCCGCTGAACCCACTCCCTCCGTCCGTCCCGTGCTTTGCATTCTGCGCTGACCTGTTCGGTCTGCCTTTGCCCGTCGCGCCACGCCTGGAGTATTTCCTATGCTGACTTTCCTTGGCTTTGCCATGGTCATCACGTTCATGTTCCTGATCATGACCAAGCGCCTGTCCGCGCTGATTGCCCTGATCATCATCCCGATCCTGTTCGCTCTGTTCGGTGGTTTTGCACCGAAGATCGGTCCGATGATGCTCGAAGGCATCACCAAGCTTGCCCCGACCGGGGTGATGCTGATGTTCGCGATTCTTTATTTTGCCCTGATGATCGACTCCGGCCTGTTCGACCCGGCCGTGCGCAAGATCCTCAAGCTGGTCAAGGGCGACCCGTTGAAAGTTTCGGTCGGCACCGCCGTTCTGGCGCTCGTCGTTTCCCTCGATGGTGACGGCGCGACCACTTATATGATCTGCGTGGCCGCCATGCTGCCGCTCTACAGCCGCATCGGCATGAGCCCACGGATCATGGCCGGCCTGATCATTCTCGCCGGTGGCGTGATGAACATGACCCCCTGGGGCGGCCCGACGGCCCGTGCAGCCAGCGCGCTGCATGTCGATCCGTCCGACATCTTCGTTCCGATGATTCCTGCGATGCTCGCGGGTGTAGCGGCGATCCTGGCGATTTCCTACATGTACGGTAAACGCGAGCGCGCCCGTCTGGGTGAATTGCACCTCGCCGGTGATGACATCGACCACAGCGAAATCAGCGTTTCCCAGTTCCCGGACGCCCGTCGTCCGAAGCTGATCTGGTTCAACGGTGCGTTGACCCTGGGCCTGATGTGCACGCTGATCGCCGGCCTGTTACCGCTGCCGGTGCTGTTCATGGTGGCGTTCAGTATCGCGATGATCGTCAACTACCCTTGCCTGCAACAGCAGAAAGACCGCGTTGCGGCCCATGCCGGCAGCGTATTGGCGGTGGTCGGTTTGATTTTCGCGGCGGGTATCTTCACCGGCATCCTGTCCGGGACCGGCATGGTCGACGCCATGTCCAAGAGCCTGCTGGCGGTGATCCCGGATTTCCTGGGCCCATACCTGGCAGTGATTACCGCGCTGGCGAGTATGCCGTTCACCTTCTTCATGTCGAACGATGCATTTTATTACGGGGTGTTACCGGTCATGGCCGAAGCGGCCAGCCATTACGGCATCACTGCCGTTGAAATGGCCCGCGCCTCGATTGTTGGCCAGCCCGTCCACCTGCTGAGCCCACTGGTTCCATCGACTTACCTGCTGGTGGCCCTGGCGGGGATCGAGTTTGGCGATCACCAACGCTTCACCTTGAAGTGGGCAGTATTGGTTTGCCTGTGCATAATGTTTGCCGCCTTGCTGATGGGGATTTTTCCGCTGTTCAGCACTCTATAAAAGCAATGCCCGCTGCGTCGCTCCTTTGGATAATCGAAGGCGCGGCGCGGCCCAACACTCGCTAAAGGAACTCACATGGAATGGCTGACCAACCCGGAAATCTGGGTTGCCTTCTTCACCCTGACCGCCCTGGAAATTGTCCTGGGCATCGATAACATCATCATGATCTCGATCCTGGTCAGCCGCATGCCCAAGCACATGCAGGCACGCACCCGGATCTTCGGTCTGGCCCTGGCCATGATCACGCGGATCCTGTTGCTGCTGTCCATCACCTGGGTCATGCGCCTGACCGCCGACCTGTTCGAAGTGTTCGGCCAGGGCATTTCCGGTCGTGACCTGATCCTGTTCTTCGGTGGCCTGTTCCTGCTGTGGAAAAGCTCCCAGGAGATGTACCACGCGCTGGAAGGCGAAGACGAAACCGGCGAGACGCCTGCGGGCACGGGCGGCAGCTTCATCTACACCATCGTCCAGATCGCGATCATCGACATCGTGTTCTCCCTGGATTCGGTGATCACCGCCGTGGGCATGGTCTCCCATGTACCGGTGATGGTCGCGGCAATCGTCGTGGCGGTGCTGGTGATGATGCTGGCGGCGGGCACCATCAGCGCGTTCATCGACAAGCACCCGTCGCTGAAGATGCTGGCGCTGTCGTTCCTGCTGGTGGTCGGTACCGTGCTGATCGCTGAGTCCCTGGACGTGCACGTGCCAAAAGGCTACGTCTACTTCGCCATGGCCTTCTCTCTGGCGGTCGAAGCGTTCAACATCAAGATGCGCACTGCCATGGCGCGCAAGCGCAAGCAGCAGGATCCGGTAAAACTGCGTAAGGATATGCCAGGCCAGTAAGCGGCACAGGGCAATGAACGAAGGGGCTTTCGAGCCCCTTTTTCATGCCTGCCGGAAAGTAACTGGATGCAAAACCTGTGGGAGCGAGCCTGCTCGCGATGAGGCCACAACATTCAACATCTTCATTGGCTAACAGTCCGCTATCGCGAGCAGGCTCGCTCCCACAGGGTTTCGTGGGGTCTTTGGTCAATGGCTTTTTATGACAGTTTTGTTTCAAACCCGTCTTTAGCTGTGCAATGCTGGCGCTCGAACCGTTGGCCAACTACAGCTTAAGTACAACGAAGAAAAATGTGGCACCGTCAATTGGTCCCTTTGGGACGCTAACAGGGGGCTTCTCATGCTGACCCTGCTGAACTTGCTCTCCGCCGTGGCCCTGCTGATCTGGGGCACGCACATCGTCCGTACCGGCATTCTGCGGGTCTATGGCACGAACCTGCGCCATGTCATTGGCCAAAACATGTCCAAGCGCTGGCTGGCGTTCGTCGCAGGCATCATGGTCACTGCCATGGTCCAGAGCAGCAACGCCACGGCCATGCTCGTCACCTCATTCGTCGGCCAGGGCCTGATGGCACTGACCCCTGCCCTGGCGACCATGCTCGGCGCCGATGTCGGCACGGCGCTGATGGCGCGGGTACTGACCCTGGATCTGTCCTGGTTATCGCCCCTGCTGATTTTCCTCGGGGTGATTTTTTTCCTGTCGCGCAAACAGACCCGCCTGGGGCAAATGGGCCGGGTCGGCATCGGCTTGGGCTTGATCATCCTGGCGCTGCAATTGATTGTCGAAGCCGCCGCGCCCATCACCCAGGCCCAGGGCGTGAAAGTTATCTTTGCCTCGCTGACCGGCGACATCCTGCTCGATGCGCTGGTGGGTGCGCTGTTCGCGATGATCTCCTATTCCAGCCTCGCCGCCGTGCTGTTGACCGCGACACTGGCCGGCGCAGCGGTAATCAGTCTGCCGGTGGCCATCGGCCTGGTGATCGGCGCCAACATCGGCAGCGGCGTGCTGGCCTTTCTCAGCACCAGCATGCAGAACGCCGCCGGCCGCCAGGTGGCGCTGGGCAGCCTGCTGTACAAGTTGATCGGCCTGTTGTTGATCATTCCAGTGCTCGATCCGCTGGTGGGCTGGTTGGACGGCCTGGATTTCAGCCACCAGGAAACGGTGATCGGTTTTCACCTGCTCTACAACACCGTGCGCTGCCTCGTGCTGCTGCCCAGCGTCGGGCCGATGGCCAGGCTGTGTGCCTGGCTGCTGCCGGAGCGTCCTGACACCAACGGCACGGCCAAGCCCCGCCACCTGGACCTCACCGCCCTCGCCACGCCGAGCCTGGCCCTGGCGAATGCTGCCCGGGAAACCCTGCGCATCGGTGATCTGATCGAAACCATGCTCGAAGCCATGCTCGACGTACTGCGCGGCGGGCAGACCGCAGTCACCCAACAAGTACGGAGCATGGGCGATGACGTCGAGGCGCTGTGCAGCGCCATCAAGCTGTATATGGCCCAAATGCCCCGTGAGGACCTCAGTGAACAGGACAGCCGCCGCTGGGCGGAAATCATTGAGCTGGCGATCAACCTGAAGCTGGCCAGCGACCTCATCGAACGCATGTTGCGCAAGGTCCAGCAACAGAAAACCGCGCAACGTCGGTCCTTTTCCGAGGTTGGCCTGGAAGAGTTGGCGACGCTGCACAGCCAGTTGATCGCCAATCTGCGGCTGGGATTGTCGGTGTTCCTCAGTGCCGACCCGGAGAGCGCCCGTCAGCTATTGCGTGAGAAACGTCGCTTTCGAGCGCAGGAAAGACGACTGGCCCACGCACACGTCAGCCGCCTACAGCGAAAAATCGTACAAAGCATCGAGACCAGTTCCCTGCACCTAGAACTGATCGCCGACATGAAACGCCTCAACTCGCTGTTCTGCGGCAGCGCCTACGTGGTGCTGGGGACTTCCGAGACCGGTGCGCTCGCGGTTGATGAAATTTCCGACGTCACCCATTCGCCTTGAACGACTGGCGCATTGCTCAGTCAGTAAGATTGGCCTGGGCTTAAACCATTCGCACGCAAGCCGGCCCCACGTCGCCATGGAAATCCATTGGGTTCGAGGTGGGGCGCGAAGTTGCCTGCGATGACGGCCTGCCCGGCACATGGACCTCCAATCAGCCGCCAGGAAGCTCGCTATGCGTTGTCTGTTGCTCGCCGTTCTTTTGCTCGGTTCACTGCCGTCGGTCGCGCTGGATCGATTCCAGGTCGAGGGGTATGTGCTGCCCAACGGTATGCAACTGCTGCTCAAGCCGGGCAGCGAGCGCGGGCATGTGGCGATCCGGCTGGTAGTGGGCGTGGGACTGGACGACTTCAACTGCGCCGACAAGGAACTGCCCCACCTGCTTGAGCATTTGCTGTTCAGCGGTGTCGATGACGGCGGCGAAGGCGGGCTGGAAGAGCGTATGCAGGCGCTGGGCGGCGAGTGGAATGCCTTCACGAGCAACGCCGACACCACGTTCGTCATCGAGGCACCGGCGCGCAATCAACGCAAGGTCCTGGACCTGTTGATCGCCCTGCTGACTCGTACCCGCATCGACGACAACGCCCTGCAGGCGGCCAAACGTGTGGTGGAGCGCGAGGATGGCGGCCACTACACCCATCTGCAACGCTGGCTCGATCATCAGGACCTGGGCCACAAGGCGGGCAATCAACTGGCAGTGGAATTGGGTCTGCGCTGTGCCGAACGCGCCGAAGTCGGGCACCTCACCCTTGCCAGGATCGAGCAGGCACGCAAGGCCTGGTATGCACCGAACAACATGACGCTGATCGTGGTCGGCGACCTGGACCGGTTGCTACCGGCCTATCTGGAGCGGACCTTCGGCGAACTGGAGCCGGTCGAGCCCAGCGCTCACGCAGCGTTACCGCAGATCCGCTACAGCGCGGTCACCAAGCGCAACCTGACGCGCGGCCTGGTGGGCAATAGCGCCAAGCTTCATTGGCTGTTTCCGGAGCCGGTGCTGGAACAGCAACACGACGAAACCTTCGACCTGCTCAAGGACTATCTGGACTGGGCGCTCTATCGCCAGCTGCGCCTGGCCCGCAGCCTGTCCTACGGGCCGTGGGTGGAGCGAGAGGTGTTTGGCGGCGTTGGCTTCTTCAGCCTGAACGCGGACCTGGCCCGTGATGACCTGCCCCAGGCCGAGCAGGCGCTGGAGCAAATGCGCACCACGTTGCTCAAGGATGGCCTCGACCCGGAGAGTTTCGTGCGCATCAAGCGCGCCGCCATCGCCCATCAGTCGTGGGCGGTTCAAGGCAACAGCGCACTGGCCGATTACTATTGGGGTGCCCTTGGCGATTACGACGACGGCCGCTTCACCAATCCGGCCGTGCGCCTTCAGGCGGTGAGCCTGGAACAGGCCAACCAGGCCCTGCGTGAACTGCTCAAGGACCCGGGCTACCTGCGCATCGAGAAACCCATGCTCGGCGACGATGAGCTGGTTTGGGGCGTGGCCGGGCTGCTGGGGTTGCTGTTGGTCCTGGTCGGGTGGAGATTGCGTCGCAGGGCTTAGAGCGCTCGTCACATCGATGTCCTGGCGATACTCTGTCAGGGATATTTCCTACGACTCACTGTGAACTGCCGAATGCCGAACCTGACTCACTACATCCAGCGCCTTCTCGAATTGATGAAGCGCTATCCAGGGGTCATCGCACTCGGTGGCTTCATCTCTGGAGTCGGCAGTTTCATGCTGGTGGACCGCCAGCAGGGTCTTGCGACCTGGATCACCATCATCATGCTGGTGAGCTGGCTCTGGCTGATGCTGGAGAACAGCCTGACCCGGCTTTTTACCCGCATATTCAAACGGGAAATCCCCCAGCCGCTGCTGCGTTACGCCACGCAGATGATTCACCAGGAAAGCCTGTTTTTCGTCTTGCCGTTCTTTTTCATCACCACCACCTGGAACAGCAGCCAAGTGATTTTCACCGGCCTGCTGGCGGCCTCGGCACTGGTCTCGATCATTGATCCGCTGTACTACAAATGGCTGGCGCCCCGGCGCTGGGCGTTCCTGGCGCTGCACACCCTGACGCTGTTTGCCGCCCTGCTCACCGCACTGCCGATCATCCTGCACCTGACCACCGACCAGAGCTTCAAGCTGGCGCTGGGCACTGCCATGCTGTTGTCGTTCCCCAGCCTGGCTTCGATCTTTCCGATCCGCACCGTGCGCAACGCCCTGGCGATTCTGTGCATCACGGTGGGGATCGGCGCGGCCGGGTGGGTGCTGCGCTCCTGGGTGCCGCCGGCAACCTTGTGGATGACCGAGGTGGCGATCAGCACCCAACTGGAGGACCGCACGCCGGGCGCCAGCCTGAAGGAAGTCACCGCTGACCAGATACGCGGCAATGGTCTGTATGCCTACACCGCTATCAATGCGCCGCGAGGGCTCGATGAGCGGATTTATCACGTCTGGCAATTCAACGGCAAAGAAGTGGACCGTATCGCCCTGGACATTCATGGCGGGCGCAAGGAAGGCTATCGCGCCTGGACCCACAAGCAGAACTTCCCGGAAGACCCCACCGGTAAATGGCAGGTGCGGGTGCTGACGGAAAATGGCCAGGTGATTGGTGTATTGCGCTTCAAGGTCAGCGCTGCGCTCGAGCCTGGGACAAAATAATGCCGGGCGTGCTATTAGGTAACACTTTTCGAGCCGAACGAGCATGGCGCTTATGACCCCTGGCACTCTGGCTGGCAGTGCCCGACTGGATCGCTCTCACTCCCCGGCGCAGCTATGGATCAGCGGGGACTGGACACTGGCTCACTACACGCAGCTCAAGCGTTTGAGCGACTCGCTGCGCGGCCAGTACGACGACAACACCCTGATCGACCTCAATGGCTTGGGTGCCCTCGACACCGCCGGCGCCTCGTTGCTGGTGGAACTGCTGGGTGCCGAGCGGCTGGGCAAGACCGCGGAGCACCGCGACTGCACGTTGTCGTCCGCCGATCGGGCACTGTTGCAGACGGTCTATTGCTCGCTGACCGACTTCTGCGTGCCGGTCAAAGAGCCGACGGTGAGTGTCGTGACCCAGTTGTTGACACGCATCGGTCGAGCCGTGGACAAGGTCTGGCAAGATACCCTGCAATTGCTGGGCTTTGTCGGCTTGATCCTAGAAACGCTGGCCCGGGGCCTGTTTCGCCCGAAACGCTGGCGCATTACCCCGATGGTTGTTCACATCGAACAGACGGGGCTGGACGCGGCCCCTATCGTCGCCCTGCTGACTTTTCTGGTGGGCGCGGTGGTGGCGTTTCTCGGGGCGACGGTGCTGGCCGATTTCGGCGCCAGTATTTTCACCGTGGACCTGGTGGCGTTCTCGTTTCTGCGCGAATTCGGCGTGTTGCTGACTGCGATTCTTATGGCAGGTCGCACCGCCAGTGCCTTCACCGCCCAGATCGGCTCGATGAAGGCCAACGAAGAAATCGACGCGATTCGTACCCTGGGCCTCGATCCCATCGAGTTGCTGGTGGTGCCGCGAGTGCTGGCCCTGTTGGTGGCGTTGCCGATGCTGACCTTTGTGGCCATGCTCTCGGGCATTGTCGGCGGCGGTGTGGTGTGTGCCCTGTCGCTGGATATTTCTCCGGCGATGTTCCTGACGCTGTTGCAGTCGGACATCGGCGTCCAGCATTTCGTGGTGGGAATGGTCAAGGCGCCGATCTTTGCCTTCCTGATTGCTGCGGTGGGATGCCTGGAAGGCTTCAAAGTCAGCGGCAGCGCCGAGTCTGTCGGGGCTCACACCACCTCAAGCGTGGTGCAGTCGATTTTTGTGGTGATCGTGCTCGATGCGGTAGCCGCGCTGTTTTTCATGGAGATGCAATGGTGAGTCGACCTTCCAGGCCGCCAACCGAGGCGGTGATACAGGTACGTGGCTTGTGCAATCGCTTTGGCCTGCAGAGCGTGCACGAAAACCTCGACCTGGACGTATACAAGGGCGAGATCCTCGCGGTGGTCGGCGGCTCCGGCAGTGGCAAATCGGTGCTGTTGCGCAGCATTGTCGGCTTGAACCGGCCCAGTGAAGGGGCCGTGCGAGTGTTCGGCCAGGATCTGCCGAGCCTGCCCCAGCAACAGCGTTCGCAAGTGGAACGACGCTTTGGGGTGCTGTTTCAGAAAGGCGCGCTGTTTTCTTCGCTGACTGTGACAGAGAATGTCGCCCTGCCCCTGATCGAACACGCCGGGCTCAGCCGGGCCGATGCCGAACATCTGGCGGCGGTGAAACTGGCGTTGGCCGGGCTGCCGCTATCGGCAGCCGACAAATACCCCGCCTCGCTGTCCGGCGGCATGATCAAGCGTGCAGCCCTGGCCCGGGCGCTAGCCCTGGACCCGGACATTCTGTTTCTCGACGAACCCACCGCCGGCCTCGACCCCATCGGCGCGGCAGCGTTCGACCAATTGATCCTGACGCTTCGCGACGCCTTGGGCTTGAGCGTATTTCTGGTCACCCATGACCTGGACACCCTCTACACCATCACCGACCGGGTGGCGGTGCTGGCCCAGAAAAAAGTGCTGGTTGCCGATGTCATCGACAAAGTGTCGGAAACCGACGATGCCTGGATCCATGAATACTTCCACGGCCCTCGCGGCCGCGCGGCCTTGACGGCTGCTACACAATTGAACGAGGTCTGACATGGAAACCCGAGCCCATCATGTATTGATCGGCCTGTTCACCGTGATCGTGGTGGTCGGCGCCCTGCTGTTTGGGTTGTGGCTGGCCAAGTCCAGCGTGGACAGCGAATTCAAGGATTACGAAGTGGTGTTCAACGAAGCGGTCAGCGGCTTGTCCAGAGGCAGCTCGGTGGAGTACAGCGGCATCAAGGTCGGAGACGTGGTCAATCTGCGCCTGGACCCGAATGACCCGCGCCGAGTACTGGCGCGGGTACGCTTGAGTGCTGAAACACCGGTCAAGCAGGACACCCAGGCCAAACTGGCACTGACCGGTATCACCGGCACCTCGATTATCCAACTCAGTGGCGGCACCCCCAATAGCCCGCCACTGACCGGGCACGATGGCGAGCCGCCAGTGATCATCGCAGCGCCCTCGCCGATCGCCCGCCTGCTGAACAACAGCGATGACCTGATGACCAGCATCAACCTGCTGCTGCATAACGCCAACGCGGTGTTTTCCTCGGACAATGTCCAGCGGTTGGGCAAGACCCTTGAACACTTGGAGCAAACCACCGGGGTCATCGCCGATCAACGCGGCGATATTCGCCAGGCCATGCAGCAACTGGCTTCTGTCGGCAAACAGGCCAGCGCCACCCTGGAGCAGACTACGGCATTGATGCGCAGCGCCAACGGTCTGCTCAACGATCAGGGCAAAGAGGTCATGAGCAGCGCAGACCAGGCCATGCAATCGCTGGCCCGCAGCACCGCAACCCTCGACAAACTGCTCAACGACAATCGCGACGCGCTGAACAATGGCATGCAGGGGCTCAATGCCCTGTCGCCGGCGGTGCGGGAACTGCGCGACACCCTGAGCGCGCTGCGGGGTATTTCCCGGCGCCTGGATGCCAACCCCAGCGGCTATTTGCTGGGCAATGACAAGAACAAGGAATTCACGCCATGAAGCCGTTTGCTCGGTTCGTCCGCCCTATCCTCTTGCTGGCAGGATGTGTCCTGGTGGGCGGTTGCTCGATTCTGCCCCAGGCCGAGCCCGCGGACGTCTATCGCTTACCCGCGACTCAGGCGCCCGCAGCCCCGGGCACGCCCGTGAAGTGGTCGTTGCGCCTGGCCAGCCCGCAGGCCAGCGAAGTGCTCAACAGCCCTAAAATCGCGGTCATTCCCCACGGCAATCTGTTGAGCAGCTACGCAGCCTCACGCTGGAGCGACCCGGCACCGGTGTTGCTGCGCAATCGCTTGCTCGATGGCTTCGCACAGGATGGACGTGTCGGGCTATTGAGTGTCGCCGACAGCAACTTGCAAACGGATTTGGAGTTGGGTGGCCAATTGCAGGCCTTCCAGACCGAATATCAAGGCGCGGGGGCCAGCGTGGTGATTCGCCTGGACGCATTGCTGGTGCGGGGATTTGACCAACGCATCCTTGCCAGTCATCGTTTTGAAGTCCGCCAGCCCTTGAGCGACGTGCAAGTGCCGGCAGTGGTGCAAGGTTTCGGCCAGGCCAGCGATCGACTGACCGCCGAGGTTGTGAACTGGACGGTAGAACAAGGCCAGCGCTTGGCGATACCCGCACGCCCCTAAAGGCCCGTGACTGCAATCCGGGCCTGTGGCAAGGGGATATGGTTCAGCCAAAGAACCAGTAGCAAACCCCGATCGCCGCCACGACGCCGCTGAACTCGGCCAGCAGCGCGCAGCCCACCGCATGCCGCGCCCGCTGGATACCGACGGCGCCGAAGTACACCGCCAGCACATAGAAGGTGGTTTCGGTGCTGCCCTGAATGGTCGCGGCCACCAGCGCGGGGAAGCTGTCCACGCCGGAAGTCTTCATGGTTTCGATCAGCATCGCCCGCGCGGCGCTGCCGGAGAATGGCTTGACCATGGCAGTCGGCAAGGCGTCGACGAAACGGGTGTCCCAGCCGGCCCACTGCACCAGGTGCCGGATGCCGTCCAGGCCGAAGTCCAGCGCACCCGAGGCCCGCAGCACGCCGACGGCGCATAACATAGCCACCAGGTATGGCAGCAACGTCTTGGCGACGTCAAAGCCCTCTTTGGCACCTTCAATGAAGGCTTCATAAACCTTGACCTTGCGCAGCGCGCCCACCACCAGAAACATCATGATCAAGCCGAACAGCGTCAGGTTGCCGAGGATCGAAGACAGCCCGGCCAGCGCCGTGGCTGAGAGCGTCGCCAGCAGCGCCATGAAACCGCCCAGTACCAACGCACCCGGAATCAGATAAGCCAGCACTACCGGGTCCCACAGGCGCAGGCGCTGCATGAAGGCCACCGACAGCAGCCCCACCAGGGTTGAGGCGCTGGTGGCGAGCAGGATCGGCAGGAATACCAGGGTCGGGTCCGGCGCCCCTTGCTGGGCGCGATACATGAAAATGGTCACCGGCAACAGCGTCAGCGATGAGGCGTTGAGCACCAGGAACAGGATTTGTGCATTGCTGGCGATGGTCGGGCTGGGGTTCAAGTCCTGCAGGGCTCGCATGGCCTTCAGGCCGATCGGGGTCGCCGCGTTATCCAGCCCCAGGCCGTTTGCCGCAAAGTTGAGGGTAATCAGGCCAATCGCCGGATGACCCGCTGGCACCTCCGGCATCAGCCGCAAAAACAATGGCCCGAGCGCCTTGGCCAGCCAGTCGACAATACCGGCCTTTTCGGCGATCCGCAGAAACCCCAGCCACAGGGTCAAGGTGCCGAACAGCAGGACCATCACCTCCACTGACAGCTTGGCCATGGCGAAAATGCTTTCCACCATGGCGGCGAAGATCCCGGCGTTACCGCCGATCAGCCACTGCGCCAGCGCCGACACGGCTGCCACGATAAAGAAGCCAAGCCACAGGCCATTGAGCATCGGTTAAGTCCCCCGGAAGATGCCGCGAATGATAGCGGGGCTGGCAGAAACGACAAACCCCGGATTTCTCCGGGGTTTGCTTGGCACTGCGCAGGGGCTACAAAAATCCTATGGCAGATCCTGTGGGAGCCGAGCTTGCTCGCGATGGGGCCGGATCAGTCAGCATTGATGTTGGCTGACACACCGCAATCGCGAGCAAGCTTGAACTGGCCTAATGATTTTGGACACTTCAATCGGGCGCTA